>DAITPL010000129.1:0-5369 GCA_036833615.1 Rhodanobacter sp.
CAGCGAAGTGCGGGCGGGGTCGCACACGTGCGAGCACGATTACCCACCGCACCCGCAGGCTCGTGGCCGGTGCTGGTGGTGCTTGCCGACAAATGCGCCGCCCGGTGAGCTGCATGCGTTCGGTCGCGTCTGGCTGGATGCCAACTGTGGTCTGGCGCGCCGACAACTGCGCCGCACCTGATCTTCACGCGGTTTGCATGCCTGACCAACTACAGCATGATGCAAGTGCGCCTGCAGGCGGCGCAAGCCGTGCGGAAGGATCGTGCATTCGAGCAGACCTGCCAAAGAATCACCATCGGTGGCCGGCGACGTGGATTGGCCGGCACGCATGTTGCGTGGTACACCAGCATTGCTGGCCTACCTTGACCTGCAGCAACGGATACTGTTTGCCAACCACACATATCACACCTGGCTGGGAGTGCGACCCAGCGAGCTGGTCGGACGGCTGACGATCGAGGTTGTCGGCAAGCGCAACTACCAAAGCGCCCTGCCTGCACTGCAGCGCGCGTACGCGGGGCGGGCAGCGAGCTACGAGGGCACGCTGTTTCGCGAGACGCAAACGCGCTACGTGCATGGCAACTTCTCGCCGGATATCGATGCCAACGGTCGCGTTTGCGGCGTGTTCACCGCGCTCGTGGACATCACCGAGCGCCGCACGCTGGAGCTGCAGCTGGATGAAAGCGATCAGCGCTTTTTTGGCGCCTTCCAGCACGCGGCGATCGGCATGGCGCTGATCGCTCCGGACGGGCATTTCCTGCGGGTCAACGCCGCCGTGTGCGACATGCTGGGCTACACCCAGGCGGAACTGCTGGCGCTGGACATCGACGCGATCAGTCACCCCGATGATGTGACTGCTCGCCAGGATCTGCAGCAGCGGATGCTGTGCGGGGACCTCGAGTCTTATCAGATCGAGAAGCGCAGCCTGCACAAGGATGGCCACACCGTCTATCTGCAACTCAGCGTATCCGTGGTGCGCAACCCGCAGGGAGTGCCCCTGTATTTCGTCTCGCAGGCACAGGACATGAGCAGCCACAAGGCCTCCGAGGACGCGCTGCGCCGCGAGCGCGAGCTGGCCGAGGTGACACTGCGCTCAATCGGCGACGCGGTCATCACCACCGACCCGCAATTGCGCGTCACCTCGCTCAACCCGATTGCCGAGGCCATGACCGGCTGGACCAGTGCCGAAGGGCGGGGCCAGCCGGTCGAAACGGTGTTTCCCGTGTTTGATGCCGAGCACGGAGTGGTGCTGGCCAACCCACTGCGCGCAGCGATCACGCGCAATACCTTCGTCACACTGAGCGGACACAGCGTGCTGCGCCATCGCCATGGCTTTGACACGCCGGTAAGGGATTCCTCCGCGCCAATCCATGATCACTCCGGCAACGTGATCGGAGGCGTCCTGATATTTCGCGATATGAGCGAAAACCGCGAACTCGCGTTGAAAATGATCCACCTCACCCAGCACGACGGCCTGACCGGTCTGCCCAACCGCAATCAGGTGCAGGGCCACATTCAGCTGGGGGTGGACACCGCCACCCGCCGCCAGGAGCGCGCCGCCGTACTGTGCCTTGGTCTGGACAATCTCAAGCAGGTGAATGAACAGCGCGGCCATGCCAACGGTGATCGCGTGCTGCGTGCGTTTGCTGCGCGGATACGCACCGGACTGTCAAGCGACCAGTTGCTGAGTCGCTATGTCGGTGATGAGTTTGTGGTTGTCCTGCCGTGCCTGGAAAGCGTGGGCGAAGCAGCTGGCGCATGTCAGCGCCTGCTGGCCATGTGCGCGGAAACCGCAGTACCCGAACTGCCGAATCTGGCGCTGCGCATGAACATCGGTGTCAGCCTGTTTCCGGACGATGCCAGCGATACGGAAAGTTTGCTGCAGTATGCCCAGGCGGCACTGCGCACGGCCAAGACCGAAGGTCGGCACGGCTACCGGTTTTTCACCACAGCGATGGACCAGCTGGCGCTGGAACTGCGCGAAATCGAGGCCGGGCTGCGCTCCGCGCTCGCACAGCAGGAACTGGTGTTGCACTATCAGCCCAAGGTGGATGCGCAAAGTCGCCGCATCGTCGGCGCCGAGGCATTGATGCGCTGGCACGTGGATGGCCGCGAGCGTTACACACCGGACCAGTTCATCCCGGTCGCCGAAGACAGCGGGTTGATCCTGCCAGTCGGCACCTGGGCGCTGCGCCAGGCATGTCGACAGGCGCACCAGTGGCAGCAGCAGGGCCGCACCTTGGTGCTCTCGGTCAACGTGTCACCCCTGCAGTTTCAGCATCCGGATTTTTACGCGGAACTGACGGGCGCGCTGGAAACCACTGGCGCTGATCCAGCCCGGCTGGAACTGGAAGTCACCGAGCGCATGGTGATGTCCGGCGGTGAAGCCACCACGCACCTGCTGCAACGCATCAAGCGTCTGGGCGTGCGCGTGTCGCTGGACGATTTCGGCACCGGTTACTGCAGCTTGTCGTACCTGCGCCGGTTTCCCATCGACACGCTGAAGATTGACCGCACGTTTGTGCGCGATCTCACGACGGACACGGATACCGCGACGATCATCCGCGCGATCATCAGCATGGCTCGCAGCCTCAACAAAAACGTGGTCGCCGAAGGTGTCGAAACCGCGGAGCAGGCGGACTTTCTGCGCGACGCCGGGTGCGCCCAGCTGCAGGGCTTTCGTTTTGGCAAAGCCCTGCCAGTAGCCGAATTCAATGCGCGCCTCGACGCCCAGCCGCCGCCGTCCCTCAACGCGGAGCGGTCGCTGGCGCGCTGAGTGGCGTCACGTCAGCGGCAAACCCGGCTTCGTACATGGCGTAGTGGCAGCGCTGCATGCCCAGCCCCTCGTAGGTGGCCTGCGCCGTGGCGTTGTCGAGGTCCACATACAGGCGCAAGCCCACCGCACCGGCCTCCCTGGCGCGTTGTTCGGCCGCCGCGTACAGCGCGCGGAACACGCCGCCACGGCGTGCCGCCGGGAGCACGTACACGCTCTGGATCCACCAGAAGTCGCCGCAGCGCCAGTCGCTCCATTCGTAGGTCACGAGCAAACTGCCCACCGCCATTCCCGCACTTTCGGCGACCAGGTAAAAGCCCCGTGCCGGTTGCGCCAGCACGCCGGCGACACCGCGTTGCAGCCGTGCGGGTTCGAGAGTCTTGCGTTCGGTTTCCCAGGCCATGGCCGCATTCCAGGCGCACAGGTCAGGCATGTCGGCAGGGGTGGCCGGGCGGACTAGGAGGGACATGGCATTCCAGGCAAGTGGGCGATAGCTGCATCCTAGGAGCGTCGGCGACAGAAATCTTCCGGACGGCACCGCCGTTGCGTGATCCGCCATGTGTCGCTGCCTGTCGCATGCGACCAAGCTGGGGCCGGCGAATCGACGAGTGTCGTCCGCCTGCAGCCACGCCACGCCGTGACAGTTGCCACCGCCAGGGCGCCCAGCGCGCGTGGTTTTCACACGTGTCCGCGTATGGTGACCGGCACCAGGCGGTCGCTGCGCCAGCGTCAACCGACCGCTGCTGCTGCGGTGGTTGCCGGGCCTCCACAGTCAAGGAACGCTGGACTTGAACATTGGCGACATTTTCAATCGGTTCAGGCGGGTGCGCGGGCATCCCGGCACGTCGCCCATTCACTCAGGGCCGGAAACCGCACTGCGTTCGGAGCTGTTCAGCGCCGACCAGATGGAACAACACGGACGTACCCTGGCGGCCCGGCACCGGCCGCGCGAGCACTCCAGCGCAAACCTGCTGCTCGACCGCCTGGCCGACAACGAAGCACTGTTGACCCGTGCTGCCGAGCGCCTGACCGGTGCCAGTCGCCAGCATCAGCGCATCACGCCCGCCGCCGAGTGGCTGCTCGACAACTTTTACCTGATCGAGGAACAGATCCGCATCGCCCGCCGGCATTTGCCCAGGGGCTACAGCCATGAGCTGCCGCGGCTGGAGCACGGACCATCCGCGGGTCTGCCGCGGGTGTACGACCTGGCCCTGGAAGTCATCGCGCATGGTGACGGGCGGGTGGATACCGTGGGCCTGGGCCGCTTCGTGCGCGCCTACCAGACCGTCGCCCCGCTCAAGCTGGGTGAGCTGTGGGCGGTGCCGATCATGTTGCGCCTGGCGCTGATCGAGAACCTGCGCCGCGTGGCCGCGCGCGTGATGCTGGACTGGAGCGATCGCAATGAGGCGGCACGCTGGGCCGAGGCGATGACCACCACCGCCGGCACCGATCCCAAGAGCGTGGTGCTGGTGGTGGCCGACATGGCACGTTCGAACCCGTCCATGACCGGTGCGTTCGTGGCCGAGATGGCGCGCCGCCTGCAGGGCCAGAGCCCGGCGCTGGCGTTGCCGCTGAGCTGGATCGAGCAGCGGCTGGCCGAAACCGGGCAGAGCGTCGAGCATCTGGTGCAACTGGAAGCGCAGGATCAGGCGGCCAACCAGGTGTCCATCGGCAACAGCATTGGCAGCCTGCGCATGCTGTCGTCCATCGACTGGCGGGATTTCGTCGAACACACCAGCGGGGTGGAACAGGCGTTGCGCACGGACCCGGCCGATGTCTACCCGGCCATGGATTTCGCCACCCGCGACCGCTATCGCCACGCCGTGGAAGCGCTGGCACGGCGTCACCGGCTGCCCGAGTTGCAGATTGCGCTGGGCGCCGTCGCCTGCGGGCGCGCCGCTGCCGCTACCGACACGATTGCCCGCCACGTGGGCTATTACCTGATCGAGCGGGGGCGTGGTGAGCTGGAGCAGCGCCTCGGCGTGCGCCCGCCACTGGGCGTGCGCTGGCGGCGGCGGGCGGAGCGCGCGCCGTTGCCGATTTATCTCGGCTTGCTGGCTGTGCTCACGGTTGCGTTCACCGTACCGCTGGTGCAGGCGGTCGCCCGCGACGGGCTGCCGGTGTGGACGTGGTGGTTGATTGCCGCGCCCGTCGCGTTGCTCGCCAGTCAACTCGGCCTGAGCCTGCTCAACTGGTTCGCGACGCTCAGCGTGGCGCCGCAATTGCTGCCACGCATGGATTACTCCGGGGGCATCCCCACCAGCGCGCGCACGCTGGTGGTGGTGCCCGGCATGCTCGGCAGGGTGCAGGACATCGAGGATCTGGTGGAAGCGCTGGAGGTGCGCTTTCTCGGCAACCGCGACGGCAATCTGCACTTTGCGCTGCTGACGGATTTCGTCGACGCCGCCAGCGCCACGCTGCCTGGTGACGAAGGCCTGCTGCGGCTGGCGCAGCGCCGTATCGAGGGCCTGAACCAGCGCTATGCGACCGCCGACGCCGACCGCTTTTTTCTGTTCCATCGGCCGCGCCAGTGGAACGTGACCGAGCGTTGCTGGATGGGCCACGAGCGCAAGCGCGGCAAGCTGGCCGATCTCAACGC
>DAITPL010000130.1:0-5360 GCA_036833615.1 Rhodanobacter sp.
GTGGTTCCGCTTACACTGATCCCATGCCGATCGACCACCGCCCGCTTGCCATCTTTCTGATGGGTCCGACCGCGTCCGGCAAGACGGCGCTGGCGTGTGCGCTGCACGAGCGCTTTGCACTGGATCTGGTCAGTGTCGACTCGGCGTTGGTATATCGCGGCATGGATATCGGCACGGCAAAGCCGGATGCAGCGACCTTGGCGCGCCATCCGCACGCGCTGATTGATATCCGGGATCCGGCGCAACCGTATTCGGCGGCGGATTTCCGCATGGACGCGCGCACGGTGATGCGCCGGATCAGTGCGGGCGGCCGAGTGCCGCTGCTGGTGGGTGGCACCGGGCTGTATTTCCGCGCGCTGCAGCAAGGACTGTCGGCGCTGCCGGCGGCAGATCCCGCGCTGCGCATGCAACTTGCGAAAACCGCGGCACGTGAGGGCTGGGCGGCCCTGCACGCGCGGCTGGCACGGCTGGATCCTGCTGCCGCAGCGCGTATCGATGCGCACGATGCCCAGCGCATCCAACGCGCGCTGGAAGTGATTGAGCTGACGGGGCAGCCGTTGTCCGCATTGCAGCGTACCTCCAGCGCCATGATTTTTCCCTGGCGCGTGCTCAAGCTGGCGCTGCTGCCGGCTGATCGCCGGATGCTGCATGCGCGCATAGCGCGGCGCTTCGACGCGATGTTGACTGCTGGTTTGCTGCAGGAGGTCAGCGAGCTGAGCGCGCGCGTTGACCTGCATGCCGACTTGCCAGCGATGCGCGCCGTCGGCTATCGGCAAGCATGGGAGCACTTGCACGGGGTGACGAGTGCCGGCGAGTTTCGCGATCGTGCCGTCTTCGCCACCCGCCAGTTGGCAAAGCGCCAGATCACGTGGTTGCGCAGTGATCCGTCACTGCGTGTGTTCGAGCCGGAGCGTGCCGATGTGGGCGCGCAGATCGTTGCTGCCGTTGCCCTGTTCCTGGCCGGGCGGGCGCCGTGTGTCCGAGCCGACACGGTTGACA
This sequence comes from Rhodanobacter sp., assembly GCA_036833615.1. Taxonomy (GTDB): domain Bacteria; phylum Pseudomonadota; class Gammaproteobacteria; order Xanthomonadales; family Rhodanobacteraceae; genus Rhodanobacter. Next base: position 1,000 of record DAITPL010000130.1, read on the forward strand.
CGCGAGCTTCACATTCACAACTGCAGATGCCGCCGGCAGAAACCTGAAATTCACCTATCATCAAGCATTTGAAAGCGGTTACCATCCAGTCGTGTGCCGGGGCGCCATGGGCGTTTTTCCTCCGGCCGGGTTTGTGCAAGGGGAGAAGAAAATGTCCAAGGGACAATCGCTGCAGGATCCGTTTCTCAATGCACTGCGCCGCGAGCGTGTGCCGGTGGCCATTTATCTGGTCAACGGCATCAAGTTGCAGGGCACGGTGGAGTCGTTCGATCAGTTCGTGGTGCTGTTGCGCAACCAGGTGAGTCAGATGGTGTACAAACACGCGATTTCCACCGTGGTGCCGAGCCGTAATGTTCGGGTTGGCACCAGCTCCGACGAATCGGTGACGGCAGGCGCATCCGACGCCATTCCCGGGGCGGACGCTTGATACTGAGAGCTTTGGACCCCACTGATCAAGTTGGCCTGTTGAGGTACGTCGCCCCCCGTGTTTGAGCGCAAGAAGAAAGGTGAGCGTGCGTTGCTGCTGGTGCCGCACACCCATGGTGACGGCGACGCCGCGCGGCGCACGGCAGAGTTTGCCGAACTGGCGAAATCCGCCGGTGCCGAGGTTGTCGGGGTCATCGCGGCCGCAGTCAAGGACCCTGGCCCGCGCTACTACGTGGGTAGCGGCAAGGCCGATGAAGTGGCCCAGGCAGCGCAGGCACTGGCGGCCGACGTGGTCCTGGTCGACCGCCTGCTCTCGCCGGTGCAGGAACGCAATCTGGAAAAATTGATCAACGTGCGCGTGATTGATCGTGCCGGCTTGATCCTGGACATCTTCGCCCAGCGCGCGCGTTCGGCCGAAGGCAAGTTGGAAGTGGAGCTGGCGCAACTCAAGCACCTGGCCACGCGGCTGGTGCGTGGCTGGACCCATCTCGATGCCCAGCGCGGTGGCGCCATCGGCAATCGCGGCCCGGGCGAAACCCAGTTGGAAACCGACCGGCGCCTGCTCGGGATACGCGTCAAGGTGCTGGGCAAACGCCTGGCAAAGGTGCAGACCCAGCGCGGCCAGCAGCGGCGTTCGCGTTTGCGCAACACCGTGCCACGCGTGGCGCTGGTGGGTTATACCAACGCCGGCAAGTCGACGTTGTTCAATGCGATGACGGCTGGCCAGGTGTTTGCCGCCGATCTGCTGTTCGCAACCCTGGATCCGACCGTGCGCAAAGTCGAAGGCCTGGCTTGCGGCCCGGCCGTGCTGGCCGACACCGTCGGCTTCATTCGCGAGCTACCGCATGACCTGGTGGCAGCGTTTCGCGCGACCCTGGCCGAGGCCCGTGACGCGGATTTGCTGCTGCACGTCGTTGATGCCTCCGACGAGGATCGCGATCGCCTGCAGCACGTGGTGGATGGCGTGCTGGCCGAGATCGATGCAGGCGATGTGCCGCAGTTGCTGATCATGAACAAGATCGATCTCGCGGGCATCGAGCCGCGTCTGGATCGTGCTGCGGATGGGCGTCCGCAGCGGGTATGGTTGTCCGCTGCCAGCGGGGCGGGTATCGAGTTGTTGCGTCAGGCACTGGGCGAGCTGTTGGGCGGGGATCGATTGCAGTCGATATTGCACCTGCCGCTGTCGGCAGGGCGGTTGCATGCGCGGCTGAAAGCTGCCGGCGCGATTGCCGGGGAAAGTGTGGATGAACACGGCTGGCGGCTGCAGATTGACGCTCTGCGCAGTGTCATCGCCCCGCTGGCTGCCGGCAATCAGGCAGAAACGCAGCTGTTGCGCGAGCTGCTTGCACCGGCACGCTGACGCCTGGCAGCAGCAATCCGCGCGCAAGCGTCTGCTAGAATCCACTTGTTTGCGCGGCTGTTCGCGATGAGCTGGCCTCGTCACCGCGAGCATGTGGCGTCCGTATCATGTGTCATCCCGCTTACCGGGTTGTTCCGGCGTTTGCTGCCGGCCTGCCGGCGGCCTCCAGGAGACTGACATTGGCTTGGAATGAACCCGGCAACGGGCAACGTGATCCATGGTCGAAGAACCGCTCTTCCGGCGGCATGCCGTCGCTGGACAAACTGCTCAAGGACTTGCAGACCCGCTTCAACAAGCTTGGCCGCGGGCCCGGCAACATTGCCATCATTGTGCTGGTGCTGCTGGCGCTCGGGTTGCTGCTCAGCAGTTACACGATCGTCAATGCCCGGCAGGCGGGTGTGGTACTGCGCTTTGGCCAGTACTCGCGCACGCTGCCGCCCGGCTTCCATCTCAAGCTGCCGCTGCCGATCGAGTCGGTCACCAAGGTGGACGCCACGCGCGTGCGCTCGGTCACCGACAACGTGACCCTGCTGACGCGTGACGAGAATATTCTTGCCGTGGATTTCACCGTGCAGTACCAGGTGGACGATGCGCGCAAGTATCTGTTCTCGCTCAACGAGCCGGACGAAACCACGCACGCGGCAGCCGAGGCGGCGGTACGCGCGGTCATCGGCAGCAGCAGCATGGACCAGGTGTTGTCCGGTGAGGGCGCAACGCTGGTCAGCCAGGCGCAGAAGGTGTTGCAAAACACCATGGACGGCTACGACTCCGGCCTGCGCATCACCGAAGTCAGCTTCCAGAACGTCTCGCCACCCAAGGAGGTCAGGTCTGCGTTCGACGATGTCAACAACGCCCGCGAAGACAAGCAAAGCACGGAAAATGCCGCGCTGGCGTATGCCAACAAGGTGGTGCCGGTGGCGCGCGGCGATGCGTCGCGCATTGCCGCCGAGGCGGCTGGTTACAAGGCCGAGCGCATCGCGCGGGCGCAGGGCGACACGGCCAAGTTCAATCTGCTGTTGACCGAGTACAAGGCCGCGCCGGAAGTTACCCGCCGACGCTTGTGGCTGGAGACGATGGAACAGGTCATGGCGGACAATCCCAAGGTGATCGACAGCACCGGTGGCCGCAACATCATCAACCTGCCGTTCGGCCAGACGGGTGCATCCGCTGCTCCAACCAGCGGCAGCGGTCAGGCGACCACCACCGCCATCGTGGCGCCGCCAGACAGTGGCGCAAGTGACAAGGGGCAGCAGCCATGATCAAGATCGCTTCCGCCATAGTCGGCGTGATCCTGGTGTTGCTTGGCCTCAACAGCATGTTTGTGGTCAGTGAAGGCCAGAACGCGTTGTTGCTGCAGTTTGGCCGCATCGTGCGGACCGACTACAAACCAGGCTTGCACTTCAAGCTTCCCGTGGTGCAGCAGGTGATGCATTTCGACAACCGCATTTTGTCGCTGGACGCCCAGCCGGAGCGTTATTTCACTTCGGAAAAGAAAAGCGTCAATGTCGACTTTTACGTCAAGTGGCGCATCGCCGACAACGCGATGTATTACCGCGCGACGGGTGGCGACCAGCTCCAGGCGGCGCAACGCCTCACGCCAGTCGTCAAGGATGCGTTGCGCTTCGAGTTCAACGCCCGCACCTTGCAGGATCTGATTTCCGGGGGGCGCACCGACATCACGGATCGCGTGCGCAAGATCACGGATACCTCCGTACGCAAGAATCTTGGCATTGCCGTGGTCGACGTACGTATCAAGCGCATCGATCTGCCTGATGAGGTGAGCGAATCGGTATACAAGCGCATGCGGGCCGAGCGCCTGCAACTTGCCAACGAATTGCGCTTCACGGGCCAGGAAGCCGGTGAGAAGATTCAGGCTGATGCCGATCGCCAGGGTCAGGTGTTGCGCGCCGATGCCGCGCGGGATGCCGCGACGGTTCGCGGTGAAGGCGATGCGCAGGCGGCGACCATCTATGCCGCCGCCTACAACCAGGACCCGGAGTTTTTCGCGTTCTACCGCGGCATGGCCGCCTATCGCAAATCGTTCGAGGACGGCAAGGGCATCCTGGTGCTCAAGCCCGATTCGGAGTTTCTGAAGTACTTCAACGCCGCGGCGCCAAGGTAGCAAACGTCGCGCATGCCGCATGATCTCGCCGCCGCGCTGTGCCTGCTGCTGGTGATCGAGGGCCTGCTGTTGCTGGTGGCACCGCGACAATGGCAGAACATGGTGCGTGAGGCGTTGCAACTGCCGGCACGCACGTTGCGCATCTTTGGCGCGGTGGCCGTCACGGTTGGCCTGCTGGTCCTGCAGTTGGCACGCTGAGGGCGCCGGCGCCAATCGGGGGGCGGCAAGCCGCAAGCGTCAGTGGCTGCGTCGTCCACAACAATACATAGCGAGCGAGCACATCATGGGCAAGTCAGTCGTAATTCTTGGCGCGCAGTGGGGCGATGAGGGCAAGGGCAAGATCGTCGATCTGCTGACCGAGCGCGTCAGCGCGGTGGCCCGCTTCCAGGGCGGTCACAACGCCGGCCACACGCTGGTGATCAAGGGCAAGAAAACCGTGCTGCACCTGATCCC
>DAITPL010000131.1:0-5352 GCA_036833615.1 Rhodanobacter sp.
TACGTAGCCGTCATGTACGGCACATCCACATCCCAGTTGCCGGCCCCGCGCAACGGCGTGTCGGAATCGTTCACGCTCTGGACTTGCAACTCGATCGGAAGGCGCCGAAGGAGCTGTACCGGAAGTGTAAAGTTTCCCGGTACGACAATATCCACAACCGAAAAGGTCGTCGCCCCGTCGTACAAGCTCACACTTTCGCCTGCGAGGCCTTCTTCAAGTGCAGAAATATGTTCAGCGTCCTTAAGCTGCTTTTGATACTCAACCCACGTCTCGATTCCGCTGTCCTGTGCTAACACCGGGGGCGTCATGACAACCAATGAGAGCGCCAGCCACAACGCCACTTTCAAGCTCGATACCGCCGCCTGCCGAACTGATGCTTTCATCCGTATCCCCATGTGCGCATTCGTTCACTGATTGCCAAACCAACGTCAACGGCGAAAAACGTTTCTCCCAACTAAAGCGTAGTTCGCCCGCCCCGCGCAGAGAGTCGCAATGGATGGATAAACCTCAACGACATACCGCTAGCGACCAATCGTCAAATGCCGACCGCGAGTTCCCAAGACACCCAAATCGTCACCCGCCGTAAACTTTGGCACCCAAACTTCGGAATCATGCCCTACCCGCAGGCGTGCCGCCTCTATGCGACTACCAGTACGAACGGCGCAGGTGGCAAACCCAATTTCCCGAATGCGTAGATTACATGACGCCGCCACCTAGCGGTGGACCCATTTTCCAACGACCGACCTACGTCCCCTTTTCGAAACCGTATGAATCCTACCGTTTCTGGCGCACCGTGGTACTCATGCAGCAACTGCTTGCTGGAAGTCCATAGAGGGTTCAGAAGTACCCATCAGCAGTGCTTTAATCATAATACTTAATTACCCCCGTCCCCTTAAATTGCGTCCCCTTAGATTGCGGCAGACACTACACGGTTGCACGATTTGGTGGCACAACCCTGACGATTTAATTACCTCCGTTCCATTTTTACCGTCGGATCAATTCTAGGGGCTTAGCGGCGACCTTTTCGATATGTAATCCAGATTGGAACTTGCAATATGACAAATATTACAAGCGCAAATAGCAATCCTTTTGCAATACCGTAGCCGAGCCAAAAAATCAATCCGCCAACAACTGCGACCAACACCGCAGCCTGTTGCTCTCTCCAGAAGATACGGCTCATTGTTTCAGACCTTCGAGCATCATTTATTCCTATCAATACGTTCTTCAATTTTCTTCTGTACTGCAGCACCAGCAACATTTGCTCCATTTTCTGCGACCACTGATGCAGCGGATTGCGTTGCAGCAGTTGTTCCAGCCGATTGCGTTGTAGCAGCAATATGCGAGCCGATTGCTTGCGGAGATGTTACTGGTGCTGACGCCATTTTTTGCAGCGTTATGGCTTCAGCATTTGCTATCCTGCCTGCCCCATAGCTCAAAGTCCCACCAAGCACAGCCGCAGCCCCCATCTTGGCCGCGCTTGGTGTTTCACCATTGACTGAACTCTCGGCCGCCGACCCAGCTACGCTAACAGCACCATTGGCCAGAGCAGTACGGGTAACGGCTTGTGAAACTGAGATGGTTCCTCGCACGGCCGCTACACGTGCAACAGAACCAATACCACCAGTTGCAGCACCGACCAATGTAGACACTCCCACAGACTTCCAATTGATAGGAGCCCCTGGATTCGCGATTTTCTGCGCAGCAATTTCTACGACAAGGCCGACCGGAGCGCCCCAAAGCGCCTGAACTGCACGCCCATCCGGATCTGTGAACTTGTACGGATTGTTATTGGCATAGTCGTATCGGTTGAAGTTGAACAGGTTGCCTGTGGCAGGAGTGACCGGATCGGCACTCAGGAACCTCCCCACCGCCGGGTCGTAGTAGCGCGCCTGCATATACACCAGCCCAGTATCCGGGTCGTTTACGTGCCCCGTAAACCCCGGCCCATTCGGTGCGGGGCCCATGCTAGGCACTGACACCCCATACGGCGTGTACTCGAACCGTGCCGTGATGTTGCCGCTGGCGTCGGCTTCGGCCAACGGTGTGCCTTGCGCGTCGGTATACACGTAGGTCACCCTGCCGGCGTACGCCACGCCCCACAGCGCCAGAACCAGCCACGCTCCGATGATCTTGATGGTCGACGTGTGCATCGCCGTTGCCCCCTCAGCTCTGGATCACAGTCGACGTCACGTCGGCACTGTAGGCCGAGCACGCACTGCCGTTACACGCTTGCACGGGCACGGAGTACCCCGTGCCCATCGCGTTAAGCATGGCAATAGAGGTCGTGCTCCTGGACTGGGTGGTGTATTCGACCCAAGTCGGAGTGCCACCTGCGCTGGAACTTCCATCTCCATCGTCGGGACCGATTAAACCATCTAGTTGCGCCAGGGCAAGCGCTGAAGCCGAGATGGAGAAGGCTGCCAACAGCAGTGACGGACCCCTGAAAAACTTCATGATTCAATCCCTTGAACGCCGAAAGTCAACTGAACACGCCAGCAACCGTGTAACCACCGTGATCTTCGTGCAACCTTCGGGCGCGACGCTACACCCGTAATTACTTGCGGCGCAATACCTTGCGCAATCGAACCCCTCGGGCGTGTGGGAACTTGCCGTCCACGCGGTGATAGCCCTTAGACAATCGACATCTCGTCCCGGGTTGGACTGACCGGTGTTGGTACGCAATTCCCTCCATGGTTTGCGCATGGAAGGAGATCCATGAGCACCCAGTGCTTTACCCAGGAACTCAAAGAGGACGGCGTTCGGCAGGCCCTCAATCGAAAGTATTCGGCGGAGGTTGCTGCTCGCTCGGGTAACCGATGAGAAACTTGCCGGCTGAATCGGACCGCCCAAGCGCAGCGCTGCGCTGCGCATACTGCGAATGGAGCCCTAACGCAGCAGCAGTAACCCCACCAGCAGCACGAACGCGGCAAACACCCCGGCCAGCACATCGTCGATCATCACGCCCAGACCACCCTTGACGTAACGATCGAGCCAGCTGATTGGCCACGGTTTCCACACATCGAACAAGCGGAACAACGCGAAGCCGGCAAGTACCGACAGCCCCAGGGCGAGATTTCCAGCGGGGAGCAAGCCCGGGATCAGCAGCGGGAGCAATGCGAGCCACTGGCCGATGAACTCGTCCCACACGATGCTGCGGTGATCGGCCACGTGCAGCGCGCGGCCAGCGACGCCGCAGGCCCAGACGCCCACGCCAAAGCCGAACAGCAACACGAACAGATAGACAGGCAACGTCAGCTGGCGCAGCAACAACCATGGCAGCAGCGCGGCCAGCGAACCAAACGTACCCTGTGCGATGGGCGCCAGGCCCGAGCCAAAACCGCACGCCAGCCAACCTGCCGGCGTCGCCAGCAAGGCGCGACGCTGGTCCGCGCTCAGCGTGGTCTTGCCGCTCATGCGAAATGCTCCCAGCCCTGCATCTTCGGCATCAGCCACTGTCCTTGCGCATCGCGCACCCGTACGCCGTCGCCCGCGACGATGCGACCAATCCGGGTGACCCCGCAGCCGACTCGACCAAGATCGGCCAGCACCTGTGCCACCTGCACCGGCGGGACGGTGAAACACAGCTCATAGTTGTCGCCGCCGCCGAGCGCAAACTCCAGCGACTGCGCTTCACCATGCAGTTCGCGCAACGCGGGCGAACGCGGCAGCAATGGCGCGTCAAGTTCCGCCCCCACCCCGCTGGCCACGCAGATATGCCCTAGGTCGGCCAGCAGCCCATCGGAAATATCGATGCAGGCACTGGCCAGCCCGCGCAACGCGATACCGGCCGCCACACGCGGCACGGGACGCGTCAGCCGCTCGATCAAAGTTGCCCGCAGCGCGGCGCGCGGCGGCTCGTCATGCGGTGGCTCGCGCAGCGCGTACAGACCGGCCAGTGCGTCGCCCAGCGTGCCGGTGACCATGACGACATCGCCCACCTGCGCGCCGGCACGTTGCAGCGCGACGCCCGGGGGCACCAAACCGTGCACCGCAACGCTGATGCTCAAAGGCCCGCTGGTGGTATCGCCACCCACCAGGGCCACGCCATGGCGCTGGGCCAGTTGCGCGAAGCCATCGGCAAAACCGCGGACAAATGCCGCATCGGCACGCGGCATGGTCAGCGCCAGCAAGGCCCACGCTGGCGTGGCACCCATCGCGGCCAAGTCGGACAAATTGACTGCCAGCGCTTTCCAGCCAAGATCCGCAGCCGCGGTGCCAGGCAGGAAATGCACGCCCTCGACCATCGTGTCGATCGCCGCCACCAGTTCCTGCCCCGCCGGTACGCGCAACACGGCACCGTCGTCACCAATGCCGACCGGCACGTCATCGCGCACTGCACGCGTACGCGCGCGGATCATGTCAATCAGGGAGAATTCCATGCCCATGGCGTGCTGCGGTAGCCGTCCTGCTCAGCGGATGAAAACCAGCGTGGCATCACCGTGGTAGGTGGCGCTTTGCCATTGTCGAAAGCCGGCTTTTTCAGCGACCCGGATCGAGGCGAGGTTGTCCGGAGCGATGATGCACGCCAAGCGCGGTGCATCCAGGTTCGCCTGCGCCCAGGACATGATCGCCAGCAACGCTTCAGTCGCGTAACCCCGGCCGTGCGCGTGCGGCGCCAGGGCCCAGCCGCACTCCAGCATGCCGTCGAGCATGGGGAGCTGGTCGCGCTTGAAGTCGGCACAGCCGATATCACCAATGTAACGACCGCTGGTCTTCTCCTCGACCGCCCAGTAGCCATAGCCGAGCAGGCTCCACAGCCCGGCATAGTGCAGTAGCCGTTTCCACGCCTCTTCGCGGCTGGCTGGCCGACCGCCAATGTACCGGGTGACTTCCGGGTCGGACCAGATCGCCAGGCAGCCGGCGTGATCGGCGGCGCGATGGGCGCGCAGCCGCAGACGCTCAGTCTCGAGCAACGGCGCGGCGGAAAATCCAGTGCCGGCCATCGGGATCAACTGCCTTTTTCGAGCGCGCGCAAATCGCCAGCAAGCTTGTCCAGCACTCCGTTGACGTAGGTGTGACCGTGATCGGCACCGAACCGCTTGGTAACCTCGATGGCTTCGTTGAGCACCACGCGATACGGCACATCCGGGCGAAACTTCAGTTCGTAGGCGGCCAGACGCAATACGGCGCGCTCGATCGGATCCACCTGCTCGACCTCGCGGTCAAGGTGCGGGCGCAAGGCGGCATCGAGCGCCGCTACGTTATGCTCCACGCCATGCAGCAGGTCCTCGAAATAATCGAGGTCAGCCACGTCCATATCCTGCTCGTGCTGAAACTGGGCGATCACCGCCGTCATCGCGCTGCCGCTCATCTGCCACGCGTACAACGCCTGCAACGCGCGCCGCCGCGAGC
>DAITPL010000132.1:0-5326 GCA_036833615.1 Rhodanobacter sp.
ACCATGCCGACCACCGGCTGCAGCAGCGAGGCGGTCAGCTGGAAGGTCAGCGTGATCGCGCCAATCTGGAAAAAGCTCAGCTCGAACTCGCCCTTGAGCAGCGGATAGATCGCCACGATCACCGACTGCATCATGTCGTTGAGGACATGCACGAAACTGACCGCGCCGAGCACGCTGTAGCGTATCGGCAACGTACTCGTCAGCGGCGGCACCACCAATGGTGGCGCGGCGCCGGCTTCAGCCTCGGCCAGCAGCGATTGCGCGTTGGAGGCAATGTCATTCATGCGAGTTGTGGCGTCACGGCGATGTTGTCCTGTCCACTCGGCAACAGCTGCACCAACCAGGGCCGCAATGAGTTGATACCGAGCACGCGTCTCAAGAAAAGGTATGGCGCACAAGCGGCGGCAACCGCCATCGCGCGGCAAATCCGCGGCCATGCACAGGATACGCCGCACGGAGGCTGTGCGCCTTGCCGCCTCTCACCGGGCAACCCTCGGCATATGAGATGTTTGCCCACCGCTACGCCCGGCTCACTGCGCCAGTTGCCGCCAGCGACGTCGCAATTCGTCCAGGCGCAAATCGCCGGCTGCGCCGGGTGAAACGCGCGTAGCCAGGCTACCTTCGGGCGTACGCCCCTGCCCGGCTTCACGCATTGCCTGCGCCGCCGCACGATAGGCTTCACGGAACGGAACCCCGGCGGCGGCCTGCTCGATGGCCACATCAGTTGCGTACATCGCCGGCTCGATCGCAGCGCGCATCGCCGGCTCGTTCCATTGCATGCGCGCCAGCAGGTCGGGCACCAGTTGCAGTGCGCGCAAGCCATGCGTCACCCCGTGCACCAGCGAGCCCTTGGACAATTGCACATCACGCTGATAGCCGGACGGCAGGGAAAGCAACTGTTCGACCTCGCAGCGTGCAGCAGCGACACTGGCGTAACTGGCACGCAGCAACTCGATCACATCGGGGTTGCGCTTGTTCGGCATGATCGAGCTGCCAGTGGTGTATTCGGCCGGCAACAACACGAAGTTGAATTCGGTGGTGGTGAACAGCGACAGATCCCAGGCGAGCCGACGCAGATCCAGCAGCGCACTGGCGATCGCCTCCAGCACCGCCATCTCGAACTTGCCGCGCGACAGCTGCGCATAGACCGGGCTGATCTGCATGCGCGCGAAGCCGAGCGTCTGCGTGGTGTGCTCACGGTCGAGCTGCAGGTTCACCCCGTAGCCGGCGGCAGTACCCAGCGGGTTGGCGTCGATCCAGTCGGACGTCTGTTGCGCGCGCCATGCGTTGTCGATGAAGCCCTCGGCAAAGCCGGCAAACCACATCGAGGTGGACGACACTACGCCGCGCTGCAGATGGGTATAGCCGGGCAGCGGCACGGCCGGCTGCGCGGCACGTTCAAGGCAGACTTCGGCGATCGTATGGCACTGCGTTGCCAAGGCCGCCAGCTGCTCCTTCAGCCACAGCCGGGTGGCCACCAGAATCTGGTCGTTGCGGCTGCGGCCGGTATGTACGCGGCGTCCGGCATCGCCGAGCCGCTCGGTGAGGCGCGCCTCGATCGCCGAATGGCCGTCCTCGCATCGCTCGTCGAGCACGAAAGCGCCGGAGCGGAAATCATCGGCCAGCGTATCCAGCTCGCGCTTCAGCCCCACCGCTTCTTCACTGCTGAGCACGCCGATGTTCGCCAGCCCCTCGACATGCGCCTTGCTGGCAGTGATGTCGTACAAGAAAAACTCGCGATCCAGCAGCACGTCATCGCCAGCGAGGAATTGCATGATGCGCGCGTCGATCTTGCTGTCAGGTTTTTGCCAGAGTGGTTGCATCATGTTGAGGTCCTGCACTTACGCAAGCGGGATGGCCGTGGTTTCATTGAACCCGAGCGCGCGGTTGATGTTTTGCAGCGCCTGGGTCGCCGCGCCCTTGAGCAGGTTGTCGAGCGTGGCCACGACCACTACCCGTTTGCCATCGGCCGCCACGCTGAAACCGCCGATTTCGGCGTGCTGCCGGCCGGCGACGCGACTCACCCACGGCGCCTCATCGACCACCTTGACCAGCGGCTCGTCCGCATAGGCGTGGGTGAAGCGCGCCAGCACCTCGGCACGTTGCAACGGGCGTGCAAGATACAGATTGGCCGTGACCATCAGCCCGCGAAAATGCGGCGCGACATGCGGCATGAACTCCACCGGCACGCCAAGGCGAAACGCCGCCTCGCGTTCGTGCCCATGGCCAACCAGCGCATACGGCATCAGGTTGTCGCGCAGCTTTTCCGGATCGTTCCGGTCCGACGGTGTGGTACCGGCGCCAGAGTACCCGGACACACCAAAGCACACCGGTGGTGCGGCCAGCAAATCCTGCAGCGGCGCCACGGCAAGCTGGATCGCGGTGGCATAGCAGCCGGGGTTGCTGATGCGCCGCTCGCCACGCCACCGGTCGCGTGTCAGTTCGGGCAAGCCGTAGTACCAGAGATCGTCGAAGCGGTAATCCGCCGACAAGTCGATGATCAGCGGGTCGGCGCCGGCGGCATCGAACGCGGCCACGCACGCGGCGGCGTGGCCGTTGGGCAGCGCCAGCACCACGACGTCCGCACCGAGTTGCGGCAAGTCCGCGGGCTCGGGTGCGCTGTAGCAAAGGTCACCACGAAAATCCGCGAGCTGGCCATCCACGCGTTGTCCGGCCAGCGCACGTGACGCTACATACGCCAGTTCCAGTGCCGGGTGCGCGGCAACCAGACGGATCAACTCCGCTCCGGCGTAGCCACGTGCACCGACGATGCCGATGGTCTTCTTCGCAATACTCATGTTGCCCGATCCTGCAAGGTTGGTTGCCGCGCCGCGCAATGGGCGACGCAGCGTGCGATGTCGGCAAAATCGTCCAGCCCGTACCAGAACACTTTCCAGCGCTCCTGCTTGATGCAGCCATCGGATTGCGCGTAATAGAAGTGATTGACCGGGTTGCCATGGCGCGAGCGCCAGAAGATGCGCGGCTGTTCCGCCCGCATGACTTGCCATACCGCACGGCCAAGCCCTTCGCCTTGCGCTTCGTCCAGAACGGCAAATTTGTCCAGGTAAGTCAGGCCAGCTGCGCGCACCAGGATCATCGCCGCACGGTAGTTTTCGCTCACATACACGCAGCATGGCTGCGTGCGTTCGAAATAATCCGGCACCAGCTTGCGACCGAAACTGGACTCGACCAACGCCCGCAACCGCACCAGATCCACTCCTGTCCACGAAGTGAAATGCAGCACGCGCTCACCACGCCGCACCAGCGTGCCGGAGCCCTTGTGCGTGAACAGCTCCCTGGCCAGTTCGGACGGACGCGTGATCGATACCGACGAGGTCAACGGCAAGTCAGCCAGCAAATCGGCAATCTGTTCGAGCTTCAGGCGCATGCCACCGGTGAGCCACGGTTGCGCCATCAGCGCGGCATGTTCGGTGCTCAGGTTGATCGAGTCGATCACCTTGCCATGCTCATCGAGCAAGCCACCCGTGCCGGTGAGAAACACGATCTTGTATGGCTGCAGCACGCGCACCAGTTCATTTGCCGCAAAGTCGGCGTTGATGTTGAGGATCTGGCCGGATTCGGTTTCCCCCAGGCTGGCGATTACCGGAATCGATCCGGCCCGCAGGCTGGCCTCGATCGGCGCCAGGTTGATCGATTCCACCTTGCCGACCAGGCCGTAGACATCTGCCTGCAACTGACTGGCCGTGAACACGCCCGACGGCACCGATGTGGCGCGCGTACCCAGCGCCTGCAACGCCTCGACCAGGCGCAAATTCTGCCGCTGGATCACGCGGCGCACGATGCGCAGCGCCGGTGGCGACGTTACCCGCAAGCCATCGACGGTTTGCTTCTCGATGCCTGCGGCCGCCAGTTCCGCATCCAGTTGCGGCCCTGCACCGTGCAGCACGATTGGCGTCAGCCCCACCTGCTGCAGAAACGTCAGCGACGAGGTCAACGCCGGCAGATCATCCCGCAACACCGCGCCACCGACCTTGACCAGCGCAAAGCGCTTTGCATCCAGCTGCGAGAAACGCTTGAGATACTGCTGGATTTCCTTCGCGCTGCCCATGCTGGAGAGCAGGCGCACGATGGTCTGGCGCGTGCTCATGTACGGCAGGCTCGGACCCGGTGTGTGCGCCATCATCGTGGCAGCAGCACCGCCACGATGTGGCGGGACATCCCGACCGAGTCCAGTGCCACGCACCACATTTTGTTCAAGCGTTTCCACGATGCACGATCCGATAAATGGTGGTGACGTATTGCTGCAACTGCTCCAGCGCGACCCATTCGTCCGCGCTGTGCGCCTGGGCAATATCGCCAGGGCCGTAAACGAACGCCGCATGACCCGCTGCGGAAAACAGCGCGGCTTCGGTCCAGAAATCCACGGCGTTGCCAACGGGCAGCTCCAGCTCCGTGGCGAGGCAGCGTGCAAGCTCCCGACGCTCCGCCGCGTACAGCACGCCGTCTGCAGGCAACGCCGCGCCGCGAAACGTCTCGCCAAACTCCAGTGGCGGCGGCTGCACCAGCGTGCGGAACTGCTCAAGCAACTGGTCAGCATCCATGTTCGGCAAGGGCCGGCAGCCGAAACGCAGCTCGGCTGTTGGCGCAATCATGTTCGCCTTGATGCCGCCTTCGATACGGCCAATGTTGAAGCGCAACCCCGTGAGGCCACCAAAGCTTTGTGCCGCTTGCGCCGCCGCGAAATCCAGCGCCGCCGTGCCCCAGCGCACGGCCTGGTGCACGGCGCTGTCACCCGGCTGCTGCACGCCCGCGGCATGGCCCGCGTGACCGGCAAAACGCAGCCGCGCCGAGAGGATGCCGCGATGCGCCAGCACCGCCTGGCACCGGGTCGGTTCAGCCACGATGACCGCCTGGTAGCCACCCTCACCCGCCAGCGACCAGGAGACGGCGCGCAGGAAGCCGGCAACACACCGCGGATCATTGGCCTCCTCGTCGGTGGAGAACAGCAATGCCAGGTCGCCATCGCTGGCATGCGCCACTGCCAGCAAGGCCGCGGCGGCGCCCTTGATGTCGCAGGCGCCCAAGCCAACCGCACGGTCGCCGGTGACGCGCAGCGTATGTGGATCGGCGCTCCACGCGGGTGAATCCGGCACTGTGTCCAGATGCACGTTGAACAGCAGCCGCGGCTTGCCGCGCACGGCGTGCAGGGTCACCGCGCCGGCACCGTAGTCAGTCACCGTTACCGTGAAGCCGGCCAGCTGATCGCACAGATATTCAAAGATGCCGCCGGTGTCGATTGCACGCGGCGGGTTGCGCGTGTCGCCAGCGACCAGCGCGCGCAGGTGCGTCAGCGTGGCGTCAAGCA
>DAITPL010000133.1:0-5011 GCA_036833615.1 Rhodanobacter sp.
CCTGCAGGCGGCGGGCCTGGAAATCCTCGCAGTTGGAGCAGCTGGAGATTTCGCGATACGTCTGCTGGCTGGGCAGCCACACTTCCAAGTCATAGGTCTTGGCCGAACCAAAACCCATGTCGCCACTGCACAACAGCATCTTGCGATACGGCAGGCCAAGTTTTTCCAGCACGGCTTCGGCGTGGCCGACCATTTCCTCCAGCTGTGCATACGACTGGTCGGCACGCACCACCTGCACCATTTCCACTTTTTCAAACTGATGCTGGCGGATCATGCCGCGCGTGTCGCGGCCGTAGCTGCCGGCCTCGGCGCGAAAGCACAAGGTGTGCGCGGTCAGGCGCAACGGCAGCGCAGCGGCATCCTGGATGGTGTCGCGCACCAGATTGGTCAATGCCACCTCGGCGGTCGGAATCAGATAACGCTTGGTGTCGTTGACCCGGGTGGAGAACAAGTCCTCCTCGAATTTCGGCAACTGGCCGGTGCCCTGCATGCTGTCGGCATTGACGATCACCGGCACGTTGCATTCGAGATAGCCATGTTCGCCGGTATGCAGGTCGAGCATGAACTGGCCAAGCGCGCGATGCAGCCGGGCGAGCTGACCACGCAGCACGGTGAAGCGCGCACCCGACAGCTTGACGCCGGCCTCGGTATCGAGCCAGCCATGCCGCTCGCCGAGCTCGACGTGGTCCTTCACCGCGAAATCAAATGCCCGCGGCGCACCCCAGCGACTGACTTCGATATTGTCGTGTTCGTCCTTGCCGGTCGGCACGGACGCGTGCGGCAGATTGGGAATGCCCAGCGCCAGCGTGCCAAGTGTTGCCTGCACCTCGGCCAGCGCGAGTTCGTTGGCTTTGAGCTTGTCACCCAGACCGGCCACTTCGGCCAGCAACGCGGCTACATCTTCACCCTTCGCCTTGGCCTGGCCGATCGCTTTTGAGCGCGTGTTGCGCTGATTCTGCAACTCCTGCGTCTGCATCGACAGTTGCTTGCGCGTGCTTTCCAATGCCTCGACCGCGGCTACATCGAGCTTGTAGCTGCGGGTTTCCTGCAGACGCGCCGCGGTTTCGGCGAGGTGCGAGCGCAGCAGTGCGGGGTCCAGCATGGTCGACATCCAGATGAAGGCTTGAACCGTTGATTATCGTCGTTTGGCCGGTATGGCCGCAATGCAGCGCGGCCATGGACAGCACAACGGCTGCAGTCTCTGGTCGACACGACACACCGCGCGATCAACGCGCGCTTGTAGGGCGGGCACTGCCCGCCACCAATGCCGCACGAGAGTCATGCAAGATCAAAGGGCCGGCGGGCAGTGCCCGCCCTACGACGTGCGCGAGAAACACCGCGAAATCTCCGGCCCCCTCTTCGCGCACATCGTGCGCCCCGAACCGGCGCCGGAGGTGCGCTGCTACCGCGAACCGCGCGCCTTCTCACGCGCGGCGCGCAACGCCAGCAGTTTCTCCCGCAGCTGACCTTCCAGCCCGCGCGCCACCGGCTCGTAAAACACCGTGCCCACCAACGCATCAGGCAGGCATTGCTGGTCCAGCGCCACCCCGCCCTCGACGTCATGGTCGTATTGATAACCCTTGCCGTAGCCAAGGCCCTGCATCAATTTGGTCGGCGCGTTGCGCAGATGCAGCGGCACGTCCAGCGTACCGCCCGCGCGGATCGTGGCGCGCGCCTTGTTGTATGCCATGTACACAGCGTTGCTCTTGGGCGCCACGGCAAGCCAGATCACCAGTTGTGCCAAGGCCAGCTCGCCCTCCGGGCTGCCCAGGCGCTCGTAGGTATCCCACGCATCCAGCGCCATGCGCCACGCGCGCGGCTCGGCCAGGCCGACGTCTTCCACTGCCATGCGCGTCATGCGCCGGGCGAGGTACAACGGCTCCACGCCACCATCCAGCATGCGGCACAACCAGTACAGCGCGGCATCCGGATCGGACGAGCGCACGGATTTGTGCAGCGCGGAGATCTGGTCGTAGAACTGCTCGCCCTGTTTGTCGAAGCGACGCGTGCGATCAGCCAGCACCTGGATCAGCGTGGTCTCGTCGATCTCCCCGTCCGCCGCCAGCTCGGCGGCGATCTCCAGCAGCGTCAGCGCCCGCCGCACGTCGCCATCAGCAGCTTGTGCGATCGACTCCAGTGCGCCCTCGGCCACGTGCAAGCGCAACGCGCCGAGGCCACGTTCACTGTCGCCCAGTGCGCGCTTGAGTGCGGACACAATGTCCTCCGTCGACAATGACTCCAGCACATGCACGCGACAACGCGAGAGCAACGCTGAGTTCAATTCGAACGACGGGTTCTCCGTGGTGGCGCCAATGAAGATGATGATGCCGCGTTCGATATGCGGCAAAAACGCATCCTGCTGGGTCTTGTTGAAGCGATGTACCTCGTCGACAAACAGCACCGTGCGCCGACCCTGGGCGAAATTCACCTCAGCTTCGGCCAGCGCCTTGCGCACCTCCGGCAAGCCGGACAACACCGCCGAGATTGCGCGAAAATCCGCATCGGCGTAGCGCGCCACGAGCAACGCCAACGTGGTCTTGCCGCAACCAGGCGGTCCCCACAACACCATCGAGTGAATCTTGCCCGCTTCCAGTGCGCGGCGCAGCGCCTGGTCCGGGCCGACCAGGCGCTGCTGACCGACGATTTCGTCCAGACTGCGCGGACGCATGCGTTCGGCCAGCGGCTTGAGTGCGTCGGAGCCGGTGTCGGCAAACAGATCAGGGGTGGCGCTGCGGGACATGCCCGGCATGATAACCCGCGCGCCGTGTCGGACTTGCACGTCCGCGCCCGGACGCCGTACGGGTCAGTGCGTGAACGAAGTGCGCGGGATCAATCCTTGAGCGGCAGTACGGACAGCACCGGCGCGTCACCAATCACGTCCACGCCTTGCGGCGGCACGAAATTGAACGTCACCGGCGGGATTGCGGCATTGCGCTGCCAGTCGGAGAAATGGATGTCAGTGGTGGAACCCAACTGATCGCGGAACGTCATGCGCGCCAGGCCGTTGGCATCGAAGCCGAGATCGGCATACGCAAACTGCGGGTCCTGGGCGGTGGAGGTGAGACGCAGCCAGAGCAACCCATCGTGGCTGTCCTGCTCGGCTACCTTGAAATTCCGGTCCAGCTGCTTGATGTCGGTAAGCACGGTGAGCGGGCTGTGTGCCTCTTCGGTACTTTGCACGCGCACGGTGACCTGCTCCAGCTCCGGGTCGTACAACCACACTCGGCTGCCGTCGGCCACGATGGTCTGCTGGTACGGGGTCAGCGTGTCCCAGCGAAATTGCCGCGGCGCCTGCAACGCCAGCGTGCCGGAACTGGACTTGCTGCCATGGCCATTGAGGTCGGTCAGGGTCTGCGCAAAATGGCCCGTGAGCGAATGCAGCCCGGTGGCAAAAGCATCCAGCCGCGCGCGCGCGGTGTCCGCAGCGGCGAAAGCCGGCGCGCTCAGCAACAGCGCGACAGTGAACAGGGCAAACGCGAAGCGCTTCATCGGATTCCTCGAAACGTGGCAATGGCAGCGAATTGTGGCCAACCCCGGCTTAACCATAGCGTAGGGCCGGCGCCGTCCCGCAATTTTCGCGATCCGCCGGATGGGCCACACCTTCCGTGAAGTGGCCGCCACTGCGGCTCCTGGCTGCGCTGAGCTTGCCTGAGCCAGTTCACGCAACCGGAATGTAGGGCGAGCATGCCACCCGCTCGTGCGCCACCCCGCGGCACGACTGCACCGGTGGACTGCACCGGTGGCGCGAAGGCCATGGCTGCATGCAATTGCCCTGCTCCCGGGTGCGGGGCATCATGCGCCAATGAATCTGATTTCGCCGCTCGTCACGCCCGAGTCTGATGGCCAACCAATGGTCGTCAATTGCATCGCTTATCACCGCGATGGCAGCCGCATTGGCGAGATCACCCTGGATGCAATCAGTGATGTCCTGGCACAGCCGGAGACGTTCGTCTGGGTCGGCTTGCACGAACCAAATGAAGCACTGCTGCTGAAACTGCAGCAGGAGTTTGGCCTGCATGATCTGGCCATTGAAGATGCGCACACCGCGCACCAGCGCACCAAGATCGAAGCTTATGGCGATTCGCTGTTCCTCGTGGTGCAGACCGCGCAGCTGGTCGACAGCCATCTCGCCTTCGGCGAAACGCACATCTTTCTTGGCGCGCGCTATCTGGTCAGCATCCGCCACGGCGCGTCGTTGTCCTACGCTCCGGCACGCCGCACCTGCGAACAAACCCCCGAACTGCTCGCACTTGGCCCGAGCTACGGGCTGTACGGCATCCTCGACTTCATCGTCGACAACTTGCTGCCGATCGTGCGCGACTTCCGCGAGGAACTGCAGCAACTGGAAAAGGACATTTTTGCCGAAACGTTCAAGCGCAGCACGGTGCGGCGACTGTACGACATGCAGCGCGACCTGATGACCCTGCGCCTGGCTGTCGCGCCGCTGCAGGACATCATCAGCCAGCTCGTGCGCCTGCACCCGAACCTGATTCCCGACAAGCTGCGCGCGTACTTCCGCGACGTCTACGACCACGTATTCCGCGTCAACGAGTCGATCAACGCCATGCGCGAAATGCTCACTGCCGCGATCAACGTCAACCTCTCGCTGGTCACGTTCGGCCAAAATGAGGTGATGAAAAAACTTGCCGGCTGGGCCGCCATGCTCGCCGCTCCCACCTTGCTCACCAGCTGGTACGGCATGAACTTCGCGCACATGCCCGAACTCGGCCGTCCCTGGGCCTACCCGGCCATCATCATTGTCACGCTGGGCATCGTGGGCAGCATCTTCATCGGCCTCAAGCGCGCCAAGTGGCTGTAGGCGCCCACTGCCGTCAGCGACGTTTCCCCGTGGTGGCGACTTCGGTCGCGATGTTGTTCTCGCCTGAAGCAAAAGCTTTCGTGCACCCGCGGCATTCTGAGGCAAGAGCTTTCGTGCGCCTTGGCGCGCGAGTCACTTTCTCTCGCTTGCCCGAGAGAAAGTAACCCAAGAGAGGGGCACCCCGCTTGGCGC
>DAITPL010000134.1:0-4913 GCA_036833615.1 Rhodanobacter sp.
GTGAGGAACATGTCCAGCGTCATCTGGATCATGCCCTGGCCGGAATTCTCCACCGGCACGATACCGAAATCCGCGTTGCCGGCAGCCACCTCCTGAAACACTTCCTCGATGCTGCCCAGCGGCAAACCGTACGCGGCATGCCCGAAATGCTTGAATACCGCCTGCTCGCTGAAGGTGCCCTGCGGGCCGAGGTAACCGATCTTCAACGGCTCCTCCTGCGCCAGGCACGAGGACATGATCTCGCGAAACAACCGCACCATCTCGGTGTCCGGCAACGGGCCATCGTTGCGGTCCACCACCATGCGCAACACATGCGCCTCCCGCTCCGGGCGGTAATAGTTGATCGCCGACAAGCCCTCACCCTTGACGGTTGCCACTTCCCGCGCGCGCCGTGCACGCTCGGAGATCAATTGCTGGATCTGGCGATCGAGACTGTCAATGCGCTCGCGCATATCGCTCAACGGAGTTTTTTGATCACTCATGGGTTGGCCGCTTGAAGGTAAAAAAGCCCAGATGAGATATTTTTGTCCAAGCCGATGCCGAATCTCCGATCAACCGTGACGCTGGGAGAAATCCCGCATGAAGTCAACCAATGCGGTAACCGCCTCCGGTGGCACGGCGTTGTACAGCGACGCGCGCATGCCACCGAGCGCCTTGTGCCCCTTGAGCGCGATCAAACCCGCAGCTTCCGCTTCCTGCACGAACACCGATTCCAGCTTCGCGTCGGCCAGGGCAAAGCGAACGTTCATGCGCGAACGTGCCGCTGGATCGACCGGATTGCGGTAGTAGCCACCGGAACCGTCAATGGCCGCATACAGGCGCTCCGCCTTCAGGCGATTGCGCTCGCCCATCCCCTGCAGGCCACCTTGTGCATGCAGCCATTGGAACACCAGCCCGGCGACGTACCAGGCCCAGGTGTTGGGGGTGTTGAGCATGGAGTGATTGGCAGCGTGCTCGGCATAGCGAAAAATGCGCGCCAACGGCCGACCGGCGCGTTTCAGCAGATCGTGACGAATGATCATGATCACCAGGCCAGCTGGCCCGATGTTCTTTTGCGCGCCGGCATAGATCAGCCCATAGCGCGAGACGTCCAGGGGTGCTGACAGGATATTCGATGACATGTCGGCCACCAGCGGCACCTCTCCCACGTCCGGTGTCGTGTGGAACTCCAGGCCGTGAATGGTCTCATTGGGGGTGTAGTGCACGTAGGCAGCGTGCGGGTCGAGTTGCCAGGAGGCACGCGGCGGCAGCTGGCGATAATCCCCATCGGCCTTGCTGTCGGCGACCACGTGCACGTGCACATAAGGCGCTGCCTCACTCGCCGCCTTTGCTCCCCAGTGGCCGTTGATGACGTAATCGGCACTTTCGCCCACACCGGCCAGGTTCATTGGAATCTGCGCAAAGTGTTGGGTAGCGCCACCTTGCAAAAACAGCACGGCGTAATCCGCCGGGACCTGGAGCAAACTGCGCAGGTCGGCTTCTGCCTGTTCGGCCATGGCGCCAAAACGCTGCCCACGATGCGACTGCTCCATCACCGACGCGCCGCTGCCGTTCCAGTCCAGCATCTCCCGCTGTGCGCGCTCGAGCACCTCCAGCGGCAACGCCGCCGGGCCCGCGCTGAAATTCCATACTCTGCTCATTGTCAGGCACGTCCGTGAAAACTCCCGTGCATTATGCCGCGACGCAGCATCGAGCGGTCAACCGCTCTTGCGCTCAAAACCGGATCAGCAACACCAAGCCAATGCCCAGCGCCAGCACCGCGGCGGTGAGAATCAGCCACCAGGCGCCACCACTCGCATGGGGCACGGGGTCATCTTCGCGCGCAGATATCGCTGGCGGCGCAGCGATTTCCGGTTCCGGCTGCATCCCCGGTGCCTCCACGACAAAACGGTGCATGGCCACGCCAATCTGGTCCCCCGGTTGCAGTGCAACGGTCCGCACGCGGACGCCGTTGACCCGCAAGGGGTGGCTCGCGGATGGCTCCGGCACCTGCACTATCAGGCGTCCATCCCGCCAGGCGAAACGCAAGGACACGGTTTCACCCTGCGGCAACTCCAGCGGAAACCGGCCGTGCGGGCCGAGCTCCAGCTGCCCATGCACCGGCAACACCTTGCCTGACAACGGGCCGGCGACCGCGCGCAGCGCCACGGTGCACGCTTCGACATCGTTCACTGCAGCACACTGACGCTGATTCGGATCCGCGTCGGCGCACAGCAGCAGGCGGCAATCACCCACGCTGACCACATCGCCAGCGCGCAGCAAGGCCCGTTCATGCACCGGTCGGGCATTGACGTAAATTCGTCCCGCGCCGGGCAGTACCTGCAGCACCCAGCCCCGGCGATCATGCTGGATGCACAGATGGCGCGGTGCGGCCTGGGTCACCGCCAGCACCAGGTCGTTGTCAGGTGCGCTGCCAATACGCAATCGCGCCTGCGACCAGTGAAAGTCCTCGCGGGCGGCATGGGGGAATTCAATACGCATCAATCAACCAGCCAGGTGACGCTGAAACTTTATCATGCGCCACTACCGGGCCGAGGGACCCACTGTCGCCGGGCCTGCGCCACCTGACTGCGCATGCAACGGATGAGTCGACATGGTGACAGACGGTGCTGCCACCGCGTTTGTCGACATGGCACTATGGATACCTGCCCGGAGATCAGCATGACGAAAATCGACATCGAGCGGCCCCACCGCCTGGGTACCTCAGCGGCGCGCCTGATCATTGAAAAAGTGGCTGCCGACCTGCAACAAAAGTTTGGCTTGACCAACCAGTGGCGCGACGATGTGTTGCAGTTTTCCGGTACCGGCGTGGACGGAGCCATCGCCGTCAGCGACCATGCCGTGCACGTCACGGCACGACTGGGCCTGTTGTTGAGCCCGCTCCGTGGCAGGATCGAACGGGACATCCGCGAAAAGCTGGACCAGCATTTCGCCTGAGCCACCCAGCGGAAGTTCTTCAATCAAATCCGTTTTCGTGGCATACTTGATGGCTTACGCGGCTGCAACGGCTGCGCGTGAAAACCGAGACACATGGCCAAAGACGACGTCATCGAAATGGAAGGTACGGTCCAGGAGACCTTGCCCAACACCATGTTTCGCGTGCAGCTGGAGAACGGGCACGTCATCATTGCCCATATATCCGGCCGCATGCGCAAGCATTACATCCGCATCCTCACCGGCGACAAGGTGAAGATCGAGATGACTCCGTACGACCTGAGCAAAGGGCGTATCACCTACCGCATGAAGTAAGCACGCCACGCGCGTCTCGCGCGTCGTTGGCTCCTGCCAGCAGCAGCCCGCCAGTAGCCAGTGCACAGCGCCGGGCGGCCCGGGTTGACCGTCGAAGATGGCGCGACAGTATCGGCACAAGTGGTGGCAATCGAGGCGCGCACGACAAGCCCGGTCACCGATTTCTGCCCGCTGACCAGCCGACCCCATGGCACCGAACCGCCAAACGCGCACGAGGCAGCCGGGATGCTTCGCTAATCGCACGGCAACACTGGCGGCGAAAGCTGGCGGAGTGGTCGGGTAAACCGCTCCGCGCAGGTACAGGGTGGATTACTCGACGATGGCGGGCAGCTGTTCCAGCGCCTTGCTGTCCACCTGCAACTCGCCATCACGCACGCTCAAGCGCACCACGCCGCCACCGGCCAGCTTGCCGAACAACAACTCGTCGGCCAATGCGCGTTTCACCTTGTCCTGAATGACGCGCGCCATGGGGCGCGCGCCCATCTGCGGATCAAACCCATGCTCGGCCAGCCAGCGTCGCGCATCGGCGTCCACATCCAGGGTGACGCGTTTTTCGGTAAGTTGGCTTTCCAGTTCGATCAGGAACTTGTCGACCACGCGCAGGATGTGCTCGAAGCCAAGGGCGCTGAACTGGATGACTGCATCCAGCCGGTTGCGGAATTCCGGAGTGAACAGCCGGCGAATCACTTCCATTGCGTCGGACTCGTGCTTCTGCTCGACAAAACCCATGCTGCGTCGCGCGGCAACCTGCGCCCCCGCATTGGTCGTCATCACCACGATCACGTTCTTGAAATTGGCCTCGCGCCCGTTGGTATCGGTCAGCACGCCGTGATCCATGACCTGCAACAGGACGTTGAACACATCCGGGTGTGCCTTCTCGATTTCATCCAGCAGCAGCACGGCATGCGGATGCTTGACCACCGCTTCCGTGAGCAGTCCGCCCTGATCGAAGCCGACATAGCCCGGGGGTGCGCCGACCAGGCGTGACACGGAATGCCCTTCCATGTACTCGGACATGTCAAAGCGGATCATTTCAATGCCCAGCTGCAGCGCCAACTGCCTGGTCACCTCGGTCTTGCCCACGCCGGTGGGGCCGGCCAGCAGGAAGCAACCGATCGGTTTCGATGGATCGGCCAGGCCCGACCGCGCCATCTTGATGGACGCAGCCAAGGCCTCGATCGCCGTGTCCTGGCCAAACACCACCATTTTCAGGTTGCGCTCCAGATTGCGCAGCACGTCCCGATCGGATGCCGACACCTGCTTGGCGGGGATCCGCGCCATCTTGGCAACGATGTACTCCACGTCGCCGACATCGATCTTGCCGGTGCGTTGATCTTCCGGCAGCAACCGCTGGCGGGCGCCAGCCTCGTCAATTACGTCGATGGCCTTGTCCGGCAACAGGCGATCCGGAATATGCTTGACCGACAGCGCAACGGCCGCCCGCAGTGCCTCGTTGGTATAGGACACATGGTGGTGCTCCTCAAAGCGCGAGCGCAGGCCCTTGAGGATCTCGACGCTGTCCTCCACGGTCGGCTCCACCACATCGATTTTCTGGAATCGCCGCGCCAGTGCGCGATCTTTCTCGAACACGCTGCGGTATTCCTGGAATGTGGTCGAACCGATGCAGCGCAGTTCGCCCGACGCCAGCATCGGCTTGATCAGAT
>DAITPL010000135.1:0-4897 GCA_036833615.1 Rhodanobacter sp.
GCCGATTTCATCGAACCGGATCTGGTGATGACGCGCGACGGGGTACTGGTCGCGCGGCATGAAAACGCCATCAGTACGACCACTGATGTGGCTGCCCACGCCGAGTTTGCCGCGCGGCGCACGCGCAAGACAGTAGACGGCCAGACGCTCGATGACTGGTTCTGCGAGGATTTCACCCTGGCCGAGTTGCAGACGCTGCGTGCGCGCGAGCGCCTGGCCGGCTTGCGCGGTACGACACACGACGGTCAGTTCGCCATTCCGACACTGGCACAGATCATTGCGCAGGCAGCACACGACGCCGCTGCACGCGGCCGCGTGCTCGGCATCATGCCCGAGCTCAAGCACGGCAGTTACTTCCACGGCATCGGCCTGGCCATGGAAGACGCGCTGCTGAATACGTTGGACGAGCACGCCTACACGCGCCGGGCACCGGTGGTCATCCAGTCCTTCGAGATCGGCAATCTGCGCTACCTGCGCACGCGGCTGGATCCCGGGCGTGGCCATATTCGCCTGCTGCAGCTGCTGGACGCACCAACGGCGCAGCCGTGGGATGTCGTCGCGGCTGGTGGCACGCTGGATTATGCGCAGATGATGTCGCCGGCCAGCCTGCGCGAGATCGCCACCTACGCCGATGCGATCGGTCCCGAGCGCCGCGCCGTGGTGCCCCTGGATGCCGCCGGCGCGTTTGCCGCGCCCACGTCATTGGTGCGCGACGCGCACGTGGCAGGGCTGGAGGTGCACGTCTACACGTTCCGTCCGGAGAACCACTTCCTGCCGCGCAAGCTGTGGTTGGGCAGCGACCCGGCCACCGTCAGTGTCGCCGGCGCGATCGCCGACATGCGCGCCGCGCTGGACGCCGGCATCGATGCGTTGTTTACCGACGCCCCGGCGTTGGGGCGCGCGGCGGTGGACCAGCGCTGAAGGCCGGATATGTAGTGTCGACGCCGATGGCGTCGTGCGACCAGCGGCACGTGGCTTGCAAGCCGCCGCATGCCGCTGGCGCGCCGCGCGCGGAAGTGTTGGCTGGCGCGCGAAGCAAAGCGCCCTGGCTCATCACGGACTGCGCTGCATTCGCTATGATCGCCGCTTGCTTTCAAGGGGACATGGCCACGATGAGTTTCTTCAGCCAGCTGGTGCGGCACAAGACGGTGGAGCAGTTGCAGTCCGAGGCTGGCCAGCGCGGCGACTTTCGCCGGGTGTTGGGGTTGTGGCAACTCACGGCGATCGGCATCGGCGGCATCATCGGCGTGGGCATCTTCGTGCTGGCCGGGCAGCAGGCGGCGATGAATGCCGGGCCGGCGGTCGCGCTGAGCTTCTTGATTGCTGGCGCCGGCAGCGCTTGCGCCGCGCTGTGCTACGCGGAGTTTGCCGGCCTGATCCCGGTGACGGGCAGCGCGTACACCTACGGCTATGCGGTGCTCGGCGAGTTTGTGGCGTGGATCATCGGTTGGGATCTGTTGCTGGAATACGCGCTGGTGGTCGCGGTGGTGGCGATCGGCTGGTCCGGCTATGTGCAGGTGTTGATGCACTCGGCGGGGGTGTACCTGCCGGAGTGGGCGCAGCAAAGCATGAGCGCGCAGACCATGGAGTATTACCTGCAGCAGATCTTCGGCCTGCACGGCACGACCGCCATTGCCGCGCCGAGCGACGGGCATCGCTTCAACGTGATTGCCGCCGCAGTTTCGGTGGCCGTGGCCGTGCTGCTGACCGTGCGCACGGAATGGGGTGCGCGTTTCAACACGACGGTGGTGGCGATCAAGGTGCTTGGCGTGCTGCTGGTGATTGGCGTCGGCGTGTTCTACATCGATACGGCAAACTGGCATCCCTTCATTCCGGCGCGCGTCGTCGACATCAGCACGGGCATCGGCCACTTTGGTTGGTCCGGAGTGCTGACCGGCGCCAGCGTGGTGTTCTTTGCCGTGTTCGGCTACGACACGCTGACCACGGCTGCGGAGGAAGCCAGGCACCCGCAGCGCGACCTGCCGCGCGCGGTGTTGTTGTCGCTGGGCATCGCGATGGTGCTGTATATCGCCGTGTCGCTGGTGATCACCGGCATCACGCATTACAGCAACCTTGGTGGTGAGGCGTCCGTGTCTGACGCGTTCGAGCTGATCGGGCTGCACTGGCTCAGCGTCACCATCGCCGCGGCGGCGGTGATTGGCGTCACCAGCGTGCTGTTCGCGTTCATGCTCGGCGCCGCGCGCATCTGGTTTGCCCTGGGCCGTGATGGTCTGCTGCCAGCATGGTTCGCCAAAGTCAGCCCACGGTTCGGCACGCCGGCACGGCCCACGCTCATCCTGGGCCTGTTCACTGCGCTGGTCGCCGGCTTGTTGCCGATCGGCGAGGTGGCCGAGTTGGTCAACATCGGCACGCTCAGCGCGTTCATCATCATTTGCGCCGCAATCATGCTGCTGCGCGTGCGCCGGCCGGACCTGCAGCGCAACTTTCGCACGCCGTGGGTGTGGTTCACGGCGCCGCTGGGCATGGCATTTTCCATGGTGCTGATCTACGGCCTGCCGTGGATCACCTACGAGCGCTTCATGCTGTGGATGGCCGTGGGCTGCGTGATTTATTTCGCGTACGGCATCCGGCACAGCAAGCTGGCATTGGCAGCTCGCTGACGAGTGACGTTGAGCGCAAGCAAGTGGGCACAGGCGCGTCTGTGCATTGACGGCGAAGCGCTGGCGGGAGTTACCTGGAGTTGCCGGCGCAGTCGAGCGGCGCTCCGGCGTTGACTGCCTGGTCCCTTCCACCGGCCTTGGCCTGGCGCATGGCCTGATCGGCCCGTGCCAGTAGCGCATCGACATCGGCACAGCCCCCGCGCGGGCATTGGGCGATGCCGATGCTGACGGTGAGTGGACCGTCTGGACGCTGGATCTTGCGCGCGGCCAGGCGCAGTTGTTCGGCCCGGTCGCTGGCTTGCTGCAAACCGACGCCTGGCAGCAACAGTGCGAATTCTTCGCCGCCGATGCGGCCGATCAGATCGGTGGGACGACTATGTGCACGCAGCGCCTTGGCCAGCGCCAGCAGCACGGCATCACCGGCGGCGTGACCGTGGTTGTCGTTGATCTGCTTGAAGTGGTCGGCATCGACGTACAGCATCGATGCCGTTGCCTGCTTGCCGGATGCGGCGGCGAGCGTAGTGTGCGCCAGCTCGAGAAATCGATTGCGTTGCAACAGGCCGGTAAGTCCGTCGGTATTGGCCTGTTCGCGCAGCCGTTGCTCCAGGTCGAACTGCTGGATCAGCGTGCGCGCCATGAACGCCCGCAACACAACCGACACGGTGATGGCCACCACCATGGTCACCATGTATTGATTGATGTGCATGGCATCGACTTGGCCCAGCAGCAGCATGGGTACGGGGCCGAGCGCGCACAGCGTCATGGCGGCGATGAAGTTCCAGCGTCCGGGCCAGATGACCGACGATGCCACCGGCAACAGCAACCCGGGCATGACCCACGGCTGCCCGGGTGTCAGGTCCAGGGTGTTGAGGCTGATGCCGACTTCCAGCAGCAACAGGCAGGCGAGGGCGAGCAGGCTGAGTGGCGTCGGCCGCTGGGTGCGTCGCGCGGCGAGCGCAATCAGGACCAGCGGCACGGCGAGCGCCAGTCGCCATCCGAGCCCAGAGGGGTGGACGCCGAGGACCGTGCGCGTGATCGTCGCGAACAGGTACAACACTACCGCCATCAGCAGCAACGCACGAATCATCGGCGCCATGCGCTCGGCCAGATAGCGTGCGTGTTGCGTCCGCTGCCCGGCGGTCTCGGCGTGTCGATTGGCAAACAGGCGGTACATGTCTTGTTGGGCGCGCGGGCTGCATGGGGCAAGGTCAGGTATCTGGTTGAAGCAAGATGTACGCCAAGCCTGCCGCACATGCCATTGGAGCCGCCGGATTGATGTCGTCATGACCTTTGGCAGAGGTTCAGCGCCGTGGTCGCGGGCTAGCATGGCGAGCGCAGTACATACGCCTCAATCGGGCTGTCTGCGTCACCCTGCATTTCCCTCTGGTGGCTTGGGGCCGGCCCGTGCGGCACGTTCCCGGGGCTTGCCAGGTTCGCCTCGTCCCGGTCATTCCGCGGAGTAAACGTTGAACATCACTTGCTTTTCAACTGCCCTGTTTGCGCTTGCGTTCGGTCTGGTTGGCAATGCCGCACTGGCCGCGGTACCCGCACCACAGGATGTGCCGTATCAGGGCACCTTGCAGATCAAGGTGGACGCGACCGACCTGGCGCGGCGCATCTTTCGCGTACACGAGGTGGTGCCGGCGCAACCTGGCCCGTTGACGCTGCTGTATCCGCAGTGGTTGCCCGGCAATCACTCGCCGACCGGTCCGATCGACAAGCTGGCCGGTCTCAAGATCAGCGCGAACGGTCAGCCGCTCGCCTGGCAGCGCGATCCGTTGGACGTGTACGCGTTCCATGTGGAGGTGCCGGCGGGCGCCACGGCGCTGGATGTGGAATTCCAGTACCTCACGCCGCAGAGCAAAGCCCAGGGCCGGGTGGTGATGACGCCGGAGATGCTCAATCTGCAATGGAACGCAGTTTCCCTGTACCCGGCCGGCTACAACGCCAATCGCATCAAGGCGCAAACCGCCGTCACCTATCCACCGGGCTGGCAGGCGGCTACGGCCCTGGAAGTGGCTGCGACCAATGGCAATACGGTGAGCTACCAGCCGATCGACTATGACGACCTGGTCGATTCACCGGTCTATGCGGGCAAGTATTTCAAGCGGGTGGACCTGGCTCCGGGCGCCAGCACGCCGGTACATTTGAACATCGTTGCCGACGACCCGAAGTATCTGGAGATCAGCCCCGAACAATTGCAGGTGCATCGCAACCTGGTGCAGCAGATGTACAAGATGTACGGCGCGCACCACTACGACCACTACGATTTCCTG
>DAITPL010000136.1:0-4887 GCA_036833615.1 Rhodanobacter sp.
TGCATGGAAATCATCACCGCCACGCAGCATCGGCTGGGCGTGGTGTATTACGTATTTTGCGATGGCGAGCTGTCACAGATCGCGCAGACCCAGGAAATTCCCTACAACCGCAAGCCGTGCACGGTACTGGCACCGGTGCAACTGGACGGCGTGGCGCAGGCGGTCGGCGCGGCGTACTTCAAGATTGCCAGTGATGCCGATTTGCCCGGGGAAATTGCGGCGGCCAACGCGGTCGCCGCCAGCGGCCAGCCGGTCATCGTGGAAGTGCGCATGGATTACAGCAAACGCACGGCATTCACCACGGGCGTGGTGCGCACCAATTTCAGGCGCTTCAGCTTGTCGGAGCAGGTGCGGGCGGTGACGCGTGCGTTGCGGCGCAGAGTGACCGGTTGATGGTGCGCGGAGTGGCGCTGCGTGGCGGTCCGATCACGAGCGTCACGACGCGGCAGAGAGTGCACTGACCATGACGTAATACCCGTCAGGATCGCGTAGTGCAAACTCGCTGGTGCCCGTGTTGGGATTGACATGAGGTTCTTCCACCAGCGCCGTGACCAGCATGCGCGCGCGGGACAGCGCCTGGTCAAAGTCATCCACGCGAAAGAACAGCAGCAAGCCGTTGCCCGGCTCCGCGCGGTCGGCATTGGTGAGGGAAGGGTGCTCATGGTCACCCCAGCGATGCAGGCAAAGCAGCACGGTGCCGTTGGTTTCAAGCGTGCCAAAATAATCGTGGGCAGGCCGGGTGGCGGGTAGTCCCAACAGTGACTGATACCACGCGAAGCTGCGGATGACGTCCACGACGCCGATGATTGTCCACAAGTGGGCCATTGCTGTTCCTCTGGCCGGATGCCTGACTTGGCCAAGTGGCGGAGCGCGTTCCACGTGAATGAATTGCCGGGCGCCGCCACTATCGACACCTGGCGCCAGGCTTCAGCTCCACGACCAGATTGTGTATGGGCGTAGGGCCAATGTTTTCCACGACATGTCGCGATGCCTTGTTCCAGAAGGATTCACCCACCTGATGCTCGCTGATACGCTGGGAACCGTCAGGCAATGTGATCCTGGCCTGGTAAGGGCTCAGGACATAGACGACGTAATTGGGGTGCGCGTGCATCGGTGTCGTTGCTCCGACCGCAACGTCGTGGTACTGCACACGAACGCACTCGTTCTCCAGCAGAACTTTCATGTCCGGCACGGCAGCTGCCCGATCTTGAGCCAGCCCTGCCGACGAGGTGGCGAGCAAAGCGGCAATGATGGCGAGCTTGATGGGTGTGGTCATGACAACTCCGGGCAGGGTTGAGCAAATTCCCGTGCCGTGTGCCACTTGGAATACCGGGAATCGAAGTGGCGCGGACGTGAATGAATCGTCGGGGCGCGATTCACGGCGTAAGCAAGTGCGCCGGATTGCATGCCTGTGATGCTGCCGTGCCAAGCCTGACGCTTGCATCAAGCCCCGCCGTGAAGCGGCATCGGCTTGAGCGAACTGTCGGGCGATGACTATCCGCAGAGCCGAACACACCGGCCGCCCGCGCAGACCTTACCGGAAGTCGCCGCCAGCCTGGCGGGCAATTGCCATGACCGTCGTCCGTTGTAAAAATCTGGGCGCTTGATGGCAAAGGAGGCGAACCATGCAACGATTCACGGGCGGTTGTCTGTGTGGCAACGTGCGAATTGTGGCCTCGGGGCTTCCGTACCGGGTCGGCCTTTGTCACTGTCTCGACTGCCGCAAGCAGCATGGGGCCCTGTTTCACGCTGCCGCGATGTTCCCGCAGGATGCGGTGACGATTGAAGGTGAACCCCGCGAGTACGCCGGGCGGTTTTTCTGTCCCCGCTGCGGCTCCCCCGTTTTCGCCCGCACCGCAGACGAAATCGAAGTGAGCGTGGGGTCCCTGGATGCGCCGGACCAACTGGTGCCAACCTACGAAACCTGGATCATCCGTCGCGAATCCTGGTTGCCGCCGTTTCCGCTCACGCGACGCTACAACCGCGATCGTGACGCCACGAGCCGCTTTGAGGCGTAGGTCGCACGAGTGGTGCAGCGGTGTCCCCTGACTCCTGGTCAACCCGCGCGAGCCCGTGCAGCGGGCGCCCGGCGCGAGGACCGCAGCCACTGGATCAACAGGTTGGATCTCTGCCTGCTTGGCACGCGACGCAAGGCGCCCTGGACGGAGCAGGCGTTCCGGTCGCATGGAGGATGAATACCTTGTGCGCGTCGTGACGGTAAAAAACGCGACACGGCGGCCCATGATCGGCGGTAACGCGATCGCCCAGGTTTCGGCCACCTGCTCTCACGAGAGTTCCTGCGCAAAGTGGACGCCGGTTGGTTCGCCGTGCTGCCTCAGCGCAGCGGTTCGGCGGCGGTGTCGCCTTGACACCGGATGGGTTGCCCGGACTTGCCGACCGCTTGGGTGAAGCTTGACGCGCTGCGGTTGATGACGATGCCGCCGGCACAGTGTTGATTGGGCCCCAGCCGATAGCTGGCTTGTATCCGCCGCGCTTCCTGTTGCTGCATGGCCTGCCGCCGGCTTTGCTCGGCCTGATAGTGCGCAGCCCGCTGGCCCACCTCCCGGTACGTGTTGGCCAGATCATCGCGCCGCCGCTGGAGCGTGGCTGCCAGTTGCATGCTGCGTTGCTCGGCGCGCGCCTTGGCCAGTTGTGCATCCAGCGCTGCGGTGCGCGCGTAGTCGCGGACGAGTTCGTCCGCGTGGCGTGCCGCGAGGTAACGCGAGAACCCGTGCCAGACCAACGCCGCGACGGCCAAGCCGGCGACCACGGCTCCCACTTTCCACGACAACGGCATGGTCATGATGCGCAACCCCCCCGCCAAGACTGTCGAACCCGCGCATGACCCGGTCGCCGGTGTGGCGCGTCGAAAATCGGTGCGGCGAGTCTAGCAGTCGGTGGCGACACTTTCGCCACCGTGAGTCGCGCATGCGCCAGCTTGATGTGACCAGGTTCCTGGCGGGTTTGCCTGTGCCGATGGGCGGCATGAGTGCTGCCGCGGCGTTCACGGCAGCCAGGGTTGCAGTGCCTGCTCGGCCAGTAGCGGCCAGTCCCGGTTTGCCGCCGGATTGGCTGGGCTCGGGTGCGGCAGATAGCCCACGTCCGCATCGGCGCCAAGCAATGCGGTGGCGCGCTGTTCGGCGTAGCGCCCGATGCCGATCACTGCCGTTGGGGCCAGCGCGCGGAGCACGGCGCCGAGTGCGCGATCACAAACTGCCGTCAACGCCGCAGCTTCGGGCCGGGTCAGTTGCTGCGGGGTGAGGTTGCGGCCGTTGGCGATAAACAGCAGCGGGCAGTAATTCCACACGAAGAAGCGCGCAAAGAATTCATCCGGCGTGCCGAGGCGTGCCTTGGCCCAACCCCAGAGCCGCGCGCCACTGCCTTCGTCGCGATGACACGCCATGCCGAGGATCGGATATTTGGGATGCTGCGCGGGCAGGGGACCACTGAGCCGGGTGGCGATGCCGAACCACTCGCGCACCATCACCACGTCGCCGAACGGCACCCCGGTCTGCGCCATGCCCCACGGTCCGGGGTTCATGCCCAGCAGCAGCACGCGGCCGCGCCGTGCACTGTAACGCTCGAGATATTCCCGATGCGCGGCCCACGCGTAGGTCAACGGGTTGTAGACATGGCTTGGTGTGTGCAGGGCCAGGCGGCCCACTTCGCGCGCCAACCGGCGCGTGGCGCGCAACACACTGGCTTGCGTGGTGAGGGTCGTCATGAGTGGGGCGAAGCAACGGCAGGGGGCGGACATGCCGCCAATTCCTGAAGTGTAGAGGCGTGGACGCCACCTGTGGTGTGAGCCCCGCTGGCTACGTTTGCCTGCCGCGTGCGCCGCAGCAAGAGTGCGCAGGAAACGCCTTGGTGTGGGTCGGCATCTACCTGCTCTGCGCGCAGGCGGTGGCTTGTTCGGCAGTGGCCGGTGCGCCGCGCACGCGACCGGAGTTGGAGACCACGACGCTGAGCGCGGGAGTCTGGCCATCGGCTTGGCAGAACAACAAGGTGAGGTTGCTGCCGCCGGCCGACCCGTCGGGCTGGAACCGCACCAACTGGCGACCGATACTGCTGCGTATCAGCAATTTGCCGGGACGAGTGCCGCCGGTATAGCGCGGCGCACCGTCGGGCTGGTTGTCATGATCGGTGTCGACGCCGAGCACCCAGCCGCTTTCCCAGTGGGTGGTGGATGCGCAGTGCGCGCCGTCGGTACTCGGGCAGAACAGGGTACGTTTGCCGCTGGTGGCCGCGGTTGAACGCGCATGGCGCAGCGCGGCGATGAAGTCGACTTGTGCGGCCTGGATGGCATCGCGCCTCAGCAATTTGTGCAGCGATGGCGTGGCGATGCCGATCAATACGCCGACGATCGCCAGCACCATGATCTGCTCGATCAGGGTGACGCCGTGTTGCCCATACGGGCTGGTGCGTTGGCGATCCGTGCGCATGACGCCGTTCCTGCGTGGCCGGAGCGCTGATGCTAGGTTGCGTGCCGAATGCCGCGCAGCGGCTGCGGCGGTGGGCGGCCGTGCGCTTCAGCCGGCGTGTCGCGTCGGCGCTGTCGATTTAAAATGCAGGATCACGCCCACATGTGTAGCCGATGACTGACCGTTTCCAGCTTGTCGCCCCTTACCAGCCTGCCGGCGACCAGCCGCAGGCCATCGAGCGTCTGGCACAGGGTTTCGAAGCCGGCCTGGCAGCGCAGACCCTGCTGGGCGTCACGGGTTCGGGCAAGACCTACACCATCGCCAACGTGATCGAGCGCGTACAGCGGCCGACCATCGTGATGGCGCCGAACAAGACGCTGGCCGGGCAGTTGTACGGCGAGTTCAAGGCGTTCTTCCCGCACAATGCGGTGGAGTATTTCGTCAGCTATTACGACTACTACCAGCC
>DAITPL010000137.1:0-4881 GCA_036833615.1 Rhodanobacter sp.
ACGATGCAGCACCTGTTTGCCACCACCGACATGGAGCGCAGCTTCCGCGTCAACCTCAACCTGATCGGCCTCGACGGCCGGCCACAAGTGAAGGATCTCAAGCGCATCCTCACCGAGTGGTTGAGTTTCCGCACCACCACGGTCACCCGCCGGCTCAACCATCGGCTGGCGAAAGTCGAGCGCCGGTTGCACCTGCTGGAAGGCCTGCGCATCGCTTACCTCAACCTCGACGAAGTGATCCACATCGTGCGCACCGAGGACGAGCCGCGGAACGTGCTGATGGCACGCTTCAAACTCTCCGAGGAACAAACCGATTACATCCTGGAAACCAGGCTGCGCCAGCTTGCGCGCCTGGAGGAGATGAAGATCCTCACCGAGCGCGACCAGCTGGAAGAGGAACGCGCACGCATCAACGTGCTGCTGAAATCGCCGGCCAAACTGAAGACGTTGATCAAGGCGGAGTTGCGTGCCGATGCCGAGAAGTACGGCGACGCCCGCCGCTCGCCACTGGTCGAGGGCGAAGCGGCGCAGGCGCTGGACGAGAGTGCCCTGGTCGTCAGCGAGCCGCTGACCGTGGTCTTGAGCCAGCAAGGCTTTGCGCGCGCCGCGAAAGGCTACGACGTCGATGCGACGGCACTGAGCTTCCGCGAAGGTGATGGCGTGCGTGCAGCCGTCAATGCACGCACCACACAACAGGTGGCGTTCATCGATTCCACCGGGCGCAGCTACTCCACCCCGGCCCATACCCTGCCCTCGGCGCGCGGCAACGGCGGGCCACTGACGGGCCGCTTCACGCCAGCGGCTGGCGCCAGTTTCGACGCCGTGATTGCGGCGGACAACGACACCCGACTGATCCTGGCTACGGATTTCGGCTACGGCTTCGTCACCCGCTTCGAAGCGCTGCTCAGCCGCAACAAGGCCGGCAAGCAGATCATCAGCCTCACCGACGGCGCCCGCATTCTGGCTCCGCAAACCAGCGCCGACCCGGCCCGCGATCGCATCGTGGTGGTTACCACCGAAGGTCATCTGCTGATGTTCTCCGTGGCCGAACTGCCGGAGCTGGACAAGGGCAAGGGCAACAAGCTCATCGAAATTCCGCGCGCGAAACGGCTGTCTGGCGAAGAACGCGTGGCCGGCGTAGCCGTGGTCAGCGAGGGCCAGGGCGAGGTCACGCTGTACGCGGGCCAGCGCAAGCTCACGCTGCGCTGGGCTGACCTGGTCGAATACGGCGGTACGCGCGCCAGTCGTGGCGGCGTGCTGCCGCGCGGCCTGCGCCGGGTGGAGCGCATCGTCACCAGCGGCTGAGCACGGCGCTGGATTTCGTGGGCGGGTCGGAACCGGCCCGCGCATCGCGGGACAGGCTACAGGTCGGTTCAGGCAAGACAGTGCCACAACCGTTACGCTCGGCACGACCAATCCACCGCTCGCCGCCGCAAGCGGCCCGACCGGCACGTGGTACCGGCCAGTCCCACCAACCCGGAACCGGCACACTCAGGCGCCATGGCCTGGCCAGCGGATTTCCCGACCATGCACCACTGCCAGACCGGCGTGTGCACGCCGACGCCAGCCACGCGTTGGTTACCGTAACCGGAGCGCACTCCATGACCAGCAAATCGTACTTTCTCGCCTGCGCCGCCAGCCTGCTGGCTGGCGCGGCACTGGCGCAAACGCCGCCTGCGTTGAACCTCAAACTGCCCGCCACGACGGCGCCGGCGTCCAGCGCGAGTGCAATCAAACCAGCCACCGACCCGCCTGGCGCGTACTACGGCGACACCAGCGGACGCATGGGCAACACGGTTGCCAGCACCCCCACATGCGACGACTCAACCTACAACCAGCCCCAGGTCCATGGCAGCGTCGGCGTCGGGGTGCTGAGCGGCAGGCAGATGGGTACCGGCACGTTCAGCACCGGCAACGTCAGCGTCACCAGGCAGTACGGCAGTTGCGACGACCCGACCGGCGGCATGAGCATGTCGATCAGTGTCGGCGGCGAACACTTCCACGGTCGCGGCCACTGAAAATTGGCGACCGGCGTGGGGCTGCAAGCATGTGCAGCACGGTGCAAGGCTTGACCAGCGCCCCATGTCGCAACAACAGCAGTCAACCGCTCCACAAGCCCGCCTCCACGCCTGCAGGAGCGCACCCGTGCGCGGATGGCTTTCAGAACACCCGTCAAAGCTACTCGCGCACAATTGGTATACGTTGGCAAAAGTGTTCCCTGGAAGGGTCATGCCAAGCACGTTTTTTGCGGAAGCCGTCCGCACCTCGGATCAGCTTGACTGTAAACATCCGGCGACGGAGCGCCGAAGGCGTGCAGTCGAGGCCTCACTCAGAACCCCCTGACCACCTGCAACCACACTCGCGCGGCACGGCGCTTGCCTAGCACTGCAGGTACCGTGCCCAAGGGTGCCGCAAACTGCACCTGCGCTTGCCATTGGCGGGAGCCGATCCAACGGAAGCCGATGCCGGCACTGTTCAGGTTGACCTGGTTGTGGCCGACAACCCATGGATCGGCGTTGATGCGCAAGCCGCCGTGGTCGACAAACACGCTGCCTTCGCAATGACCGGCGCAACTCCAGTAAAGATCACGGCGCAGCTCGACGGTGCCCAGCCAGCCGCTGGCGCCGGCGACACTGGCCATGTCGTAGCCGCGCACACTGGTGGGGCCACCGAGCAGGAACTGCTCGGAGGAATCGAGATTGCGGCGGCTGTGCTGGCCGCTGACACTGGCATACAGACGCGTGCTGGCGCCGAGGTTTTGCAGGCGCGCCAGGCTTGCGGTCCAGTAGGTGTAACTGCCTTGCGTGCGTGCGGTTGCCGCGTCTGCGACCGCGGCGGCGGCTTCGTCGAAATGCAGCGTGCCGTGCTTGACGTTGAGGCTGGTGCTGGTCACGCCGCCACCGCTCCAGTCGTCGCTGCGCTGTCCCACTACGCTGGCCGTGGCGCTGCTGGCATGCCGGTCGTTGCGCAAGGAGGTGCTGTCGATGCGGTCGCGCAATCGTTTGTGATCGAACTGCACCCGCACGTCCACGTTGCTGCGGCGCGTGCGCACCAGCGGCTGCGTCAGCCATGCACCGCCCACTTGCGCGGTGCCGCGCGCATCCAGCTCACGCAACGAGCCGCCCAGGGCATACGCCAGCGCCGAGTACGCCGCACCCACCCGGGTGCCCTGTCCATTCAAGGTGTACTGGTAATCCACTCGCCCGTAACGCATGCCATGACCAGAGGTCAACGCGCTCAGGCTGAGTTGGTCGCCGTGGTGCAGTGGGCTGTTGATGTCGAGGTTGCCGCCCACCCGCATGCGCCCGGTGTAGCGGCTGCCGGCATCGTCCATGATCAGGTCGCCCTGCACCGTTGGAGTGGCATCGGCGACCACCCCCAAGGTCGAAGTGCCGGCAGCAGCGCCAGGGCCGAGA
Source organism: Rhodanobacter sp. (assembly GCA_036833615.1). Taxonomy (GTDB): domain Bacteria; phylum Pseudomonadota; class Gammaproteobacteria; order Xanthomonadales; family Rhodanobacteraceae; genus Rhodanobacter. The sequence goes on from DAITPL010000137.1 coordinate 3,417, forward strand.
GTGGCGTGCGGTGAAACGCCCGGCAGTTCGCCCAGCAGCAGCAGGCTGCGATCCAGTGCCGACTGCGTCACCCGTTGACCTGCCTGCAACGGGGCCAGCGTGGCGCGCAACAGACCGTCGCTGACGCGGCTGCGGTTGTCCAGTTGCACCTGGTCGTAACGTGCCTCGACCACGGTGATATGCACGGTGCCATCGATCAGCGTCTGTGCCGGCACCAGCGCGCGCGCCAGCGGATAACCGTGGGCGTGGTAGTAGTCGGTGATGCGCTGCGCCAGCGTATTGAGTTCGGTCAGGGTCTGGGTGCGTCCCTCGCCATCGGCGACCAGCGCGTGCAGGGTGGCGTTGTCGAACGCGGTATTGCCGTCGATGCGCAACTGCGTCACCGCGAACGGCGTGTTGTCGGCGGTGGCATCCGAAGCGGGCGATTCGATCACCAGACCCGGTTCGGCTCGGGGCTTTTCCGATGGCTTCGGCTGCACTTGCTGCAGGATCTGGCCGCTGTTGGGGATCGTCTGCGCCTGCGTGGCCAGCGGCAGGGCGAACAGGGCCAGCGCCAGCGGGGCGAGGCGGAGCGGTGACGGCATGCGGTGATCCTTGAACTGGATGCGTGGTGGGTGGGTCGCGTGATTCACGGCAGGCGTACCCCGCCGTCGACGATGTGCACATCCGGGGCATTCGGCGCATGGGGCTTGTCGCTGTCGTCCGACTGCTGCAGTCCGGCGACGGTGCTCACGACAAGGCCAGGTATGCCGACCGAATCGGGTGCGGCGCCGTCGATCACCTGAAGCGCGGTGGCGTTGCCTGGCGCCTGCACGACCACGTAGTTGAGCGCCGACAAACCGTTGCCGTCGATGGCATACGCCCCGGCCGGGCTGGCTGCGGTGGCCGGCGTCTGCCACGCCAACGTGCCGTCAGTGGCCTCGTCCAGCGACTCGCCGCCGACCAGGCCGGTTACCGTGCCGCCCAGCGAATCTGGCGTCTGGCCACGCTGGACGAGCGCGGGATCCGCCAGATACGTCAGCGTCGCCAGCGTGATGGTCGCGGTGGTGCCGGCGGTGGTGTTGAAGCTGTAGTTGCCGGCGTCGGCACCGTTGGCGGCAATGCCGTTTATGGCGACGGTCTTGTCAGTGCCGGCGTTCTTGTCGGCGAAGCTGCCGGTACCGGTGAAGTTCACCACATCGCCGACGAGGATGCCGCCGCTGCCGAGGGCGACCGTGGCGTTGGTCGTGGCGTCGTAGACCCTGTCGCGGGCGGTGGCATCGACGGTGATGCCGAGCCGGCTGATGTCGGCCGTAGTATCGGCTGTGGTGTTGAAGCTGTAGTTGCCGGCGTCAGCGCCGTTGGCGGCAATGCCACTGACGCTGACCGCCTTGGCGGCGCCTGCATGCTTGTCGGCGAAGCTGCCGGTGCCGCTGAAGTTCACCGTGTCACCGGACAGCACGCCGGCACTCGCCAGCGTGACCGC
>DAITPL010000138.1:0-4862 GCA_036833615.1 Rhodanobacter sp.
GCCGCCACGATGCGATTCCACCAGCATGAACAGCGTTACCGCCACCATCAACTTGTCGGCCACCGGGTCAAGAAACGCCCCGAATGCCGAGGTCAGGTTCATCCGCCGCGCGAGGTAGCCGTCCAGCCAGTCGGTGATGGCTGCCAGCACAAACACAATCGCGGCGGTGATGTTGTGGCCGGGGAATGGCAGATAGAACACCAGCACCATCACCGGCAGCAGGGCAACGCGAAACAGCGTCAACCAGGTGGGCAAATTGATCTGCATGATTGGATCCGGAAAAGTTGCCACAGTGTCACACATCACCACCACGAAAGTGCCGGCCGCGCCTGGTCAGCCGTGCAGACTCGCGTAGATGCGTTCGGCCAACTCGCGGTTGATGCCCTTCACCTGCATCAACTCCTCGACGCCGGCGGCCTCCACACCCTGCATGCCGCCGAAGGTGCGCAACAACGCCGAGCGCCGCCGTGCGCCGATCCCCGCCACATCTTCCAGCACGCTGCGCTCGCGGGCTTTCTCCCGCCGCCGGCGGTGGCCAGTGATCGCAAAACGGTGCGATTCATCGCGTACTGCCGCCACCAGGTGCAACGCCGGTGAGGAGGACCCCGGATGCAGCTCACGCCCGGGCTTGCCTGGTTCCAATTGGGCCAGCACCAGCGTTTCTTCCCCGGCACGGCGTCCCGGACCTTTGGCCACTCCGATGACCTGGATGTCGCGGATCCCCAGATCCCGCAACACTTCCAGTGCCTGCGCAACCTGTCCTTTGCCGCCGTCGATCAACAGGATATCCGGACGCACACCCTCGCCCTCGGCCACCTTGCGAAAGCGCCGGGTCAGCGCCTGGTGCATTGCCGCGTAATCGTCACCGGGCGTGATGCCGGCGATGTTGAACCGCCGGTAATGCGATTTCTCGGGCCCTTCCGGGCCAAATACCACGCAAGAAGCCACCGTTGCCTCACCCATCGTGTGGCTGATGTCGAAGCACTCGATGCGACGCGGCGGTTCATCCAGACCCAGCAGCTTTTGCAGGTCATCAAAGCGCGTACCCAGCGTCTGTCGGCTGGCCAGCCGCACGGTCAGGGAGGCCTGCGCATTGCGTTCGGCCATCTGCAGGAATTGCGCGCGATCGCCACGCACGTTGGTCTTCAGTTCCACCGCATGCCCGGCGTGTGCACTCAACACCTCACCCAGGACGGCCATGTCGGCAATGACCTCACCGAGGATCAACTCGCGCGGGACCGGACGATCGAGGTAGTACTGCGCCACGAATTGCCCCAGCACGTCGGCAGGTTCGGCGTCCAACGGCAGGCGGGGAAAGAAATCCCGCGTGCCCAGGCTGATGCCGTCGCGGAAGAACAGCACACTGACGCAGGCCAGGCCCGATTCAATGCGGCAGGCGATCACATCCATGTCGGCATTGGCCCCGTGCACGTGATTCTGTGCCTGCAACTGCCGCAGCGCGGCCACTTGATCACGCAGCTTGGCGGCACGCTCGAACTGCAGCGCGACACTGGCCTGTTCCATTGCCGTGGCCAACTCGTCGATCACGGCGCTGCTGCGACCTTCCAGAAACATTTCGGCATGCCGCACATCCACCGCGTAATCGGCCACGCTGATCATGCCGACACACGGCGCACTGCAGCGACCGATCTGATACAGCAGACACGGTCGCGTGCGGTTGTGAAAGTAACTGTCCTCGCACTGGCGCACCTTGAACAATTTCTGCATCAGGTTGAGGCTTTCGCGCACGGCGTAGGTGCTTGGATACGGGCCGAAATAACGCCCCGGCTTGTTGCGCGCGCCACGATGAAACGCCAGCCGCGGATAATCCTCGCCCGTGGACAGATAGATGTAGGGATAGCTTTTGTCGTCACGCAGCAGGATGTTGTAACGCGGCTTGAGCGACTTGATCAGTTGCGATTCCAGCAACAACGCCTCGCCTTCCGTGCGCGTGACCGTGATCTCGACCCGCGCAATCTGCGCCACCATGGCCGCAATGCGCGGCTCCGTGTGCGGCTTCAGGAAATAACTGCTGACGCGCTTCTTGAGGTTGCTGGCCTTGCCGACATACAGCAGCTCACCGGCTGCGTCAAAGTGGCGATAGACCCCGGGCGACGAACTGAGCGTGTGGACAAAGGCCTTGCCGTCGAACGCTGGCGTTTGCGCGGATTGCATGCTCACATTCTAGCCGCCACCTGCCACGCCTGCTGACGACGCCGGTGTCCACTCACGGGTGGCTGCGCAGCCATTGTTCCGCGCGCTGCAGATCTTCCGCCGTGTCGATGCCGGGCGGAAACGGTTCTGGCGTCAGGCGCACGGCAATGGCGTAACCGTGTTCCAGCACGCGCAGTTGTTCCAGCGATTCCGCTTGTTCCAGCGGCGTGCGCGGCAGCTGCGCAAACTGCGTGAGGAAACCCGCGCGGTAGGCGTAGATGCCGATGTGACGCAAAAACGGGATGCCCGGCGGCAGTACGTGCCGATCGGCGGCAAATGCATCACGCGCCCAGGGCACCGGCGCACGGCTGAAGTACAAGGCGTGACCATCCAGACTACGCACCAGCTTCACCGCATTCGGATCAAACAATTCCCCGACGTCGCCGATCGGCGCCGCCAGCGTGGCCATCGGCGCCGCGTCCTCGGCCAGCGCTTGCGCCACGGCGCGAATGCCATTGGCGGGTGCAAACGGCTCGTCCCCCTGCAGATTGACCACGATCGTGTCATCAGCCCAGCCGTAGTGCGCCGCACATTCGGCCAGCCGATCACTGCCGGATGCATGCTCGGCGCGGGTCATGCACACTTCCACGCCCTGGCCGGACAGCACGGCAGCGACCCGTGCATCATCGACCGCGACCACCACTTGTTCCGCCCCGGCCAGTTGCGCACGGTGCGCCACCCGCAACACGAGCGGCATGCCACCCAGCTCGCGCAACGGCTTGCCGGGCAATCGGGTGGAGGCAAAGCGTGCCGGGATGGCAACGACAAAAGGCAACGCTGCATGCGTCATGGTTGGCTCGCAGTGAATCGGCCACAAGCGTAGCCGCAACCGGCCGCACCTGCGAGCATCCTGTCAGCGCACCTCGTGCACGGCGAAACCGCAACCGTTGGCGGTGTCGCGGAAACCAGGGAACGAGGTCGCCACGGTGGCACAATCGCTGATGCGCACCGGCTCGCGCGCCACCAGTCCGGCCACGGCAAAACTCATGGCGACGCGGTGATCCAGATGGCTCCCCACGTTGCCCCCGCGGAGTCGACCACCGTGAATGATTGCCCCGTCCGGAGTTTCCTCGACGTTGGCACCCAGCGCCCGCAACCCGGCGGCCATGGTGGCAATACGATCCGATTCCTTCACCCGCAGTTCGGCCGCGCCGCTGATGACTGTGCGTCCCTCGGCCACGCTGGCGGCGACGAACAACACCGGCAGTTCGTCAATCATGTCCGGCACCAACCCGGGTGGCAGGTCGATGCCATGCAATGGTGCATGACGCACGACGACATCACCGGTTGTTTCGCCACGATTGTCGTGCAGGTTTTCCACCGTGATATCCGCGCCCATCAGCCGCAGCGCCTGCAGCAAGCCGGTACGTCGCGGATTGAGACCGACTGCCGGCAGATGCAGCTCGGAGCCAGGCACGATACTGGCGGCAACGATGAAGAACGCAGCCGAAGAAAAATCTGCCGGGACCTCGACATCCGCCGCGTGCAACGCATGGCCACCGGCAAGGCTGGCGCGGCCCGGGGAGAACTGGATGGGCCAGCCGAACGCAGCGAGCATGCGCTCGGTGTAATCGCGCGTCGGGTGCGGCTCCACCACCTGCGTCGTGCCCTCGGCGTACAACCCGGCCAGCAGCAAGGCCGACTTCACCTGCGCACTGGCCACCGGGGTCACGTGCCTTACCCCATGCAACGATCGTCCACCATGCACATGCAGCGGCGGCAGGCCAGTTCGGCTGTCGATACGCGCACCCATCCGCGTCAATGGTTCGATCACCCGGCGCATCGGTCGGGTCGACAGCGATGCGTCGCCAGTCAGCGTGCTGTCAAACGCTTGCCCGGCCAGCAGACCAGCCAGCAAGCGCATGCCCGTGCCGGCGTTGCCACAATCCAGCGCCTGCGCGGCACCACGCAGGCCATGCAGGCCAACACCATGGATCACGCGCTCTCCCGGCGCTGGCGTGTCGATGCGTACGCCAAGTCGTGCCAGCACCGCGGCGGTGGCGCGCGTGTCCTCGCCTTCGAGAAAGCCACCCACATGCGAGTCGCCCTGCGCCAGCGCGGCGAGCAGCAGCGCGCGATGCGAAATGGATTTGTCCCCGGGGACGCGCACCGTGCCATGCAGCGGCAGGCCAGGCTGGCTGCTCCAATTGCTTTGCTCCTGACCGCTCACCGGCCGCGCACAATGGCGGGCATCGCGTCGCTCACGGCAACGCCACAGGGTACGAGCCGAGCACCCGTACTGCTCCGGCCGAGGTGTCGATCTCCCGTACCGCGGCCTGCAGCGCCTCGTCCTGTATGTGCCCGGAGACATCGATAAAAAACGCGTACTGCCACTTGCCGGTGTGGGCCGGACGCGATTCGATCCGGTTCATGCTGATCTCGTGGCGGGCGAACGGGCTGAGTACGTGGTACAGCGCACCCGGCCTGTCGTTCACGGTGACCAGCAACGATGTACGGTCGTTCCCGGACGGCGGGAACATCGAGCGCCCGATGACCAGGAAGCGCGTGGTGTTGTCGGCACGGTCCTCGATACCTTCGGCCAGCGTCTTCAGCCCGTATATCTTTCCCGCGGTTTCACCGGCAATGGCCGCCGCGTCGTCGGCGTGCCGCGCCAGTCGCGCCGCTTCGGCATTGCTGCTGGCGGCAAC
>DAITPL010000139.1:0-4839 GCA_036833615.1 Rhodanobacter sp.
CGGTTTCCACGCGGGCCTGCACCGCGCGCACGCGTTCCAGCTTGAGCGTGCGGATCACTTCGCGCAGAAAGCGCACTTTTTTGCCATTGGCGTCGACCAGCAGCACGTCGCACTGCGGCAGGGCAATCGCCAACGGAATCCCCGGCAGGCCGGCGCCGGTACCCAGGTCAGCCAGGGTTGTGCCGTGCACATACGGCGCGATGGCCAAAGAATCGAGCAGGTGGCGCGTGAGCATCTCACCCGGGTCGCGCACGGCCGTGAGGTTGTAGGTGGTGTTCCAGCGTTCCAGCAGCGCCTGGTAATCGAGCAGGCGCGTGACCGCGGCATCCGGCAGGGCCAGACCCATTTGGTCGATGCCGCCGCGCAAGCGGGCGTGCAAGCTGTCGCGTTCCATGATGCGGATTCCGTGCTGACGCCAGAAGCTTGGGCGGTGGAAGCTTCCGAGGCAAAAAAAAGCGGCTGCGCGAAAGCCGCCGTCGTCGATTATCCGGCCCAGGGGTGGTTCCATGGGCCAGGAAGCGGCGGATAGTGCACCACGCAACCGCTTTTTGCCGCCCGGGAGGTTTGCAGCCCAAGCTCCCGGGCCGTCAGTATCCCGATCGCGCCGCGTCGGTGCCAGCCGCCGCCACGAAAAAACCCGCCAACGCGGGCTGACATGGTGACCAGACTGGTTAATTCCCCACGAAACGCGCCAAGGCAACCAACGTCATGCTGGTTCAAGCCGCGTCCAACTCGACCCGCGTGACCATCATGCCGCGCTGGCGCAGGCTGTGGTTGAGCCGCTGTTTTACCCGCCCACCAAGCTCATGGCGGTTGCTGCGTGCGGTGGCCGGCTCGGTCTGCAGCGCGTCGAGCGCGCCGCGACGAATCAACTGTTCCACCTCGCCCATTACCGCATCGGCACGCTCCGGCTCCAGCACCTGCCAATACACCGTGCCCCGCAACGCGGGGGCGTTCACCTCGGGGGCGTCGAAGCGCAGCATCTGGCCACCAAGGTCGATGCGGTGCGCGATCCGATCCAGCCCGGGGACAATCCAATGCAACCCCGGCTGCAACAGCCGCAGCGGCTGGTCGCCGCGATGCAGACTGTACACATGGCCATCGGGCACGCGCTTCAACGCCGCAATGGCGACAAGCAGGCCGAACAACAAAGTGATGGCGAGAATTGTCATGATGGGAAACAACAGGTTGCCGAATGTTTATGGGTTGGTATCGAGATGCCGCCCGCAGGAACATGTAAGCACTTGGATTAATCTTAATTTAACGATTTTCAGCCGCGGCGTCCAGACCCTGTAGCTGAAAGTGTGACGCTTCGTTCATATATGCCCGAAAGCGAGTGCCCGGGCGGCTTGAGGACGCTTCCCGGCGGTGGGAATCCCGCAATGATCCAAGCACGCTGCGTGCCAGCTGCATGACCTCGATTTCCCGGGAGCTGGCATCACCATGCCTCATGGCCTGCGCGTCTGGATGGCCACGGTTTGCCCGGGCTGCCCGGCGGTCATGGCCCGCGTCACGCATGGGTTCCGCGCGTCCTCCACTCGTGACGCGCGGATCCAATGTCGACGTGGCGCGCGGGTGCTGCATCACCGCGCGCACCGCCGTCGCCCGGCCGCACTGTGGCGGAATGACAGCCAGCGGCAGCTCTGGACGTTTTTAGAACTTGCCGGCGCGGAAGTCGGCCATGGCCTGCTGGATCTGCTCGGGCGTATTCATCACGAACGGCCCATACCGTGCGACAGTTTCCTGCAGTGGTCGACCGGCCACGAGCAACAGGCGTGCGGCCTGCTTGCCGCCCGTCAGTTGCAGCTGCTCACCTGCGGACAGCACGCCCAGCTCGCCGCGCCGCAGCTGCTCGCCGCCAACCAGCGCCGAGTCGCCGGCGAACACGTAGGCAAAGCCGTGATGTTCCACCGGCAGGTTCACCGTCAGCGCGGCACCAGGCTGCAGGCTGACGTCCAGGTAGACCGGCGCGGTGGCGATACCCTCGACCGGACCCGTCGCGCCCGCCAGTTCGCCGGCAATGACGCGTACCTCGACCCCCGCTGCCGGACGCACCACGGGAATCCGTTCCGGGCCGATGTCCTGGTAGCGCGGCGCGGTCATCTTGTCTTTCGCCGGCAGGTTCACCCACAGCTGGAAACCCCACATCAGGCCGTTTTCCTGTTGCGGCATTTCCGAATGCAGGATGCCGCGCCCGGCCGTCATCCACTGCACGCTGCCGGGCGTCAGATCACCGCTGTTGCCGTGGTTGTCACGGTGGCGCATGTGTCCGGCCAGCATGTAGGTGACAGTCTCGAAACCGCGATGCGGATGCTCCGGGAAGCCGGCAATATAGTCGTTGGCATCGTCGGAGCGAAACTCATCCAGCAGCAGGAACGGATCGAGCATGTCCAGGCCCGGCTGGCCAATGACGCGTTTCAGTTTCACGCCGGCACCGTCGGCGGTGTCCATGCCGCGAATGCGGCGGGTGATGTGGCGATCGCTCATGACTTGCTCCCGCAATGATGTCTGCACAGCACAATGGCCCCGGGTGGACCACTAGCCAAGTGCCAGGGCATGAACGCACTGTTCCCGTGTTGCAACTTGAGGGCTGTCGTCCCGGCCTGATCGGCCACAGCGCCGCACGGCCTGGTGCGTGCGTCAATGCACCCAGTGGCCGGCACGCTGGCGCGGCGGCGAGGCTTCAGCGGCGGCATCGCCGGGCAATTGCAGCACCATCGCCTCGACTTCGGCCGCCGTGACCGGCTTGGCTTCCCAATAGCGATTGACCGCAGCCAGCACGGCGGGTACCTGGGCCAGGCAATCGTCGTACTCGTCGTCACCGAGTTTCTCGAACTCGGTCTCGGCGCGCAGGATGCCTTCGTCCACGGCCAGTGCCATCACCGGCCCGAGCAGTTCCATCAGGTGCGGATCTTCCGACAGCCGGCCTTCCCACAAGCTCGCGCGCAGGTCGATGCCACGGCTGAAGCCCTCGCACCAACCGGCGGCGGACAAGGTCGGGCCGGTTTCCAGTTCGACCTCGCCCAGGATCGGCTCGTATGCGTCCACATCAAGTTCGGCGCTGATCGAGTCGTTGAGCTTGGCCAGCAGCGCGAGCACGCGATTGCCCTCGGTCTCGTCGGCAAACGGCTCATGCAGCACTTCCGGCAGCCACTCGTCGGGCAAGACCGTGAGCGGCCCCACGGCCAGCGCGCTGAGCAAGCCATGCACGCCATCCAGCAGCAGCGCATCTTCGCCGGTGTGCGCCCGCAGGTAGCGGTCCAGTTCGTCCAGCTCGGTGTCATCCAGCGAACTCGGCCATTCGGCTTTTGCAGTCATCTCAGTTTCTCAAATCCAGTTCCAGCGTTACCGGAGCGTGATCGGATGGGCGCTCCCAGCGGCGCGGTTCACGGTCGATGCCCACCGCCGTGACGGCAGACTTGAGCGCGTTGCCGATCAGAATCAAGTCAATGCGCAAGCCCATGTTGCGGCGAAATGCGCCTTGCCGGTAATCCCACCAGCTGTAGTGTGCATTGTCCTGCTCCAGCAGGCGAAAACTGTCATGCAGTCCCAGGTCGGTGATGGCTGCCAGCGCCGCGCGTTCGGGTGGCGAACAGAGGATGTCGTCACCCCAGGCTACCGGGTCATAAACGTCGCGATCCTCCGGGCAAATGTTGAAATCACCCAGCACCACCAGGTGCGGATAACGCGCCAACTCGTCGGCGAGAAACGCGCGCAGCTTGTCCAGCCAATGCAATTTGTATGCGTATTTTTCGTCGCCGACCGCCTTGCCGTTGACGACGTACAAGTTGACCACGCGCAGCATTTGCGCGGGATCGGACCCGGGCACGCCGACGCTGGCGGCCAAGATGCGACGTTGCGGATCGTCCAGCCCCGGGATGTCGGTGATGACGTCCGTCAACCCGTGGGCCGGGTCCGCGCGCGCCAGCAGCGCCACGCCGTTGTAGGTCTTTTGCCCGGAAAAGACCGCGCGATAGCCCGCGGCAGCCAGTTCGTCCACGGGAAACTTCGCGTCTTCCAGCTTGGTCTCCTGCAGCGCCACGAGGTCGGGCCGTGCAGTGGTCAACCATTGCGCGAGGTGCGGCAGGCGGACCTTCAGCGAGTTGACGTTCCAGGAGGCAAGCTTCATGGCGTCATTGTAGGCGATGCGTCAACCCCGGCCCGGCGGGCCTCACGCCTGGCGGCCGGCGTGCCAGGCGGGCGCGCACTGTGCCACGGGTGGGCATCGACCGGAGCAGCGTGACGGCGCGCAACATCCGATTGCGCACGGAGTTGCGGAAACGTGGCATTTGTAGTGTATGCTGAGCCTGCAAGAGCCCGGGATACCCCGCGGTTTCCTGCTTTCTATTGCGGTAAAGTGCCTTCGCTCCGAGCCGCAAATCATCCATTGCTTCCAAGGTATGTTACATGTCGGATCGTCAGAGCGGTACAGTCAAGTGGTTCAACGACGCCAAAGGTTATGGCTTCATCACACCGGAAAGCGGTGATGACCTGTTCGTGCATTTTCGTGCGATCCAGGGCACGGGCTTCAAGTCCTTGCAGGAAGGTCAGCGCGTCACGTTTGTCGTCACCAAGGGCCAGAAAGGCCTGCAGGCTGAAGAAGTACAGGTTGCCTGAGTCCGCAAGGACTGAGTGAATCTGAAAAAGCCCGCTTCGGCGGGCTTTTTTTTGTTCGTGGGAACGGCCACCGGGCTGCCGCATGCGCCTGCGGCTGGAGGCGTCAGGCACGGTGTGTTCATTGGCAGTTCAATGCCCCCGGCTAAGGTGATCAGTCGTACGGACCTACCCCACGGAATATCCCCCATGAAGAAAACCCTGATTGCCAGCGTCATGCTGGCT
>DAITPL010000140.1:0-4813 GCA_036833615.1 Rhodanobacter sp.
AAATGCGCGCCGGCATCCGGGGTGATCGGCAGGATGAAGCGCAACATCCCGTAGGTGCCGATCTTCAACATCACCGCCGCCAGCCACACCGAGCCGCCAGTCGGCGCCTCCACGTGCGCATCCGGCAGCCACGTATGCACCGGTACCATCGGTACCTTGATCGCAAACGCGATCAGGAAGGCAAAAAACACCCACGTCTGTTGTTGCATGGTCAGCGGCAGTGCCGCCAGCGTGGCCAAGTCAAAAGTGTGCGCCTGCTGATACAGATACAGCAGCGCGATCAGCATGAATACCGAGCCGGTAAACGTGTAGATGAACAGCTTCAACGTCGCGTACACCCGGCGCGGGCCGCCCCACATGCCGATCAGGATGTACATCGGGATCAGCACGGCTTCGAAGAACGCGTAAAACACCAGCGCATCGGTGGCACAGAACACGCCGATCAACAGGCCTTCCAGCACCAGCATGCACGCCATGTATTGATGCGTCTGCTGCTTGATGACCTTCCACGCGCCGGCAATGACGAGAATGCCGACAAACGTTGTCATCAATATCAAGGCGACTGAAATGCCATCCACCGCAAGCGTGAAATGCACGCCCCACGTCCCGATCCAGGCGTGGGTTTCCTGCAGCTGCATGACCGCACCGCTCGGGTCATAGCGCCGCAGCAGTCCAAGGCTGACGATGAACGTGACGACGGTGACCAGCAACGCCAGCGAACGCGCCAGCATCGGACGCGCCGAGCCCGCCAGCAGGACCGGTATGGCTCCAATGATGGGAAGCCAGATCAGCAGACTGAGTAGATGATTGAACATGAAGCCTGCTTCCCCTAGTTCCCGAACAACCGATACCCGCTCAACATCAGGATCAGGCCCACGATCATGACGAACGCGTAGTGATAGAGATAACCGGTTTGCAGCCGGCGCAGCACCGCTGCCCCGCGATGGACCAGGTTGACCGAGCCGTTGACTGCAGCACCATCAATCAACCCGGCGTCGCTGACCTTCCAGAACAAGCGACCCATCTTCTGGCCGCCGCTGGCAAACAACGCGTACTCCACGTCGTCAAACCAGAGCTTGCGATCCAGCGCCGTCCACAACGGCTTGAGTGCCCCCTTGATCTTGCCCGCCATGGCCGGGTTGATCAGGTAGACATAGGTACAGATCCCGAACGCAGCCAGCATCAGCCAGAACGGCAGCTGGGTGAAGCCGTGCAGCGCCATCGCCAGCGCACCGTGGAAATCCGGCGCGAGCGCACCCAACACGTCGTTCGCACTGTCCACGTGAATCGACGAACCAAACCAGTTGCCATACAGCACGGGGCCGATGGTGAAATAGCCGATCACCAGCGACGGAATGGCCAGCGCGATCAATGGCACGGTCACCACCCACGGCGACTCCTTTGGTGCGTGCGCGAGCACGCCGGGCGGAAGCTCATGCGCGTCGCCATGTCCATGGTCGTGCTGCTCGACCACCTTGAAACGCTCCTTGCCATGGAACGTCAGATACATCTGGCGGAACGTGTACAACCCGGTCACCATGACGCCAGCCATCACACAGAAATATGCGTAATTAGCGCCCCAGCGATGCGACTCGCCGACTGCCTCGATGATTGCGTCCTTGGAATAGAAGCCGGAAGTGAACGGTACCGCGACCAGCGCTGCCGAACCGGCCCACATCGTCAGCCAGGTGATCGGCATGTATTTGCGCAGGCCGCCCATGTAGCGCATATCCTGCTCGTGGTGCATCGCAATGATCACGGAACCAGCCGCCAGGAACAGCAACGCCTTGAAGAACGCATGCGTCATCAGGTGGAATACCGCGCCGCTGTACATCGATACCCCCAGCGCCACCGTCATGTAGCCAAGCTGCGACAACGTGGAATACGCGATCACGCGTTTGATGTCGTTTTGCACGATGCCGATCATGCCGGTGAACAATGCCGTGGTGGCGCCAATCACCAGCACAAAGCTCAAGGCCGTTGACGACAGCTCAAACAACGGTGACATGCGCGCCACCATGAAGATGCCGGCAGTGACCATCGTCGCGGCATGGATCAACGCGGAAATTGGCGTCGGACCTTCCATTGAATCGGGCAGCCACACATGCAACGGCACCTGCGCCGACTTGCCCATCGCGCCCACGAACAACAGGATGCAGATGACGGTGGCCGCGTCCCACTGCGTGTTTGCGGTGATCTGCAAGGTCTTGCCGACCAGGCTGGGCGCGGCGTCAAACGCGGTCTGGTAATCAAGCGTATGGAAAAACGCCAGCACGGCGGCGATGCCCAGCAAGAAGCCGAAATCGCCCACACGGTTGACCATGAACGCCTTGAGGTTGGCAAAGATCGCGCTCGGCTTGTTGTACCAGAAGCCGATCAGCAGATACGACACCAGACCCACCGCTTCCCAGCCGAAGAACAACTGCATGAAGTTGTTCGCCATCACCAGCATGAACATCGAAAACGTGAACAGGGAGATGTAGCTGAAGAAGCGCGTATAGCCCGGGTCGTCGCGCATGTAGCCGATGGTGTAGACGTGCACCACCAGTGACACGAAGCCCACCACCACCAGCATCATCGCGGTCAAGCGATCCACCATGAAGCCGATGCTGGCGTTGAACCCGCCAATCTGGAACCACGTGTAGATGTTCTGGTTGTAGCTTTCTGCCCCACCGAGGGTCAGCTGATACAGGACCTGGAACGACAGCGCGCAAGCGATGACCATGCCCAGAATGGTCACGCTGTGCGCACCAACGCGGCCGATGAAACGACTGAGAAACCCCGCCAGCACACAGCCGACCAGCGGGGCCAGCGCAATGGCCAGCAAAATGGAAGTGGACAATTGCATCAGGTCAACCCTTCATGCTGTCGATGTCGGCAATGTTGATCGTGCTGCGGGTACGGAACAGCAACACCAGGATCGCCAGACCGATGGCAGCTTCCGCCGCGGCTACGGTAAGAATGAAAAACACGAATACCTGCCCGGACACATCACCGAGATAGCGCGAGAACGCCACGAAGTTCGTGTTGACGGCGAGCAGGATCAGCTCCAGCGACATCAGCAGCACGATCACGTTCTTGCGGTTGATGAACAGCCCGGCGACTGCGATGCAGAACAATACGGCACCCAACACGATGAAATGCGCAAGCGTGATCATGTGCGCGGCTCCTCTGATGCGGTGGATTCGTTGCCATGGTCAGCGTCCATCTTCACCATGCGCAGGCGTTGGCGCGGATCAACGCGCACTTGCCGGTTGGCGTTCTCGTAACGCGTGTCGTGCCGCTCGCGCAGCGTCAACGCCACGGCGGCAACCACGCCGACGGTAAGAATCAGCGCGGCAATCTCGAATGGCAGGAGGTACTCCGTATACAAGGCCTGGCCGAGCCATTCGGTATTGGATACGCCCGCGGCCAGCGCCGGATCGCCACCCACCAGCTGCGCATGCATGGCCCGGACGCCAATCACGCCAAGCATCTCCACCAGCATGATGACTGCCACCAGCAAGCCGATCGGCAAAAACTTGACGAAGCCCTCGCGCAACTTTTCCACGTCAATGTCGAGCATCATCACCACAAACAGGAACAACACCATGACCGCGCCAACGTAGACCACGATCAATGCCAACGCGAGAAACTCGGCGTCGGCCAGCATCCACAGGCAGGCGGCGCTGAAAAATGTGAGCACCAGTGCCAGCACCGCGTGCACCGTGTTCTTCAGCGTGATCACGGCCAGTGCGGAAGCCACCGTCACCGCGGCAAAGCCGTAGAAGCAGATCAGTTGGAACAATTGGGTATCCATCATCAGCCCTACCGGTACGGTGCGTCTTGCATGCGATCAGCGGCAATCTGCTCTTCAAAGCGACTACCGATGGCCAGTAGCTGCTGCTTGTTCACCACGTTTTCACCGCGGTGTTCGAAGTGATATTCGTGGATCGAGGTGAGCACGATGGAATCCACCGGGCAGGCTTCCTCGCAAAAGCCGCAATAGATGCATTTGAACAAATCAATGTCGAAACGCGTGGTACGGCGCTGGCCGTCACTTTCGCGCGGGGCGGAATCAATGGTGATCGCCAGGGCCGGACACACCGCCTCGCACAGTTTGCACGCGATGCAGCGCTCCTCGCCATTCTCGTAACGGCGCAACGCCAGCAAGCCACGGAAGCGGTTCGACTTGGGGATGTGCTCCATTGGATAACGCATGGTGTATTTGGGCTTGAACATGTAACGCAGGGTCAGGCCCATGCCCTGGAACAGTTCAATCAGCAGCAGACTCTTGAAGTAACCGGTTATGCGATTCATCTTCGTCCTTACGCCCCCGTACCAATGCTGACCCAGTCGAAGTAGCGCAGGCAGCCGGCCACCAGCACCCAGGTAATGGCGATGGGAATGAGGATCTTCCAGCCAAGACGCATGATCTGGTCATAGCGATAACGCGGGAATGTCGCGCGAAACCACAGAAACAGAAACGACACCAGAAACGCCTTGAGGAACAGCCACGCCCAACTGCCGGTCCAGATCCAGTTGATCCAGGCCGGGCCATCCAGCTGCACCCAACCTTGCAACGGACTCAGCCAGCCGCCGAGGAAAAAGATCGCCGCCAGGAAGCTGACCAGGATCATGTTGGCGTATTCGGCGAGGAAGAAGATCGCGAACGCCGAACCGGAATACTCCACATGGAAGCCGGCGACGATTTCCGATTCGCCCTCGGCCATGTCAAACGGCGCACGGTTGGTTTCCGCCACGCCGGAGATGAAATAAATCACGAACAC
Source organism: Rhodanobacter sp. (assembly GCA_036833615.1). Lineage (GTDB taxonomy): Bacteria > Pseudomonadota > Gammaproteobacteria > Xanthomonadales > Rhodanobacteraceae > Rhodanobacter. Next base: position 4,770 of record DAITPL010000140.1, read on the forward strand.
CGGCAGCAGCGGCAGCCAGAACCAGTCGAAGAAGCCCTTGCCAC
>DAITPL010000141.1:0-4756 GCA_036833615.1 Rhodanobacter sp.
AGGCACGGGATTTTGATTCCCGCATACGCAGGTTCGAATCCTGCCGCCCCAGCCACTCATGATGGCTTTGGTTTCGAGGTAGCAACCGTGGACACGTCCACTTCAATGATGTTGTTTACCGGCAATGCGCATCACGTGCTGGCCGAAGACGTGGCGCATCGGCTGGGGGTGCCGCTGGGCAAGGCGCTGGTCGGCACGTTCAGCGACGGCGAGGTGCAGATTGAAATCGAGGAGAACGTCCGTCGCCAGGAAGTTTTCGTCATCCAGCCTACGGGCTCGCCGAGCGCGGTGAACCTGTTTGAGCTGCTGGCGCTCACCGATGCCCTCAAGCGCGCCTCGGCGGCCAGTGTCACGGCGGTCATTCCGTATTTCGGCTATGCCCGACAGGATCGCCGACCACGCTCGGCGCGCGTGCCGATCACCGCCAAACTGGCCGCCCGCATGATTGGCGCGGCCGGGGTCGATCGCGTGCTGACTGTGGATTTGCACGCCGATCAGATCCAGGGCTTCTTCGACATGCCGGTGGACAACGTGTACGCCTCGCCGGTGCTGCTGGCGGACATCTGGCGCCATCACAGCATGGATGACCTGATCGTGGTCAGTCCGGACGTCGGCGGTGTGGTGCGCGCGCGCGCCATTGCCAAGCGTCTGGATGATGCAGACCTGGCGATCATCGACAAACGTCGGCCAAAACCGAACGTGTCCACGGTGATGAACATCATCGGCGACGTGAACGGCAAATCCTGCGTGCTGGTCGATGACATCGTCGACACGGCCGGCACCTTGTGTGCCGCGGCGGCAGCGTTGAAAGAGCGCGGGGCGAAGCGTGTCACGGCGTACTGCGTGCATCCGGTGCTGTCCGGCATGGCCATCAGCAACATTGAGGGTTCGCAGCTCGACCAGGTGGTGGTTACCGATACCTTGCCGCTGCGTCCGGAGGTGCGGGCCTGCGCCAAGATTCGCCAGCTTTCGGTTGCCGAGTTGCTGGCGGAAACCATTCGCCGCATCGCGTTCGGCGAGTCGGTCAGCTCGCTGTACGTCGATTGAAAATTTGCAGGTCCGCCCAGGAAGGGCGGTTTTGATGTTCAGCTTTTCACGGCATGGACGCCGAGTGAAGTAAAATTGAAAAAGTCCGTCCAGGATGGACGGTCTTGATCTTTGTTTTTCGCGCAATGGACGTCGCGTGAAGTAACGGTCTTCCCTGGTCGCGGGGGAGTCACCTGGCCGCCGTGAGGCGGCATACACCAACCAAGGTAGCAACGAAATGGCAAAGTCACATGAAATCAAGGCGCAAAGCCGCAAGGACGAGGGGAAAGGTGCGAGCCGCCGCCTGCGTCATGCCGGCTTCGTGCCTGCTGTCGTATACGGTGCCGGCCAACCGCCGCAGAGCATCCAGGTCCTGCACAACACCATTTTACTGGCGTCGAAAAATGAGTGGTTTTTCTCCTCGATCCTCGACCTGAATGTCGACGACAAGGTACAGAAGGTGCTGGTGCGTGACTGGCAGAAGCATCCTTTCAAGCAGTTGATGATGCACATGGATTTTCTGCGGGTGAACGAGAAGGAAGCTCTGCGCGTCAGCGTGCCGCTGCATTTCCTCAACAAGGAAACGTCGCCGGCGGCAAAGACCGCGGGTGTGGTAATTTCCCACAACCTGACGGAGGTGGAGGTCTCCTGCCTGCCGAAGGATCTGCCCGAGTACATCGACGTCGATCTGGCCGAGCTGAAACCTGGCGACATCGTCCACTTGTCCAAGGTGAAATTGCCGCCCAACGTCGAGCTGGTGATACAGATCACCGACGAAAGCAGTGACGTGGCCGTGGTCACCGCCAATCTCGTGCACGAAGAGGTGGATGAGGCCCCGGTCGCCGCCGCTGAACCTGCCGCCGGTGCTGCCGGCGCGGCTGGCGCCGCTGCCCCGGCTGCTGCGGGCAAGAAGGACGAAAAGCCTGCCGCGGCCAAGAAGGACGACAAGAAGTAAGCTGCTGCGGCCCGCGCGTCGGTGACGCGCGGGCCGTCGCTGCCGACTGCGGGCATGGCTGGTTTGCAACTCATCGTCGGGCTGGGCAACCCCGGTACCGAATACCTGCGCACCCGGCACAACGCCGGGTTCCGCCTGGTCGACACGTTGGCCAGCGGTGCTGACGCGCGCTTTGCGTTTGACGGCAAGTTGCACGGTGAGGTGTGCAAGTTGGACATCGACGGCGCATCAGTGCGGGTGCTCAAGCCCGCGACGTTCATGAACAAGAGTGGCAGCGCGGTGGTCGCCGCGTTGCACTATTACAAGATCGAACCCGCAAGCTGCCTGATCGTCCATGACGATCTGGATTTGCCGCCCGGTACCGCGCGCTTGAAGTTTGACGGTGGGCACGGTGGTGACAACGGCCTGCGCGACATCATTGCCCAGCTTGGGCATGGGCGGTTTTACCGCCTGCGCCTGGGCATCGGCCACCCGCGTGACCGCAGCCGCGTCATCGAATGGGTGCTGGGACGACCATCGGCCGTGGATGAGGAAGCCATCACCGATGCCATCACGCGCGCATTGAATGTGCTGCCGTTGGCAGTGGACGGCCAGTTCGACAAGGCGATGCAAATGCTGCACACGACGGGTACCGGGAATGGCGAGCACGCGCCTGCGCCGGGCGCACCTCGTCAGTAATGCGCTGCTGCTGCCGTTTTGTGTCTCACGCACCGCCGTTGCCATGCGTGTTGTGCTGAGTGACGGCGATGGCGCGTCGCCGCCCGGGGCTGCCCGGCACCAGCGTTTGCGGGTTTTTCCACTTTCCCCGGAGTTCTCATGGGCATCAAATGCGGCATTGTCGGTTTGCCCAACGTTGGCAAGTCCACGCTGTTCAATGCGCTGACCAAGGCAGGTATCGCTGCGGCGAACTTCCCGTTCTGCACAATCGAGCCGAATGTCGGCATCGTCCCGGTGCCTGATCCGCGCCTGGAGCAATTGGCCGCGATCGTCCACCCCCAGCGAATCGTGCCGACCACGATGGAGTTTGTCGACATTGCCGGCCTGGTCGCCGGTGCTTCGAAGGGCGAGGGTCTGGGCAACAAGTTTCTGGCGCATATCCGCGAGGTCGATGCGATTGCGCACGTGGTGCGCTGTTTCGAAGGCGACGTGATCCATGTTGCCGGCAAGGTGGATCCACTGTCGGACATTGACACCATCGATACCGAGTTGGCGCTGGCCGATCTGGAGTCGGTGGAGAAGGCCCTGAACAAGGCCGAGCGTGCCGCGAAGGCAAACGACAAGGATGCGCTGGCGAAGAAGCCGGTCCTGGAGAAGCTGGTTGCCGCATTGAGCGATGGCAAATCGGCCCGTTCCATCGGCTTGGACGCCGAGGAAAAAGCGCTGGTGCGTGACATGTTTCTGCTTACGCTGAAACCGCTCATGTATATCGCCAACGTCGCCGACGATGGCTTCGAGAATAATCCGCTACTGGATGTGGTGCGCACCCGCGCAGCTGCCGAAGGCGCCGAGGTGGTGCCAGTGTGTGCGTCCATCGAGGAAGAGCTGGCGCAACTTGAGGACGCCGATCGCGACGAGTTTCTGCGTGACATGGGCCTGCACGAGCCGGGCCTGAACCGGGTGATCCGCGCTGGCTACAAGTTGCTCGGCCTGCAGACGTACTTCACCGCCGGCGAGAAGGAAGTCCGCGCGTGGCAGGTTCGCGCCGGCTCCACCGCGCCGCAGGCTGCCGCAGTGATCCACACGGATTTCGAGCGCGGCTTCATTCGTGCAGAGACGGTCGCGTTCGACGATTTCATCAAGTACCACGGCGAAGCCGGTGCGAAGGAAGCCGGCCGGTTGCGGCTGGAAGGCAAGGATTATCTGGTGCGCGAAGCCGATATCCTGCATTTCCGCTTCAACGTTTGAGATGGCTCCGGTCGCGCGTCTGCCGTGGCCATTCGCCAAAGCGTCGATGCTCATCGTCCGCCAGCATGCCCGGCCAACAGCACGAGGTCACCGTCCGCTTCCTGGCCCGGTCCCCCGACGTGAATTTTGGTGGCGAGGTGCGTAGCGGCAGGACGGCACGACGGGTTGCCGACCAGCAACGCCTGCACATCGAGGCGCAGGCCTTGCTGTGGCGCGGCGGGTGGCTGCGCGCGATGGTTGGTCGGCGTGCCGTTTCATGACGCGCAAAACACCGCAAAAAGCATGCCGCGGAACCCCGATGTGCGCGTGTCAGGTGTTGACAGGCACCGGCGCGATCAACACAATACGTCTTCTTTGTTGGAGGGATACTCAAGCGGCCAATGAGGGCAGACTGTAATCTGCTGGCTTGTGCCTTCGGTGGTTCGACAAATTCGTCTGGAACGAATTCGAACAACCCGCAGGATTGGCCCCGCAGGGGCGCAGGGCAGGATGCCCGAAGTCATCCACCTCCCGCCGGTAAGAAGTACCGGAGTGATGCACCAGCTGAAGGTCGAAAACAGCAGAGTCAAGAGCAAACAAAAAATTTGGAGGGATACTCAAGCGGCCAACGAGGGCAGACTGTAAATCTGCTGGCTTACGCCTTCGGTGGTTCGAATCCACCTCCCTCCACCAGTTGCAGTTCGCGAGTTGCATTTTCGCGGGAATGTCTGATGGGGTGGCTTTGAACCACCGAATCAGATGAATGGTTCGACAAAATCGCCGGAGCGATTCTGTGCGCGACGCGAGAGTGGCGCGATCAACCGATGTTCCGCGTAGCGGGAGTAGTTCAATGGTAGAACATCAGTTTTCCAAACTGATTACGCGGGTTCG
>DAITPL010000142.1:0-4664 GCA_036833615.1 Rhodanobacter sp.
GCTGATCGACATGCCGTTGTCGTTGAACACCACCAGCATGTCCGGCTCGACGTCGCCGCCGTGGTTCAGCGCCTCGAACGCCAGGCCTGCCGTCATCGCGCCATCGCCGATCACGGCCACGATCTTGCGCCGGTCCCCCTTGTGCTGCGCGGCAATCGCCATGCCCAGTGCGGCGGAGATGGATGTCGACGAATGGCCGACGCCAAACGTGTCGTACTCGCTCTCGCTGCGTCGCGGGAATGGCGCCAGGCCGCCAAGTTTCTTGACCGTGGTGATCTGCTCGCGGCGACCGGTGAGGATCTTGTGCGGATAACTTTGATGGCCGACATCCCACACCAGACGGTCGGTGGGCGTGTCGAACACGGCGTGCAGCGCGACGGTCAGTTCCACCACGCCCAGACCCGCCCCGAAATGGCCGCCCGAGGTGGCGACGGATTCGATCAGGTACTGGCGCAATTCGTCGGCCACTGCCGGCAGTTCGGCGTCGGGTACGCGGCGCAGGTCGGCCGGGCTGTCGATGTGGGCCAGATGAGGGTAACGGACAGAGTCAGTCATTCGCGTATTGTTGGGCCAGCGGCGGGGCCGGGGCAAGTATGACTTGCCGAACGTGGTACGCACGCACGCGCGAGGCCGGCGGGCGACACGACATATCTGCGTCGCGCGACGGGTAGGACCACGACGTGAGGGTCGCTTGCCCAACCTGTGGTGGGGCGGGCAAGCATGTCTGGCACGCCGGGAATCAGCCGGTCAGGCGAGCAGGTGGCGCCGATCGCGCGGCAGGTGATCGACCAGAAATTGCATCTGGTCGGCCAGGATGTTGCGGTTGGACAGGATCAGATGTTCCACCCAGCTCGGGCGGTACGGCACCGCGAGCAGCGGCATTTTGGCTTCCTGTGGAGTGCAATTGCTCTTGCGCAGATTGCACGCCAGGCATGCACTGACGACGTTCTGCCATTCGTCACGGCCGCCCTTGGATACCGGCAACACGTGGTCGCGGGTGAGTTCCGCGCGGGAAAACTGGCCGCCGCAATACATGCACAAAAACCTGTCACGCGCGAACAATGCGGTATTGGTCAACGTCGGCGACGGATCCACCGCCTGATCGCGACAGCGTCCGGTGCTGGCGATGATGGGGTGCAACTGCAACAGGCTTTGCGTGCCATGCAGTCGACTGAAACCACCGTGCACGAGCAGGCACGGATCACCGAGCGTCCACGCGATGGCGCCGCGCGCATACAGACAGACCGCGTCCTGCCAGCTGATCCAGTCCAGGATATGACCAGCAGAATCCAGTGACAGAACCCGGGTGGTGTTCAGGTTGGTGCTGGTGCGTACGTCCATCAACATGCAGGCGATTCCTCGACTCCCGCAGCGCGGGCAAGTGATCGCGCGCCATGGGTGGTGGTTCTGAGCATAGAACAACGCCCGGTCGTGCGCATACGGCGGTCGCCACGAACTTCGGTGCACTGATATAGTCGCCAGTCAACATAGACCCGACGCCGGGTTTGGGAGGGGACGCTGTGCTGGCGCCCCGGCCTGGCGGGGCAGAGGAAACAACGTGGCTGAAGTCCTTTTCTACGAGCATCCGGTGCCACTCAACCGCACCGAACACAAGGAGCTGCGCCTGAAGGGCATGTCCAGCATGAAATTCGCGATGAAAGCGCATTCGGTACCGTTGACCGGTGCGGAGTTTGCGATTGCGGCTCGCGACTTGCTGATTGTGTTTGGCGGCAATGATCCCAAGGATGCGGGCCCCATCGCGCTGCTGGGTTTGCGGCAGGATGAAAACCTGTTCGTGGACCATGACGGGCACTGGGAGACCGGCATGTACATCCCGGCTTTTGTGCGGCGCTATCCATTCATCCTGGCCGAGAAGCCGGCTGGTGCGGAAGGCGATGACATGACCGTGTTCCTCGACGAAAAGTACGAAGGTTTTGGCCAGACCGATGGCGACCGGCTGTTCAAGGAAGACGGCACGGATACCGAGTTGCTGAGCGGTGCCGTCAAGTTTCTCGGCGAGTTTCAGCAGAATGTCGCGCGCACGCGCTGGTTCATGGAGCAACTGGTCAAGCACGACTTGCTGGAGTCACGCAACGTGAGCTTGAAGAAGGATGGCAAGGACGGCAAGGACGGCACTTCGATCAATCTCACTGGCCTGTTCGTGGTCAATGAAGAAAAGTTGCGTCAGCTGGATGAAAAGACCACGGTTGAGTTTGCACGCGAGGGCGTCTTCGGCTGGATCTATGCGCACTTGTTGTCGTTGACCAACATCGATCGGCTGGCCCATCGCCTGGAACTGCGTGAGCAGGCCGAAGCGGCGAACACCACCAGGAACTGATGGCACGCCGGCGCGGTGCTGCCGGCGGCGCGTTGCGCCACGTGGCGGTCACGTGTGGCTTCGATGCCAAGCTGGCGGGCAGGCTGTTCGCCTGGCTTCATCGGCCGCAGCAAGGCTGCCAACAGCTACGCTGAGATCTCCCGCGAGCGCGGCCCCAAGGCCCTGCTGCGGGAGCGACTTTGCCGGGGCGACTCCAGTGCACGTGATTTCGGTCGCGATGCTGTTGCGCACCTGTGGCCGGTCGCCGCAGTGTCCGGCCTGCGCTCGGTGCGTGTATATTTTCCGCCGTCGCGCCGCGTCCGCTGCTCCGCCTTGCCGGCGGCAGACTGGCCCCGCGCTGAGGACTTCTCGTGTCGAGCACGCGCCGCATCCACGTTCAACCCGCCGATGATGCCGTACTGGTACAGGGCATGGCGGACATCCAGCGCGAGTTGAAGTTGCCGCTGGCGTTTCCCCCGGAAGTTGAGGCGGCGGCGCTGCAAGCGGCGCGGCATCCCCGGTTGCCGGTGCTGGATCGCAGCGACATTCCATTGCGCACGATTGATCCGTCGGAGTCGATGGATCTGGACCAGGCGCTGCATGTCGAGCGCATCGGCGCGGGGTATCGGGTGAGCTATGCGATTGCCGATGTCGCTGCGTTCGTGACGCCGGGAGATCCGGTCGACCTTGAAGCCAATCGGCGCGGCGAGACTCTGTACGGGGCGAATGCAAAGATCCCCTTGCACCCCAAGGTGCTGTCCGAAGACGCCACGTCGCTGCTGCCCGGTCAGCTGCGCCCGGCGTTGCTGTGGACCATCGAGCTGGACGGCACCGGCGCCACGACGGCGATCGATGTGCGCCGGGCGCTGGTGAAGAGCCGTGCCAAGCTCGATTACGCCGGGGTGCAGCAGCACATCGATGCGGGAACGGCCGATCCGATGTGGGCGGTGGTGCGTGAGGTTGGAGAATTGCGCCAGCAGCGCGAGCGCGCGCGCGGCGGCATCAGCCTGCCGCTGCCGGAGCAGGAGATTGACGTGGTTGCTGGCGTGTGGAAGCTGGCTTTCCGCGCCCGGCTGCCAGTGGAAGACTGGAACGAGCAGATTTCGTTGCTGACCGGCATGGCCGCGGCGCGATTGATGGTGCAGGCGCAAGTGGGTTTGCTGCGAACTTTGCCGGAGCCCGACCCGCACGACATCCAGCGGCTGCGCATCACGGCCAAAGTGCTCGGCATTGCCTGGCCAGCGGCCATGGGCTATCCCGATTTCGTTCGTTCGCTCGATCCGTCGCAGGACGCGCACGTCGCGATGCTGACCACGGCCACCTCGGTGTTGCGCGGCGCCGGCTACGTGGCGTTCGCCGGCAAGCTGCCGGAGCTGTCGATGCAGTCGGCGCTTGCGGCGCATTACACCCATGCCACCGCACCATTGCGGCGGCTGGTGGACCGCTACACCGGTGAAGTCTGTGTGGCGCTGTGCGCGCAACAGCCGGTCCCCGAGTGGGTGTTGCAGGCATTGCCCGGGCTGCCTGCCATCATGCAGGCCTCCGGCCATCGGGCGCGTCAATACGAAAAGGCGGTGCTCAATCTGGCTGAAGCCGCTGCCTTGGCACCGCATGTCGGTACCACCTTCGACGGTGCCATCGTTGAAGTTGCAGCCGGTGATGCGAAGCGCGGCATGGTCATCGTGCGCAACCCGGCGGTCGAAGCCAGCATTTCCGGCGCGACCGAACTGCTGCTCGGTGCCGACGTCAGGGCCAGGTTGGTGGATGCCGATCCGGTCACACGCGTGACGCGTTTCGAACGGGTCTGACGCGGCGGCGCCCGGCCGCGGTCGACCAGGCGTCGGCTGCCAACTGCCGGGTGCGCAGCCGCTTTTCCGACTTGACTGCCGCAGCACGCTGATGCCCCGGTCCTTCCACCTGGTTGCCGTGGGCTCGGGGAGTGGGTGGAAGGCCATGGGCGGGCGCCAGGATTTGGCAAGGGTATTGCATCGTCTCTGGCATGACCGACACTGCCTACGACATTACCCATCTCGAGTCTGCATTGACCAGCAGCGCACCCGCGAATCTGCGCAGCATGAAGACGCCCCTGCGGCCAGCGACGCCATTGCGTCCGCCGGCGACACCCGCTGCGGAAGATGTTCTGGCCCGTGAACTCATGCAGAGTGCGGGGATCCACGAAGCGCTGATTCAGCAGTACCTGAGAATGGCTGGCAGCGTTTGATGGCCTGTTGCGTGGCTTGACTTGCTGTTGCGGAGTGGTGGCGTGCTTGAGGCAAAAGTGACCCGTCCCGGCACAATCCGCTGACCTTCGTCGACCAGGCGTTCGCGCTGAGCGTCTGCTACACCC
>DAITPL010000143.1:0-4608 GCA_036833615.1 Rhodanobacter sp.
CTGCGCTGGAATGGCTGGGTTTGCCGTTGCAGCGCTTCGCCGCTCCATCCAAGGATCCGACATGAGTCTCCTGCGTCCCATCAGCACCACGATCACACTGATCACCGCGTTGCTGCTTGCCACCAGCGTGCAGGCGACCGAGGTCAGCATGGCCAACGGCAGCATCACGTTCACCACGCCGGATTCCTGGCTGGGCATCATGGAAACGCAAGGTGATCCCGAAGCGCGCGTGTTTCAGGTACCCGACCCGTCGCCTACCGGCAAGAGCAGTCTCGCCCGCGTCACGGTGACGGTAAAACTGGCGCCGACGGTCAACGCCTTTCAACAGTACATGGGCAACGCCACGGCGAAGGCGATGTCCCTGCCGGGCTACAAGGTCGTGCCGGGTGTGCCGCAACCAAACCGCATGGTGTACACCGCGCAGGAGAGCGGCGTCGCTGCCGACTATTCCGAGCAATACTGGATGAAGAACGGTTACGCCATCCAGTTGCGTTGTGTACGACCCGCGCAAAGCGAGGCTGGCGCCAGCTGGAAAGCCGCGTTCGACAAGGGCTGCGCAGCGATTGCGGCGCAGTTGAAATAGTACGCAGCCGCCACCGCCCGCGAACCGGCGAAAGCCGTTTCAGCGACGAACCTTGGTTTCGCCGATGACTGGCGACGATGTTGGCGGGCAGTGCCCGCCCTACTGACGCGCTGTGCAACCAAGCTCACGCGGCGCGATTCGGGATCGGCACGTAGGGCGGGCACTGCCCGCCGGCTTCCGGGTCACAACCTGCTCCTACAATGAACAAAGCACATACAGGGAGGCGTCATGCCCGATTTCCAAGCCACCACCGACTGGGCACATGCCCAGGATGCCGCCGACCCGTTACGCGTCTTCCGCGACGAGTTCCTGATTCCACCGCATGCAGGCCGCGACGGCCAGTCGGTGGACAGCGTGTACTTCTGCGGCAACTCGCTCGGCCTGCAGCCACGCAGCGTGCGTGAGGCGGTCAACGCGGAACTGGATTACTGGGGCCAGCTCGGGGTGGAAGGCCATTTCAAGGGCCGTTTGCCGTGGATGGATTATCACGAGTTTGTGCGCGACGACCTCGCCACCGTCGTCGGCGCGCTGCCACACGAGGTAGTGGCGATGAATACGCTGGGCGTGAACCTGCACCTGATGATGGTCAGTTTCTATCGCCCGACCGTCGAACGCCCCGCGATCCTGATCGAAGCCGGCGCGTTTCCCACCGACCGCTACGCGGTGGAATCGCAAATTCGTTTTCACGGTTTCGACCCGGCCACTGCGCTCATCGAAGTGGCAGCGGACGAGGCGCACGGCACGTTGTCGATGTCCGCCATCGAGAACGCATTGGCTGCGCACGGTTCGCGCATCGCGCTGGTGATGTTGCCCGGCGTGCAATACCGCGATGGCCAGGCATTTGATCTGCAGGCGATCGCCACGTTGGCGCATCGCCATGGCTGCACGGTCGGTTTCGACCTTGCCCACGCGGTCGGCAACCTGCCGCTGCAACTGCACGACAGCAACGCGGATTTCGCGATCTGGTGCAGCTACAAATATCTCAACGCCGGTCCCGGCGCCGTCGGCGGCATGTTCGTGCACGAACGTCATGCCAACGCGGCGCTGCCGCGCTTTGCCGGCTGGTGGGGCCACGACAAGGCCACCCGCTTTCTCATGCCATCCGGGTTCCAGCCCACACCCGGCGCCGACGGCTGGCAACTGTCCAACCCGCCGATCCTCGCGCTGGCGCCGCTGCGCGTATCGCTGGAACTGTTCCACCGCGCCAGCATGCCCGCACTTTGCGCAAAATCACGCCGGCTCACCGGTTATCTGGAATGGCTGGTGCATACGCAACTGGCCGACGTGCTCGAGGTGGTCACGCCCGCCGAACCCGAGCGCCGCGGCGCGCAACTCTCCATCCGCGTGATTGCCGGGCGCACACAAGGCCGCGCGCTGTTCGATTACCTGATGGCCCATGGTTTCATCATCGACTGGCGCGAGCCCGACGTGATCCGCGTCGCGCCCGTGCCGCTGTACAACCGCTTTGCCGATTGTCTGGCGTTTGCCGGAGCGGTGCGGGCGTGGCGCGCGGCGGGTTGACGTCCCGACGCGGCGCTGCGCTGAACGGCGGGATCCAGATTGCCACCGCGCTCGACCGGTGTGCAGTACCACCCCACTGGTTACGCCGGACATTTCCGGATTACGCTTGCGTGGCACCCGGAAGTGCTGCCACGAGTGGATCATCCGGCACAATTCGGGAGCCGGCTGGCAGAACATCACCCCAGTTCGTCTGCCCGTAGCGCGGCCGAACCTGGCGCTCAAACAAACAGTGCTCAGCAGGCCGGTTCACTGGCTGGTCGCGCAGAAAGGACCTTCATTGACTCCCGAGCAAGCCCTCGCCTTCATCCGTCAGCATGGCATCGTGTTGGAGGCTGCGCATGGCAAGGTGCCGTCCCTGGTTGAGGCTGTCGCCGGCGAAACCGTGCATGGCAACTGGTGGTCGCATCCGTGCAGCAAGGAAATTTTCTCCATTACCCGTGCCGTCCGCGCTTCCAGCCAGGTCCTTGTCTGCCGGCTGGTAGCCGGCAAGATCACGCTCGTGCACCGTCGGCTGTGGCCGGCACTGGCCCGCAGCGCCGAACACTTTCGGCCTGACCAGCTGGCCCGGCTTGCCGAGGAGCACACAGCCTCCGGACGACACGTGGTCACGTCCGAGCCATTTCCGGATTGGGTGCCGGCGGAGGTGCTGGCGCAAGCGCGCCTGCTGGCGGAGAGCGCGGCGTTGGCCGCCTTGCCATCCTGCTGCCACGGAGGCCATGCGGGTGTTGCCTGATCATGGGCTGGGCAGCACGTGCACGCGCGAACACTTCACCACTGCTGAATCCGGCCGCGCGGCTGACGGCGGTGCATGGTGAAACAACTCTTGCAAGCAAGGCCTGGACAGGGCTGTTCCAGACGCGGCCGGCACCTGCCTTGCTTCCCGACGCATACGAAGTGGCCATCGCCGTCGACTTCGGGCGCTGCAGCGCATAACCAGCCACTCGTGTTACCGCCGGTGGCGACACCGCGTGACCGGCCGGCGGACGTAAACCGGTCGGTCACCCGTTGGCAAGCGGACGTCGTTCACGCTGACGCCGAGCACACTAAGGAAGGAGCAGCGCAGGTACCCGCAACATTTCCGTCCGTCGCCCCGACACTCCGTTGTCGCAGAGTGCTGGTTGGCGCGGGGCTCCGGTGGCTGGCTCAGCTCATGCGCCGGCGCATACCGGCAAACAGGCCGAGCAGCAGAGCGCCGAGCCCGAACATGCCGAGCGTCGCCGGCTCCGGTACTTCGGTCACGTATGTGCTTGTGCACGGTCCGTCGCCATCGGCACCGTTGCCGTTCCCCGCAACGATCCAGCCGCTGCACCCCCCGGTGATGCCCTGGACATGCGCGACTGACAGCCAACCATCGGCATTGGCGACGAACGGCGAGCCCGTCAAGCCACTGCCAAAAGTGATGTCGTACACCGCCGTGTCACTGCCATCGAACCGGCTGCCGACTGGCCAGCCAAAGGCCAGATTCCAACTCTTGCCGAGCGGCCCAGCGTTGTAGCCACCGCCGAAAAGTGCATTGGGAGTGCAGTTGTTGCCCGGACTGCTGGCACACGTGACGCTGGAAATTCCGGTGTTCAGAAAAAATCCCCAACCAAGAGCGGCGTTGGAACTTTGGAGACCCTGCAAGAAATCGGCGTCACCCAGAGCAGAGGTCAACGTCAGTTGGCCGGTATGGGAGCCGGTATTGGAGGTGAAAGTGGCGACCAGCCAGGGAGATGGCCCATCTGGCGTATTGCCGGCAAAAACCGTATCCAGGCCTATGCTGGTCGAAATCGTGGTCGCGTATGTGGGCAGACTCGCGGCCATCAGAACCAACCAGAGCATGGGGATGAGCTTTTTCATGTAACGGATTCCTGTGGCATTTCGACAACAATGAGAAGTGTCCTGCTGGTATGGCAAGCAGTTCCTGTGCCAAGTTTCAAATACATGATTCCGGTGCGTATTTACTGTCGTATCCCATAGACACACCCAAAAAGTGTAAACCTGTCCGACACATGCAATCGGTGAAGCCGGCCTCGGACCGCCCATCCGCACCACACTGACCGTTCGTCGAGAACGCGCCAATTGCAAGGTGCAAAGTTTTCCGGGATTTGGGAGGTGATCCGTCTGCGCCCTCGGCTCCAACCTTCAGGCCTGCCTACCTCCGGCGACCGGACCTGGCCGATCGCCAAGCTTCAGACTCCTGCCTCCGGCCCGGGTTATACCGGTACTACAGCGTTGCGCTTCGGGTGGTCAAGCGACCGTGGGCTCGCATGGCATCAACTCTTGACCTTGCGCCCCCAGAGGCCAGGTTTCCGTTTTCACACCCAGGCGTATGCTGAAAAGCGGTCTTGTTGACGAAGGCGTGGACATGGTTGTTCCAGATGCGACCCGCTCTGGCGAATTTTTGCTGGGGGGCGGACTGGCGATACATCGGCTCGGCTATGGCGCCATGCGCGTCACCGGGCCCGGAGTATGGGGTGAACCGCCGGATCGGGCGGAGGCGCTGCGCACATTGCGGCGCGTGC
>DAITPL010000144.1:0-4584 GCA_036833615.1 Rhodanobacter sp.
CGCCCCGCACGATCCGCGTTGTAGCGTTCGGCGGGCAGTGCCCGCCCTACGAAGCGCTGTGTCCGGCAGGGTCAGCGCCCGCCTGGCGAGGTGCGGTCCAGGCGCGGGTCGAACCTCAGCGGCCTTTACGCAATGTCCACGCCAAGGCGATCCACACCGGCAGCGCAAACAGCAGCCACGGCTGATTCTGTTGCACGCTGCCGGGCAGCAGGTGCAGCACCACCGCGCCGAGCGCGGCGAGCAGTTGCAGCACCAGCACGCCGTTGCTGAAACTCGATGCGCGCAGCCCGCGCCGCATTCGCCACACGGTGGGCAGCAGCAGCCACGCCAGTGGATTGAACAGCAGCAGGTTGGCATTGGCCCACGCCGAGTGGTGCGTGGTCAGTGTCCACAGCACCAGCAGCAGCAAGCCGACCAGGCCGGCCGCCTGCAGGTACAACGTGCCCAGCGTGATGTAACCAGGCAACCATGCCCGCCACGTGACGATGAGCAAGCCGGCCAACGCCAGGCCGGCAAGCGCCAACGGCAGGCGCAGATCCGGCGCACGCCGGGGCGGTACGTCCAGCAGATTCGGCGCAACCAACTGTTCGTCCACCACCAGCGGTTGCCGATGACCGGTGTGGTCGGTGACCTGCACGTCGCGCAGCCGCGTCTGCAACACCTCCGGCAGGAAACTTTCGCGCCAGGCATCGAGCGGCTGGTCGGCGTAAGGGCCCAGGCCGAGATCCAGCACCAGCATCAGCCATGGTTGCGCGCTCATCAGGCGTACGGTTTGCTGGCGGAAGGTCATGCCGCCGGGGCGCACCGTCAGTTGCGCGCGGATGACGTCGCCAAGCGCGGCGTTCAACGCATCACGCACCCGCGTGGTGCAGTTGTCGGTGTAGTAGTCGTAGGGATAGGCGGCATTTTCCGGGCGCAGATTCCACAGCAGAAAGTCGCGCAGCGCCGCCGCCTGTTCCGCGGTGAACGCCAGGCGCTGACGGGTCACCGAACGTCTGTCCCGGACGTAAAAGCTTTCGTCCAGCGCGCTGGGTGCGGCGTCCATCAGGTAGCGCATGCGGCCGCGCGCGAAGTTCAGCAAAAAGCCACGCTCGTCGAAATCGAACACGCCGTAATTGAAGTTGATTGCTTCGCCCGAGCTCGTGTCGCGCAGTTCGATCGCGTCGTGGCCAAAGCGCTCCCAGTAGGTTGCGCCCGGCCCGTAGGTGATCAGCGATACCTGCAGATTGGCGCCCGGCGCGTTGGCCACGCTGGCGTGGGCTGGCGTGACGGCGCTCAGCGCGAGCAGCGCAACCAGCAGCCTGCCGGCCCCGATCAGGCGCGTGCACAGGTTGCCGCAGCGACGCACGGCGCGCGTGAACAGACTTCCGTCGCAGCGCTTGCCCCGCACAGGTATGCCTAGGCTTCCGATTGGCGGCTGACGCGGAACTGCTGCACGCGGCGGTCGTTGGCGGCGGTAACCTGGAACAGGTAGGCACCGATGGTGGCTTGCTCGCCCACTTCCGGCAGATGGCCAAATTCGGAGGTGATCAAACCGCCGACGGTGTCGTATTCCTCATCGGGCAATTCGGCCTTGATCTGCTCGTTGAAATCGTCGATTGGCGTGAGTGCGCTGACCAGCCAGTCGCCGCCGGGTTGCTCGTGCATCAATACCGGTTCGGCCTCGTCGTGCTCGTCGTCGATCTCGCCGACAATTTCCTCCAGCACATCCTCGATGGTGACCAGCCCGGCAACCCCGCCATATTCGTCCACCACCAGCGCCATGTGGTTGCGCGACAGCCGGAATTCCGCGAGCAGTACGTTCAGCCGCATCGACTCGGGGATGAGCACGGCCGGGCGCAGGATGTCGTGGATGTCGAAAGGCTCTTCGGTGCCGAAGAACTTCAACAGATCCTTGGCCAGCAGGATGCCGAGGATCTCGTCCTTGTCGTCGCCGTGCACGGGGAAACGCGAGTGGCCGGATTCAACCACCGCCGCCATGATCTGTGGCAGGGTCCAGTCGGCCGGGAGCATCACGATCTGCGTGCGCGGGATCATGACGTCATCGACGCTCAACTCAGTGACCTTGATCGCCCCCTCGACCATGGTCAGCGTGTCGGCCGAGAGCAATCCGTTGGTCTGCGCCGCGCGCAACTCGGCGAGCAATTCTGGGCGGCTGCGTGGCTCGCCGGAAAATATATGGCCCAGTCGGTCCCACCAGTTGCGGTGCGCCGGGCCGTTGGTACTGCCAGGGTCGTCGTTCATCTGTCGCTTTATGACTGCCCAAAACGCGAGCGGTAGTCAAGTTTAACGGAAAAATCAAGCCGGTTCAGGGCACCGCCGTCACCCGCCGCCCACGCAAAGTGTGTCATGCGTATGGGTTGGCGATGCCGAGGCGGGCGAGGACGCGGGTTTCCAGCGTTTCCATGACTTCGGCTTCGCCCTCCTCGAGGTGGTCGTAGCCAAGCAGATGCAGTACGCCATGGATGGTCAGGTGGGCCCAGTGATCCCGCGCCGGCTTGCCTTGTTCGGCCGCCTCCCGCTGCACGACCGGGGCACAGATGGCAAGGTCGCCGATCAGCGCATAACTGACGCCGGGCGGCGGTTCGGCGGGAAAGGACAACACGTTGGTGGCGTAGTCGCGGCCGCGATAGTCGTGATTGAGCGTCAGCCCCTCGGCGTGGTCGACGATGCGGATGGCCAGGTCCGTGCGCCGCCTGCGCCTGGCCCCGCGCAACGCGGCTTCGGCCCAGCGCCGGAAGCTGGCTGACGACGGCAGCCCCGCGCGTGGCAGACCGTAGCCGACGTGAACTTGCAGCCACGGCGCCGGGTCCGCACGCAAGCGTGGTGTTGATCGCGTGGTCACGGTGGCTGGTGGCTTGGCGGCCGTGGCTGCAGCGGTTCCGGCGCGTGAGGGAAGTCCGTTGGCGGCGGGGTCGGCGTGGCGCCGGCTCATTCCACTTCCCCTTCTTTGCGCTCGAACGCCTCATAGGCGCGCACGATCTTTGCCACCAGCGGATGGCGGACGACGTCGCTGGAGGTGAAAAACGTGAAGCTGATGCCGCTGACCTCGCGCAATACCTTGACTGCCTGGCGCAGCCCGGAATGCATGTTGCGCGGCAAGTCGACCTGGGTGACATCCCCGGTGATGACCGCGACGGTGCCGAAGCCAATGCGCGTCAGGAACATCTTCATCTGCTCGACCGTGGTGTTTTGCGCCTCGTCGAGAATCACGTAGGAATCGTTGAGCGTGCGCCCGCGCATGTAAGCGAGCGGCGCGATCTCGATCACGTTGCGCTCGATCAATTTCGCCACTTTTTCAAAACCGAGCATTTCGTACAGCGCGTCGTACAGCGGGCGCAGATACGGGTCGACTTTTTGCGCCAGATCGCCGGGCAGGAAGCCGAGCTTCTCGCCGGCCTCGACCGCCGGACGGACCAGCAATACCCGCTGCACGCGATTGGATTCCAGCGCCTCCACAGCGCTGGCCACGGCCAGGTAGGTCTTGCCGGTGCCGGCCGGACCGACGCCGAAGTTGATGTCGTGCGTGGCGATCGCATGCAGGTAGCGATCCTGGTTCGGCCCGCGCGCCTTGATCGTGCCGCGCTTGACGCGGATCACCACTTCCTGGGCCGCTTCGGCCGCCTCGGCGCTCATGGCGGCAATGCCCGATTCGGCCAGGTGCAGGTTGATCTTCGCGCCGGTCAGGGATTCCTCCTCGGCCGCGCCGTAGAGTACATGCAGCACCTTTTCCGCCGCGCGCGCGATGCCGTCGTCACCGATGATCTGGAACAGGTGGCCGCGATGATTGATCTCGACGCCGAGCCGCAACTCGACCTGACGCAGGTGCTCGTCAAACGGCCCGCACAGGTTGGCGAGGCGGGCGTTGTCTTCCGGATCAAGCGTGAAGTCGCGTTGGTTGAGGCCGTGGGTCATGAAGGCTGTTGCGGTGGTGTGGATGATGTGGTGAAGCGGCGTTCCCGCCGATCCGGGTGCGCCGACTCAGGCAGCAACCTCGTCGCTGCTCCGGATACGTCCGCGCAGCGAGTTGGCCATGGCCTCGGTGATCTCCACGTCGACGAACTGGCCGATCAGCTGCGGGTTGCCGGGGAAATTGACGAAGCGCATGTTTTCCGTGCGGCCGCTCAGTTCGCTGGCGTCACGCGTGCTGGGTTTTTCCACCAGGACGCGTTGTACCGAGCCGACCATGGCGGCGCTGATTTTCTTCGCGTTGGCATTGATCGCCGCCTGCAACCGGTGCAGGCGTTCCTGCTTGACGGTCAGCGGCGTGGGGTCGGCCAGGTTCGCCGCAGGGGTACCGGGACGTGCGGAGAAGATGAAGGAAAAGCTCTGGTCGAAGCCGACGGAATCGATCAGTGCCATGGTCTTGGCGAAATCTTCTTCGGTCTCGGTCGGGAAGCCCACGATGAAATCGGTGGACACGCAGATGTCCGGCCGCACGGCGCGCAGCTTGCGAATCTTGCGTTTGTACTCGAGCGCCGTGTAGCCGCGCTTCATCGCCGCCAATACGCGATCGGAGCCGGACTGCACCGGCAGATGCAGGAAGTTGGCAAGCTGCGGCACGTTGGCGTACGCCTCGATCAG
>DAITPL010000145.1:0-4535 GCA_036833615.1 Rhodanobacter sp.
TGTAGAACGGTGCCTCGCGCCACGCCGGCAATACATACAGCCGCTGCTCGGTTTCACCCGCGGCGCGTGCATCCTTGCTGTGCATGTCCAGGCAGTAGCCACAACCGTTGATCTGCGAGGCCCGCATTTTCACCAGCTCGATCAGGGATTTCTCCAAATTGCCGCGATGCACCGCCAGCTCCAGGTCCAGCATGGCCTTGAATGCATCGGGCGCAGCCTTGCGGTAATCAAGACGACTTTTCATGAGTGACTCCTCTCAAGTGATCAAACCAAAGGAAACGCTGCCGTGCTGCTCGATCAGCGCGGCGCAAACAACTCCTGGGCATCGGCATAGGTGAAGGGCGAATCCAGGACATCGAAACGCCCGCTCCCGCGCATCATGTCAACCGCGCGATCCACTGCGGCAAACGCCAGCGTGGCCAACCGGGTGGCGGTGGTCACGCGGGCCACGCCAATTCGCGCCAACTCCTGCAGGTTCGGCATGGTCGGCCCGGCGGCCACGTTGACCGGTGCGTCCAGCGCGCGCACGAACGCCGCCAGCGTCGCTTGATCGCTCAAGCCGATGGGATAGATGCAATCCGCGCCGGCGGCAAGGTACGCACGGGCGCGACGCAGCGCTTCGTCCATGCGCGCAGCCGCGTCGTGCGCACCACCGTGCAGCCACAGATCGACGCGCGCGTTGATCACCAGCGGTACCCCGCTCGCGGTCGCGGCGTCACGTGCGGCAGCAATGCGCGCGGCCGCTTCGTCCAGTGCGCGCAGTGGGCCGTGACCAGGCGTGCCATCTTCCAGATTGATGCCGGCTGCGCCCGCCTCGATCACCGCGCGTACCGACGCCGCCACGGCCTGCGCGGTGGCGCCATAGCCACCCTCAAAATCCACGGTCACCGGCACGCGGCACACCCGTGTCATGCGCGCGACCGTCGCCAGCACCTCGGCCAGTGGCACCCGCTCGCCATCCTGATAGCCCAGCGACCATGCCATGCCACCGCTGGTCGTGGCCACGGCGGCAAACCCGCGCTGTTCGAACAATCGAGCACTACCGGCATCCCACGCATTGGGCAGCAACAAGATCCGCGAACGGTCGTGCATGTCGCGCAACCGGCGCGCCCGATCAGCCTGTGCCTGTGTATCCATGGTCCACTACCCATACTCACGGTTTGGAAAAGCCCAGCGTACGCCGCTTGCGTTTCACGCGACAACGGCAAAAGAATGGCCTCTGCGCGTGGGCCACCCGATATTGAGCACAACATGTCCCAGGACCGTTGACCATGACCAACATCATGCCTGCCACGTCAGGTGCCACATTGGCGTTGTTGCTGGCTCCGGCGGCAGACTGGCCCCGCATCATTGCCGCACCGGCGACGACAACACCGCCCGTGACGGCGCAGGCAGGCGCGCCGCAAATTCCGGGGTGGCGTGCCAACCTGCAGGCAAGACCGGGCAAGGATTGCAAACTGCTGCGGTTCCACCACCAGTTCATGCAACAAGGTTGCGCTCCCCTCGCCAGCGTGCGCGCAGCGCTGCTGCACGATCACTCGCCCACGTTGTAGACGGCGCACGTCACGCCATGGTTACCCGCCGCCTTGCGCTGCTGTTCGACGGTACGTGGAGCAAGCCGGAATCGAACACCAACGTGGAACGCCTGCGCCGGCTGATCGCCCCGCGCGACGCAGCCGGCGTCGAGCAGCTGGTCAATTACATTCCCGGCGTCGGCGTCACGCCCGGGCTCGTCCACCTGCTCGGCGGCGCCTTCGGCTACGGGCTGGCCGGAAATGTGCTGGATGGTTACCGCTGGTTGTGTGCCACGTGGCGGCCCGGCGACGAGCTGTATCTGTTCGGTTTCAGTCGCGGCGCGTACACCGCGCGCAGCCTGGGCGGCATGATCCGCAAATGCGGATTGCTCAGGCACGCTGGTGGCACGCGGCTGAGCAAGGCGGAGGTCTCCGCAGCCTACGATTTCTACCGCGACACCAACCACAAACCCGACGATCCGGTGGCCGTTGCCTACCGGGCCACCCATTCCGTGGAAGTGGACATCCATTTCATCGGCGTGTGGGAAACGGTCGGCGCACTGGGTATCCCGGACACCGCATCGTGGTTTCCGTTCTCCCGCAAGCGTTACCGGTTTCACGACACCGAGCTGAGCAAGACCGTCAAATACGCCTATCAGGCGCTGGCCCTGGATGAGCACCGTGCGGACTTTGCCCCGGCACTGTGGACCCGCGATCCGTACAGCCTGCAACCCGGCGAAACACCGACTTCGAAAAAGCGCGAGCAGATTGAAATCGAACAGCGCTGGTTCATCGGCTCGCACTCGGACGTCGGCGGGGGCAACGATTGCGATGGCGCCGGGCGCAAGCCGGATCCGCTGCCCGACCTGCCGCTGGCCTGGCTGCAATACAAGGCCATGGCGTGCGGGCTGGCCGGCAACCCGGCGTTCGTACCGGTTGCCGACGCCTGGACCGGGGTACCACGCAACTCTTACGCCGAATTCATGCACGGGCTGTACAAGCTGCTCAAGGCTCCGGCCGATCGGGTGCTCGGCACCGCGATCAACGAGACCATCGACGCGTCGGTCTGGCAACGCTGGCGGGCCGATGCCAGTTATCGCTCGCCGGCACTGGTGCGGGCGTTGGACGATGCCCGCATGACCGTGCCGCCGATCATCGCCGGTGGCTGAAGCGCGCACCTGGCCGCCGCCGCCACGCGGGCCGCGCTAACGTCACCGGTATCGCCAAGGCGAGCGATCGCCGTCGGTACGCTGCCCGATCAGACTTTGCGCACAAGCAGCACGCCGTCGCCCACCGTCAGCAACGCAGGCTCCACCCGCGCATCGGCGTACACCTTGGCGTTGAGCGCGCGCAGCGCGACGGTGTCAGGGTCGGTCTGCGCCGGGTCGGCTACGGCCCCATTCCACAGCATGTTGTCCAGCGCCAGCAGCCCGCCGGGACGCAGCAGTTGCAGGCAGGCTTCGTAATAGCCGTCATAGCCGGTCTTGTCGGCGTCGATGAAGGCGAAATCAAAACTGCCAGCGGCACCTTCGGCCAGCAAGGTCGTCAGCGTCTGCGCAGCGGGCCCGAGGTGCAGGTCGATGCGCGTGTCCACGCCGGCCTCGCGCCAGTAGCGTCCGGCGACGGCGGTCCACTCGGTGCTGAGGTCACAACACACCAACCGGCCATCCGCGGGTAGCGCGCTGGCCACCGCCAGCGAGCTGTAACCAGTGAACGTACCGATTTCCAGTGCACGATGCACGCCGAGCGCGCGCACCAGCAACGAAAAAAATGCCGCCTGATCGGGACCAATCTGCATCTGCCCCTGCGGCAACCGCGCGGTCTCCTCACGCAACCGCACCTGCAACGGGGTCTCGCGCGAATTCCGTCCCACGTACTCGGCGATTGCCGCCGAATTTGCCCAACGCATGCTCATCACTGCCTCCTGCCATTACCTCGTCCACCTGTCACGTCCTGTAACGGGCTTATACACCGCCCCTGCTTGCGGGAGAGTAAACAAGACGCTTCGACCCGAGTGGCGCACGGCAGCAGTTGCAGGCGGTTCCCGGCAGCAATCAACGCGGCTGCGTGATCTGTGCCTGCAGCGCGATATCGCGCGGCAACGGCGGTGCCGGCTGGGCACGGCGTATGCGCCCATGCCAGAACCACGCTGCCACGCCGATCAGGGTGAACGCACTGGCGCCCAACGCGAGGTGCAGCATGCTGGCGGAGAGCAGGGGCGAGAGCACGCCAGCCACCACGGCGCTGAGCAGCAGGCTGGCAAACGCCTGCACCGAGGAGATCCCGCCACGATGGTGCGGAAAGCGATCCAGCAGCAACAACGTCAGCGTCGGAAACGCAAGTTGCACGCCCACGCCGTGCAACACCAGCGGCAACATGGACCACGGCAGCTGCGGCGCCGGGAACACCATCGCCAGCGACACATGCGTCGCACACGCCAGCAGCATCACCACGTAGCCCAGGTTCACGGTAAACGTGATGCTGCGGCGTCCCGCCAGATGACCAGACCACCACGCACCGGCAATCAAGCCGATCACCACCGGCAGGAACAGCCAGGGAAAACCCTGCGCGGACAAACCCAGCAAGCCGCGCACGATCTGCGGCGCCGAGGCGATATACAGGAACAGCCCGGCAAAATTGACCGAGCTGGAAATCAGCAACGGCCAGAACAACCGATCCCGCCCGAACGACACATAGCTGGCCAGCAAAGGTCGCGGCGCAAACCGCGTGCGCTGCGCCGGCGGATGGCTCTCGTCCAGCACCCACATCAACACCCCTGCCAGCACCACCGTGGCGGCGGTCAGCAGCCAGAAGATGCCGTGCCAGCCGCCCACCGACAGCAACTGCGCGCCAACCATCGGCGCGATCACCGGCGCGATGCCAAAAATCATCATGACCTGCGACATCAGCCGCTGCGCCGCCGGCCCCGCATAGGTGTCGCGAATCACTGCACGGCCCACCACCAACCCGGCACCGGCACACATGCCTTGCAGGCCACGGCACAGCAGCAACATCGGGTAG
>DAITPL010000146.1:0-4484 GCA_036833615.1 Rhodanobacter sp.
TGCCCGCCGGCTTTTCGCTACGTGCCTTATGGCACTGGGTTAATCCGGTCCCTCCGTCTTAGCGTGGACGTTCGACTTCCTGCGGAGACCACCATGCACCCTGTCACTCGTCCATTCGTGCTTGCCGCACTCGCTGTGTGTTGCGGCTCGGCGTTCGCCGCCGGTGCCGATCAGGTACCGCAGGGCAAGCTGCCGGCATGGGCGGTACCGCAGTCCTACCAGTTGGCCTTCAAGGTGGATCCGGCACAGCAGGATTTTTCCGGCACGACCACGATCAAGCTGAGGCTGACGCAAGCAGCCGATCATGTGTGGCTGGACGGCAACGCGCTGAAAGTTTCGCAGGTCACGATCACTGATGCTGCGGGCAAGCAGCACAGCGGGACCTACACAGTTGCCGAAGCGAAGGCCGGCGTCGTGCGCGTCGGCTTCGGCAGCATGCTGCAGCCACAAGACCTCGCCCTGCGCCTGGACTACACCGCGCCGCTGAATGCGCAACTGCAGGGTCTGTACAAGGTGTCCGCCAAGGGCCAGCCGTATGCGATGACGCAGATGGAGCCGATCAGCGCACGTTTCGCGTTCCCGGGTTTTGACGAACCGCGGTTCAAGACGCCGTTCGATATCAGCATCACCATTCCCGACGATCAGACCGCCGTGGCGAACACCATGCAGGTGCGCGAGGTGCCAGCCGCAAAGGGCTGGAAGACGCTGACGTTTGCGCGGACCGAACCCTTGCCAACTTATCTGGTGGCGTTTGCGGTTGGTCCGTGGGATATCGCGAAGGCGCCGGACATCGCGCCGGGCACCTGGCGCAGCACGCCGCTGCAGTTGCGCGGCGTGGCTCCCGCCGGCGAGGCGCACCGCATGGCGCACGTGCTGAGCGAAACGCCGAGCATCATTCACGCGCTGGAAAACTACTACGGCTTCGGCTATCCGTTCGACAAGCTCGACTTGCTGGCCGCGCCGGACTTTTCCGCCGGCGCCATGGAAAACCCCGGCCTGGTGACGTTCCGCGACTGGCTGTTGTTGCTGGACAAGGACTCGCCGGCGCGCAACGTGCGCGGCTCGTTCAACGTCACCGCGCATGAGCTGGCGCACATGTGGACCGGCGATACGGTGACCATGGCCTGGTGGGACGACCTGTGGCTCAACGAGGCGTTTGCCACCTGGATGCAAGGCAAGGTCACCGCACAGGTGCACCCCGAATATCGTGCCGACCTGGATCGCGTACGCGGCGCACAACGGGCCATGGGCGGTGACAGCCTGGTGACGACGCGCAAGATTCGCCAGCCGATCGAGAACAATGGTGACATCGAGACTGCGTTTGACGGCATCACTTATCAGAAGGGTGCCAGCGTGCTCGGCATGTTCGAGGGTTTCGTCGGCGACAAGACGTTCCAGCAGGGCATGCGCGCGTATATCCAGGCGCACAAATTCGGCAACGCGACCGCGACCGATCTGGTCGACGCGATCGCGACCGCGGCAGGCCGGGGCAATCGCTTCAAGCAGGCGTTCATGAGCTTCCTCAATCAGCCGGGCGTGCCCTATGTGCAGACCGAGGTCAGCGAGCAGGGCGGCAAGACCGTGCTCAAGCTCAACCAGAGCCGCTACCTGCCGTATGGCAGCAAGGGTGACACGCGGCACGTGTGGGGCGTGCCGATGTGCGTGCGCTATGGCACGGCCGAGGGCAGCAAGGTCAGCTGCGAGCTGCTGGACCAGGCGCATGGCACGCTGACGTTGGCCGGTGCGAGCCAGCCAACCTGGGTCATGCCCAACGCGAATGGTCTTGGCTACTACCGCTTTGCCCTGAACGCGCACGACCTTGCGCAGCTGGCGGCGCACGTGGAAAAGCTGGGTGACGCGGAACAGCTCGCTTATGCCGATGCCGTGTCAGCCAGCTTCCGCCGTGGCGACGTGGATGCCGCGGCCGCGCTGGCGGCGCTGCGGCCACTGACCCGCTCCACGGTCCGTGAAGTCGCCATCGCGCCACTGGATACCTTCGAGTGGATCAGGACGCGCCTGGCCAGCACCGCCGCGCAACACGCCAGGTTGGCCGCGTGGGCCACGTCCGCGTATCTGCCACGCATGCAGCAACTGGGCTATGTGCGCAAGGCCGGGGAGACGGATGACGATGCCCTGTTGCGCAGCGCGCTGGCCAGCTTCCTCGCGTTCGACGTGAAAGAGCCAACGGTGCGTGCGGCGTTGCTCGCACAGGGTGACGCGGTGCTCAAGCGCACTGCAGAGGGCCGTCTGGACGTGGCCGCCGGCAATCCTGACCTGCTTGGCGATGCGCTGGGCGTGGCGGTGCAGGAGCGTGGCGAGAGCGTCGTTGCCGAGCTGATTGCGCAGTTGCCGCAAACCAGCGATGCGCGCATACGCAACGCGATCCTGTTCGCCTTGAGCTCTACCGAGGATCCGGCACTGGCCGAACAGGTACGCAATTTTGCCTTGGACCGGCAGGTCAAGGTCGGCGAGATGGCAATGCTGCTCAGCGGCAGTCGCGAAACGCCGGCGCAACGCGATGCCGCATGGAAGTGGTCAGTGGCGCATTACGACCAGATCGTGCAGCGCACCGGCAGTTTCGCCGGCGGGCGTTTGCCTGGCTTGATGGGGGGTGGCGGGTGCGCGCCGGGTGACGTCGACCGCCTGCAGGCATTCTTCCAGCCGCGCCTGAAAGATATTACCGGCGCCGCGCGTGGCCTGGCTCAAACGAGTGAATCCATTCAGCTGTGCAGTGCATTGAAGTCCAGGCAGGCTGCCGCAGCGATCGACGCCATGCGCTGATCGCGATGTCCGGGGCACTTACCCCTTACACTGTTGCCGTTATCTGGGCGCTCGGAGCGTAAGCGGGGTGTTTCGTCGGTCATCCGCTTTGTGGAGTTGGTGTGGTTCGTCGGTGCCGCGGACGGCGCGGGAAGGGTCACTGGTGCTGCGAGCCCGGGTGTTGCACGTCCGGTCGGAGCAGGCCATGGCCGGCAGAGGCCCCAACGCCGCCGATATGCGCTGGTCCGCCGATCAAGGTGGCGGCACGCGGTCGGCGGCCAGGGTGCTCGCCGTTTCGCTGTGGCGCTGCGGACTGGCGATGCTGGCTTGGGCTCTGCGGTCGCTCAATTCCGTGATTGGCCGGTTGCGCGATGTCGGTGCAGCTTGGCCAGCTGGTGGCTACTGGCGCCGGCGCGGGCCGAAGCAGGCAAGAGCGCCACAATTGTCGCCGGCGACCACGCCCGCCCCGCAGGAGCCGCCACGCCATGTCTGACGTGCGTGGACTGCTGGCAGCAGCTGCCTCGCGCCTTGGTGATCAAGTGGATGCCGAGGTCTTGCTGCTGCACGCTCTGGGTAAACCGCGCAGCTGGTTGTTTGCCCATGCCGAGGAAGAGGTGGGTGCGGACGTGCAAGCGGCCTGTGCCGCGTTGGTGGCGCGGCGTGCCACGGGTGAGCCCGTGGCGTATATCACCGGCCGGTGCGGCTTCTGGTCGCTGGAGCTGGAGGTGACGCCAGCCACCCTGATCCCGCGTGCGGAGACGGAGTTGCTGGTGGAACTGGCATTGGCACGCCTGCCGGAAGGTGGGGAGTGCGCGGTGGCGGACCTGGGTACCGGCAGTGGCGCTATTGCGCTGGCGTTGGCGCAGGAACGCCCGCACTCGCGCGTGGTGGCTACTGACTGCAGCGCCGAAGCGCTGGCGGTGGCCCGCCGCAACGCGCAACGCCTGGCTATCGGCAATGTCAGCTTCGCGCACGGTGACTGGTTGGTGCCGCTGACGGATCACCGGTTTGACCTGGTCGTGTCCAATCCGCCGTATATCGAGGCGGCGGATGCGCATCTGGCGCGGGGCGATTTGCGCTTTGAGCCGCTGACGGCACTGGCGTCAGGCACGGATGGTCTGCAGGCCATTCGCACCATCGTTGCGGCGGCGCGCGCCCATCTCGCCGGGCACGGCTGGCTATTGTTCGAACACGGCTGGCAGCAGGGTGCGGCGGCGCGTGAGTTGTTGCAGGCGGCGGGTTACGCCGACGTATTTACCGCACAGGATCTGGAACAGCGTGACCGCGTCAGCGGTGGTCGCCAGCCCGGGTGAGAAGATCCGCGGCCATGGCGGGTGGCGCGGTGCACATCGGTTGACGCGGCGATCAACCGGTGTTGGCCACCACGCCCGTCAGCTGCGGAAAACGCGCAATGATGGCATGGCGCATGCCGGGCAAATCCAGGCCAGCCATGCTCAACACCTGTTCGCGACTGCCGTGTTCCAGATAGACGTCTGGCAGGCCAAGATGCAGGATCGGCAACGTCACGCCATGCGCTGACAGGCATTCGGCCACGGCGGAACCGGCGCCGCCGGCCACCGCGTTGTCTTCCAGCGTGACAAACGCATCGTGGGTTTTCGCCAACGCCAGCAACAGGGTTTCATCCAGCGGTTTGATGAAACGCATGTTCACCAGCGTGGCGTCCAGCTCGGCGGCAATTTCGGCAGCCGGCGACAGCATCGCGC
>DAITPL010000147.1:0-4124 GCA_036833615.1 Rhodanobacter sp.
TGCGCAGCTTCTCGATATCCTCGCCCTTCTTGCCGATCACCACGCCCGGGCGGGCAGTGTGGATCGTCACGCGCGCGGTCTTGGCCGGACGTTCGATCAGGATCTTCGAGATGCCGGCCTGGGCCAGCTTCTTCTTCAGCATGTCACGAACCTTGATATCCGCCACAAGGTAGCTGGCGTAATCGCGCTTGTTCGCGTACCACTTCGAGTTCCAGTCCTTGGCAATGCCCAGGCGGATACCGGTGGGATGAACTTTATGACCCATCGTCTATGTCCCCGGTCAGTTACCAACAACCACAGTAATGTGGCTGGTGCGCTTCAGGATGCGCGAACCGCGGCCTTTGGCGCGGGCATACATACGTTTCAACATCGGACCTTCATCAACAAAGATGCTGGCGACTTTCAATTCGTCGACGTCAGCACCGAGATTGTTCTCGGCGTTGGCCACGGCTGACAACAGCACCTTGCGTACCAACAGCGCAGACTTCTTGTTGGTGTAGCTGAGTACGTCGCTGGCCCGGCCCACGGGGAGACCGCGAACCAGATCGGCCACCAGACGCGCCTTCTGCGCCGATACGCGGGCGCCGCGCAAAATTGCTTTGGCTTCAGTGCTCATCACTTGCCCTTCTTGTCGCCGACATGGCCCTTGAACGTACGGGTCACCGCGAACTCGCCGAGCTTGTGCCCGACCATGTTCTCGTTGATCAGCACGGGCACGTGCTGACGGCCGTTGTGGATGGCGATGGTCAAGCCGACCATTTCCGGCAGGATCATCGAGCGACGCGACCAGGTCTTGATCGGGCGCTTGTTGTGGGCGGAAACCGCAGCTTCCACCTTCTTGACGAGGTGAAGGTCGACAAACGGACCTTTTTTCAGAGAACGCGGCATGTCGGTTTCCTGTTACTTGGTGCGACGACGCACGATGAACTGCTGCGTGCGCTTGTTGTTGCGGGTCTTGTAGCCCTTGGCCGGTGTGCCCCACGGGCTGACCGGATGACGACCACCTGAAGTCTTGCCTTCGCCACCACCATGCGGGTGATCAACCGGGTTCATCACCACACCGCGGACGGTCGGACGAATACCCATCCAGCGCTTGACGCCGGCCTTGCCCAGCTTCTTCAAGCTGTGCTCGCCATTGCCGACTTCGCCGATGGTGGCGCGGCAATCGACCGACACGCGACGCAATTCGCCGGAGCGCAGGCGCAACGTGGCGTAGCCGGATTCGCGGGCAACCAGCTGCACCGAGGCACCGGCACTGCGCGCAATTTGTGCGCCCTTGCCCGGTCGCAGCTCGATGCAATGGACCACGCTGCCCATCGGAATGCTGCGCAACTGCAGGCAGTTGCCCGCCTTGATCGGTGCATCGCGGCCCGATACCAGGCGGTCGTCCACCTGCACGCCCTTGGGCGCAATGATGTAGCGGCGCTCGCCATCGGCGTAGCACAGCAACGCGATGTGCGCGGTGCGATTCGGATCGTATTCGATGCGCTCGACGCGGGCGGCAATACCTTCCTTGTCACGCTTGAAATCGATGATGCGGTAATGCTGCTTGTGACCACCGCCACGATGCCGCACGGTAATGCGACCATGATGATTGCGGCCGCCGGTACGCGACTGTGCTTCGGTCAATGCGGCAACCGGCGCGCCCTTGTACAGGCCCTCCGTGTGCACACTGACCGAGTCGCGGCGACCCGGCGAGGTCGGTTTGTGGGTAATTAATGCCATTTCACGAAACTCCTGGCTCAGGCCTTGGCCGACACGTCGATGGTTTGCCCATCAGCAAGCCGCACATAGGCCTTGCGCTTGCCCTGGCGGCTGCCAGCGCGGAAACGGAAGGACTTGACCTTGCCCCTGATGTTGACGAGGTTGACCTGTTCGACTTTCACGTCAAACAACTTTTCCACGGCAGCACTGACATCGGCCTTGGTCGCCGCCGGAGCGACGACGAATACATACTGGTTGTGTTCGGCCAGACGCGCCGATTTCTCGGAGATGTGCGGCGCACGCAACGTATCGAGAACGCGTTCGTTGTTCATGCCAACCACTCCTCGACCTTCTTCACCGCTTCAACCGTCATTACCACATGGTCGGAGCCAACCAGACTGACCGGGTTCAGACCCATCACGTCCAGTACATTGATATACGGAATATTGCGTGCCGCCAGAAACACCGCCTCATCCGCATCCTGGGATACCAGCAGCACCCGACCGGACACATTCAATTCGGCCAGCTTCGCCACCATGGCCGAGGTCTTCGGGGTGTCGACGCCGAAACTGTCCACGACCTTCAGGCGATCCTGCCGGATCAGCTCGGCGAAGATTGAACGGATGGCAATGCGATACGCCTTGCGATTGACCTTCTGTTCGTAACTGCGCGGCTTGGCGGCAAATGTCACACCGCCACCGATGAAAATCGGCGCGCGGTAGTCGCCGTGGCGAGCGCCACCGCCCTTCTGTTTCTTGAATTTCTTGGTGGTTCCGGACATCTCGCCACGCGAGAGTTGTGCCTTGGTACCTGCACGACCGGTCGCTTGATAGGCGATGACCACCTGATGGATCAAGGCTTTCTTGTACTCACCGCCGAACACCACGTCCGATACGTTGAGCGCTTGCTTGGCAGGCGATGATGCGCCAATGACATTCAGTTCCATGGCGGTCTCCTCAACCCTTCGTCGTCGGGCGAATGATGACGTCGCCGCCGGTAGCACCCGGCACCGCGCCCTTCACCGCAATCAGATGGTGTTCCACGTCAACCTTGACCACTTCCAGACCTTGCTGCGTGCGGTTCACCGCACCCATGTGTCCGGACATCTTCTTGCCGGGGAATACGCGCCCCGGAGTCTGGCGCTGCCCAATGGAACCTGGCGCGCGATGCGACAGCGAGTTGCCGTGGGTAGCGTCACCCATCTTGAAGTTCCAGCGCTTGATCGTGCCCTGGAAGCCTTTGCCCTTCGACACGCCGGCGACGTCGACGATCTGGCCAACAGTGAACACGTCGTCGGCCTTGATCTCCGCACCGACGCTGTACTTGCCAAGATCGCCGGCAGGCACGCGGAACTCCCACAAGCCGCGGCCTGGCTCAACCTTGGCTTTCGCGTAGTGGCCCTTCACTGGCTGCGTCAGCAGGTTAGCGCGCTTGGTGCCGGCGGAAACCTGGACGGCACTGTAACCATCATTCTCGTCCGTCTTCACCTGGGTCACGCGGTTCGGCGTCGCTTCAATCAGCGTCACCGGAATCGAGCGGCCATCTTCAGTGAAGAGTCGGCTCATGCCGCATTTGCGGCCAACCAATCCGATACTCATCTTCGTATCCTGTCTGTCGCTCAACCGAGCTTGATCTGAACATCGACGCCAGCGGCGAGATCAAGCTTCATGAGCGCGTCCACGGTTTTGTCGTTCGGGTCGACGATGTCGAGCACACGCTTGTGCGTACGGGTCTCGTACTGGTCGCGTGCATCCTTGTCGACGTGCGGAGACGTCAGGATGGTGTAACGCTCGATTCTGGTGGGAAGCGGAATCGGGCCGAGTACCGTCGCGCCAGTGCGCTTGGCCGTCTCGACGATCTCGCTGGCCGAACGATCAATCAAGCGATGATCATATGCCTTCAGCCGAATCCGGATCTTCTGATTCGCCATAACCGTGTCCTGTTGTCGAAAGAACGTTGCTGAAACGAAGCGGCTTCTCGCCACCCCGCGTGACTGGAACCTGCCGTTCAGGGGTGCCGTTCACGGCACCGCCATTGTCCGAAACGACCGAGCGAGCACTACCTGGCTCGCCCGGATTGAAACTGTGCGTCACACAAGAAAATCATCCACGGGAATCAGCCCCGTGGTGATGCTTCATTGCGAGGGCCTCCTGGCCAGCGAACTCGAAGCGCTTCCTGCGCCTCATTTCGCGGTGAGCCGACCAAGGCAGAGCCCAAGCCGGCGAGCAAGCTGCCAAGTATACCCATAAATGGATGCTTGGTGAAGCCCCAACGAACAATCTCTCAGAGATTTGTTCGTGGGATCCGAACCTGACGACACGACACCGCGCGATTGCGTGATGCCAACGCCACGCGGCCGATGTGCTTACTTGACGACTTTGGCGACCACGCCGGCGCCGACGGTACGCCCGCCCTCGCGA
>DAITPL010000148.1:0-3978 GCA_036833615.1 Rhodanobacter sp.
CCACTCGGCCGGGATCATGGTGGCGACTGCGGGTCGAAGGAATCGAGCAAGGCCGCGGCCGGACCGTTGATCGGCGACAGCCAGGTATCGCTGTCCAGCGCGGCCTCGGCAAAGGCGGCTTGCATCGCTCCTGCTGCGGCTGCGGCTGCAGCGCGGTTTTCGTACCAGCCAAACACGCTGGGTCCGGCGCCGGAGATGCTGGCGCCAAGGGCGTGCTGGTCCAGCGCGGCTTGTTTCACCCGCGCGAAATTGGGAATCAGCGGCGCGCGCCGCGGTTCCACCAGCACGTCGCGCAGACCTTCGCGCACCAGCGCGGCATCGCCGCGATAGCAGCCGGCGAGCACCAGCGCGAGGTTGCTGCTCTGGGCGACGAATTCGCCGAGTGCGTAGTTGCCTGCCAGCACGGCGCGGGCCGTGCGTGTTTCCAGCACCAGGTGCGGGTGCACCAGGGCGCAGTACCACGCGTCCGGCACGGGGATGCGCAGCAGACGCTCGTGGGTGGCCAGCACCAGTCCGCCCAGCAACATTGATCCGACGTTGTCGCCGTGGCGGCTGCCGCTGGCCACCGCTTCGCCATCCAGCGCGAACGGGTACAGGGCTTCGGGCCGCAGTGGCTGCTCCAGCAACGCATTGGCGGCAACCACGGCGGCGACGCAGGAGGCGGCCGAACCACCCATGCCCGAGCCAAGCGCGATGCCTTTGTGCAGCGTCAGCTCGAAGCCGTGCGCCAGACCGAGCGCCGTGCGCATGGACAGCAGCGCGACCCCGGCGGTGTTCTGCCGCGGATCGGTTGGCAAGTTGGTGACGCAGCCGTGGATGGCGGCGATGCGCACGACTGGTTCGTCGATGCGGCGCACCTGCGCGCGGTCAGCGGCGCCAGCCACGCTGTGCCCCAGCAAGTCGAAGCCGACGCCGACATTGCCGACGCTGGCCGGGGCCATGGCGCTGGCAACTTGCGGGGGTGCGGCGGGCAGTGAGGAGGACATGACGGATTCCAGCAGCAATGGGTTCGGGCACAGGCCGGAACGTTTCGGCCATGCGCAATACATTGGTGCGCACCCCGGTAGCGGTCACTTGCGGACCGGCGCCGGTGCCCTGCACCGAACGTGGATTATCGCAGTAGCGGCGCGTGTGGCGGGCAGTGCCCGCCCTACAACAGCGCCGTCCACCTCATGCCATGCAGCCAAGCTTCGTAGGGCGGGCACTGCCCGCCGGCTTTCAGCACTGCGCGGTGTGGTCGGTGAGCCCGGTATGCGCAAACGCGGGCGATATTTCAGCCGCCGCCCACCCGCTTGCTTCGTGGGGCGAGCAAACTGCCTGCCAGCTCGCCGGTACGTCGCCATGTAGCGCGTGGGCGGCGGGCAGTGCCCGCCCTACAACAGCGCCGTCCACCTCATGCCATGCAGCCAAGCTTCGTAGGGCGGGCACTGCCCGCCGGCTTTCAGCACCCGCCGGGCACGCCCGGAGGGTTCCCCGGTCGCGGCATCAATGCGCCAAATCGATGCTGTAGGTGGCGGTGCCGTCGCCGTGATCGTGCACCTGGCGGATGTTGCCGATGCCGGCCGCGCGTGCCACGTCCTCCTTGCCGCTGGCGGCGGTGAACACGACCGGTCCGCGGGTTCGCAACGGCGCAAACTGCCATGAGGCGGGTTCGAGTGTCTGTGCGTCGATGGTGTGTTGACGCTGCAGCCAGCGGGCCAGGATTTCGCGGTTGCCATCGGGCGCGGCGAGCACGATGGTGCTGCCATCCAGGCCGGGGAAATGGCCGCCGCCGCTGGCGCGGTAATTGTTGGTGGCGACGATGAACGGCTGGGTCGGCGTGACCGCTTGGCCCCGATACGTCAACGTGGTGATGCGCTGGCCGACCGGCATGGAGACATCGATGACATAGTGGATGCCGCCCTGGATCTGGTCGAAGTTGTAGCCGACGTAATGCGCGTTGATCAGCTGCTGTTCGGTGGTCCGGTGCGGGTCGATCCGGTTGAAGCGTCCGGCGGATTTTTCCAGCCAGGCCTTGAGGCCCGCGCCATCGGTTTGCACGGCGGCCAGGGTGTTGGGATAGAAGTACAGGTCGGCGGCGCTGCGCAGCGTGAGCGGGCCGGCGGCCACATCGGTGTAATCGTCAGGACCGCCAAAGCCGGTGCGGAACGCAGCGGCAGCAGACAGCACGGGCACGCCCGCCAGTTCCGGGTGCAGACGTGGCAGCTCGCGACGCACGTAATCCGCTTGCGCGGAGTTGACCGGCGCCAGCGCCGTCATGTTGCCTTCGTCGGCAAAGTAACTGCTCATGCGCAGCGTGCTGCTGCCGATCGGTGTGTTGACGTAGGCGATGGCAGCTTCATGGACTTGCCGCACCAGCGGCGCGATGGCTGGATCGGCCGGTACGCACGCGACGGCGTGCGCGTCCGCCGCCTGCGGACCGCGCGACTTGCTGCAGATCGGGCGCACCTCGCTATGCGTTTCCTTGTAGTCGATCATCCAGCGGCCGTGCTGGCGCTCCAGCACCAACTGGATCACGCCCAGATCCTTGCCGAAAAAACCGCCCATCACTGCCGGTTTGGTGCGCACGAAGCCGTGCGTGGCGTCGACGTTCTGCATGCCGATATAGCGTGGGCCCGGAAATTGCGTGTGCGAATGGCCGAGCAACAGCACATCGATGCCCGGCACGTCAGCCAGATACCAGCCGGCGTTTTCCATGTCCGGCGTGTATGGCGCGGTGTCCAGGCCGCCGTGCAGGATTGCCACGATCAGGTCCGGGTGCTGCGCCTGCAGTTCGGGCACGTATTTCCGGGCCGCTTCCACCACGCCGCTGACCGTCACCTTGCCGGCGAGATGTTGTTGGTCCCAGTGCATGATCGGCGGCGGGGTGAAGCCGATGATGCCGATCTTCAGCGGCACCTCGAGCTTGCTGCCATCGACGGTGTAGGCCTCGATGGTTTTGCTGACCACGGTCCAGGGCTGGAAGATCGGCTTGCCGTCGCGCGCGCTGAACACGTTGGCCAGCACCAGCGGAAAATGGGGACCGGCACAGCGCTCGTGACGACCACCAGCGACATTCATCCGCGTGCCGGTCACCTGCGACAGAAAGCCCAGGCCGTAGTTGAACTCGTGGTTGCCGGCAGTGCCACCGTCGTAGCCGAGCGCATCCATCGCCCGGTAGACCGCCAGTTCCTGGTCGCAGGCCACTGGCTTCACCTGCGCCTGATAGTCGGCCAGCACGGTGCCCTGGATGGTGTCGCCGCTGTCGAACAGGAAAGTGTTGGGAAATTCATCGCGCGCCCGGCGGATCAGCGTGGCGGTGCGCTCGAAGCCAAGCGATGGGTCCGGCTTGAGCTGGTAGTAGTCGTAGCTGAGCACATTGGAGTGCAGGTCGGTGGTTTCCAGAATCGCCACGTTCGCGCGTGCACCATCGGGCAAGTCGACCTGGCGTGGCGCGATGGCGCACGCACCGAGCAGGGCGGCAGCAAACAGCAGCGATGCGAACCGGGCAGGACGTGGCGGCATGATGGTTCCGTGGCGACAACGGGATCGGTCCCGCCACGCTAGCAGAGCGTAGCCGGGCGATGAAGCGTAGTGCCCCGGTAACGACCGCTCTCGCGGGGCGGCAACCTCGCCACGGTCGCGGTCGCGGCGCACGTCTGGTGTGGCGGCGGGCAGTGCCCGCCCTACCCAGGGCGGCGCAGGTACGGGATCGCCACCAACGCCGCGTGCCACTGGTATGAACCGACGCCCATGCGGCACACGTGCCACGGGTATGGATCAACGCCCATGCCACGCGTAGGGCGGGCACTGCCCGCCGGCTTTTGTTCTGCGCTTGACGCGACGCGGCGGGTACCGCCCGCCATGCGAGAGGTTTACGGCGAATGAGGGAACAAAAAAGCGCCGCCCGTGCGGGCGGCGCTTTTGTTGATCCACTTGCGCAGCGGGCTTACTTGGCCTGGTCGACCAACCAATGCACGGCGTTGGTCGCTTGCTCAT
>DAITPL010000149.1:0-2585 GCA_036833615.1 Rhodanobacter sp.
TCGCCACCACCGTGGCGATGGAATTGGCGGTGTCGTGAAAACCGTTGATGTAGGTAAACGTGAGGGCAATGAGCACCTCGGCGATAACCAGGCTCAGGCTCATGCGCGTACCTCGACGGCTTGCAGCGCGAATGCATCCGGCAACCCGTGGTGCCGCCACGCACCCAGCCCCGTGCCGCGTTTGTTGGCCAGCACGGTCAGGAGTTCTTCAACACGATCGAATACACGATATTGCCCACGTCCCGACACTTGTCGATGGCCTTTTCGATCAGCTCGAACAAATCCTTGGCCAGCATCGCGCGCATCACGTCGTCGCCTTCCATGTACAAGGTGCGATACGGCGCCAGCAGCATGCGGTCACCTTCTGATTCCAGCGCCTGCATCCGATCCTGCAGCTTTTTCATCGGATCAATCTGCAGGCTCCGGCGCAGCTGGCTGATCATCTGCGCCACCACCGCGGTGGACTGGGTGAGAATTTGCGCCCGCTGCGCGAAGTCCACGCCAGTCACGCGCGCAGCCACGATTTCATAGCGCTCGGCGAACTTTTCGATGGTCTTGGGGATCTTGTACAGCGCGGAGTTCAGCGCCTCGATGTCTTCGCGATCGAGGGCGGTGACGAAGGTATTTTTCAGCTCTTCGCTGATTTGCGCCGCCAACGCCTTTTCCCGCACCCGGTTGGCCGCAAACGAGGTCATCAGCGGACCCGCGCCATCGTGATTCAGCAATGCCTGCATGGCGTTGGCGCTGTCACAGGCTGCGGCTGCGCTTTGCTCCAGCAGGCCATAAAACTTGTCACCTTTGCCGAACATTGTCTGCAGGGAAAACATGGGTCGGTTGGCCGAGACGGGAATGGCGGCCATGTTACAGGAGTGGTGTGCTGCTTCGCACCAATGGCAAAACTTCAAGGCCACAGGTGAATGCGGCCGCGGCTGCCTTTACACTCAGGCCCATGCCCCAACATTCCACCTTGTCGCGATGCTGACCCAACTCGCGCTCGTTTTCGTGCTCGCACTGTGCAACGGCTTTTTTGCCTTGTCGGAAATGGCTCTCATCGCCTCGCGCAGGAGCCGCCTCAAAACGATGGCACGCACCAGTCGCCGCGCCGCGCTGGCACTGCGTCATGCCCAGGCGCCGGAGCACTTCCTGTCCACGGTGCAGGTCGGCATCACCCTGGTGATGCTGATTACCGGTGCCATCGCCGGAGACGCCCTCGGCGGCCACATTGCCGCGCTGGTGGACGGTACGCATGTCGCATGGTTCACCCCTTACGCACGCGGCTTCGGCATCGTGATCGGCTTCGTCGTCATCTCGTTCATGCAGATTGTCATTGGTGAACTGGTGCCCAAACGCCTGGCGCTGTCGGCACCGGAGAAAGTTGCCATATCCGTCGCCTTGCCGATGCTGCTGCTGTCGCGCCTGACCATGCCCTTCGTGTGGTTGCTCAACGCTTCCAGCAACCTGCTGTTGCGTTTGCTGCGCAACAACCCGCAACGGCGTGGGGTGGTGACGGAGGAAGAGATTCGCATGCTGGTGGCGGAGAGCGCCGAGCAGGGCGTGCTCGATGCCGACGAGCACAACATGGTCAACCGCGTACTGCGCCTGGGCGATCGCACGGTCGACAGCGTGATGACCCCACGCATGCGCATTGCCTGGTTGGACATCTCCGCGCCGCGCACCGAAAACCTTGAGGTCTTGCGCGACACGCCGTACTCGCGTTATCCGGTGTATCGCGGCGACGAGAGCGACGTGGTGGGCGTGGTCGAGGTCAAGCGCCTGCTGTACAGCTTCACCGAGGGCAAGCCGGAACTGTTTGACCATCTGGCCAAGCCGCTGTTCATTCCCGCTACCGCCCGCGCACTGGATCTGCTGGAAGAGTTCCGCGACGCGGAAACGCCGCTGGCACTGGTGGTGGACGAATACGGCGACATCGAGGGCCTGGTAACGGTCAATGACTTGCTCTCGGCCGTGGTTGGCGCCACCCAGATCGGCCACGCCGGCACCGACGAGAGTGCCCCCATCGTGCAGCGCGACGATGGCAGTTGGCTGATCGACGGCGGCCTGTCCACCGACGACCTGCGCGAGCTGCTGCAAATCGTGGAATTGCCCGGCGAGGATGAGCACGATTTCCACACCGCCGCCGGCATGGTGATGTCCGCCCTTGGGCGCATCCCGCACACCGGCGAGATTTACCGTTGGGGCAATTACCGCTTCGAGGTGGTCGATCTGGACGGTGCGCGCATCGACAAACTGCTGGTCACGTTCATCCCGCGGACTGAAGCGGACGACGACGGCTAGGCAAACCCCGGAGCAGCCCCAACCGGCTCTGCATACGTGAGCTGGAAAAACCACCCACGCCGGCTGTGGCCCGCGCGTCAAACCACGGCAAGAGTATTTTGCCCATTGCCGGTCGACAAACTATTTCGGGTAAGCCTGCCGACACGAAATGCGGCGGGCAGTGCCCGCCCTACGACGCCGCGACGGCCACTCCGCAGCACCATCCGCTCTGGTAGGGGCGGGCACTGCCCGTCGGCCGTTGCTCGTATTTCCGTGCGGTGGGCAGTGCCGCCCGGCGAGGCCCGACGGCC
>DAITPL010000149.1:2685-3947 GCA_036833615.1 Rhodanobacter sp.
AGTCCGCAGCACCGTCCGCTTTGGTAGGGCGGGCACTGCCCGCCGGCCGTTGCTCCGTATTTCCGTGCGGTGGGCAGTGCCGCCCGGCGAGGCCCGACGGCCAGTCCGCAGCACCGTCCGCTTTGGTAGGGCGGGCACTGCCCGCCGGCCGTTGCTCGTACTTCCGTGCGGCGGGCAGTGCCCGCCCTACGACGCCGCGACGGCCACTGAGACGTCCATCGCTACGGGCACGGGCGGCCGCTCGGTGCCGTGGTCAGCTCAGCCGACCGTGGCCTCATCATTCTGCCGCAGTGCGCGCCTCGGCCACGCCAGCCAAGTGCGCCATGCGCTGTGCGTCGGCGAGAATGCCGTGCATGATACGCAACTCGCGCTCGTCCATCTGCGCGCGCTGGAACAACTTGTGCAGGCGCAGCAGGATGGTGGTCGACGTGCGGCCCTTGTGGAAATCGATGTCTTCCAGCGTCTGCGCCAGGTGCACGAAAAACCGCTCCATCTCCACTGCATCCGCCGGCGGTTCGGTGGCGCTGACCGGCGCCGGCTCCGGGGCATCCGCCAGCATGGCCAGACGTACTTCATAAGCCATCACCTGCACGGCCTGCGCCAGGTTGAGCGAGCTGAAATCATCCACACTGGGAATGCGCACCATGCCATGGCAATGCGCCAGCTCCGCGTTGTCCAGACCGGTGCGTTCGTTGCCAAACACCAGCGCCACCTGCTCGCCGCGCGCCGCTGCCGCCAGCACTTTACGCGCGGCCTCACGTGGCGACCATTCCGGCAAATGCACGCCACGGCGACGCGCCGAAAGGCCCAGTGCCAGGCTGCTGCCGGCCAACGCCGCAATCATGTCGGTGTGGACCCCGGCGCCGGTCAGCACGGCATCGGCACCCACGGCCAGCGCGGTCGCCTGCGGATCGGGAAAGTGCGCCGGCTGCACCAGCTCCAGCCGGGTGAAACCCATGGTACGGATGGCCCGCGCGCTGCTGCCGATGTTGCCCGGGTGCGAGGTACGCACCAGCACGAAGCGGAACTGGGTGGCGAGATCCGGGGCAGCAGGCATGGGTGGCAGCTGATGAGAAGGGGTCGTCAAGGATAGTGGATGCCAGCCGGGCCGGAGTCCCGCCGTGACGCCTCTGCTAGAATCGCCAGCCGCAAACCCGCTCTCTCCAAGTCGAAGCCATGTCCAGACCCGCTGTCACGATCGCGGCGCGTGCCGCGCGCGCTGCAGGCAACATCATCCTGCGCTACATGAACCGCATCGACGG
>DAITPL010000150.1:0-3895 GCA_036833615.1 Rhodanobacter sp.
ACGGTCTACATGATGCGCGAAGTCGAGGAGTGCAGCGTGGAGGAAACCGCCGCGCAGCTTGAGCTGAAGCCGCAGACGGTGAAGACCCGGCTGTTTCGTGCGCGGCGCCAACTGCGCGCGTCGTTGGAGAGCGCGTTGGCGACGACGCTGAACGACGCGTTCCCGTTCATGGGCGACCGTTGTGCGCGGCTCAGCGATGCGGTGATGGCGCTGCTCGAGAACGAGGAGCCACCGCAGTCCTGCTAGCTGCAACTAGCGGGTTGCAGGTGCGGTAATGCGGGCCAGGTGTGCGGCCAGCGTACCGCGCGACAGTTCGCCGATCTGGATGTCGCGCAGCAGGCCATTGGCATCGATGAACAGCGTGGTGGGATAGCCCCGCGCGCCATACCAGCTGGACAAATCCATGTTCGGGTCGATCAGCACGTGGTCAAGGTTCAGCCGCTCCTGTTGCAAATAGCGTCGGACAGCCGCAGTAGCCTCGCCCTGATCGGCAAACACGAAGCGGATATGCGGCATTGCCGTTTGTGCTGCGGCCAGCATCGGCATTTCGCGCCTGCACGGTGCGCACCACGTCGCCCACAGGTTGATCACGGTCGGCTGACCGCGCAGGTCCTGCAACGTTACCTGGCCGCCATGCACATCATTCAACACCAGTGTTGGCAGCGGCTGCCTGGCGCTGGTGTTCAGCGTCTGCACCGCAAGCCGACCCAGTCCCCACGCCAGCGTGCCGACGACGACCGCCGCGGCCAGCGACCGGCGCAGTGCGGGCCGGCGCCAGCCGATCAAGGCGCCGACCAGCAGCAACCCGAGCACGCCGGCGATCGGCTCGAAGCCGCTGTCGCGGATGTTCAACATGCCCAGCGGCTGTTGCGCATATTGCGGCCACCAGCGGGCGACAAACACCACGCGCGCCAGCAGCAAGCCGCAACCCAGCGATATGAACAAGGCCGTGCCGGCGTCCGCGTAGCCGCGACGCGTCAGAAACGCATTGGTGCCCATGGCGGCAATGATGCCGAACAGCAGCGTCAGCACCGCAGTGGAAAACAGCAATGGTCCAATACTCACGCAGTGGTTTCCTGAAATGGGCCGGGCCGCGTGTGGTGCACACGCGCGGCAAACGACCACTTTAGCCGCGGTGACGATTGCCCGCTGGGGACTGGCGCGGTTCACGCCCACGATTCACGCCAAGCACGGCGCTTGCCACGCATGCTGTGTGTCCGCGCAAGCGCCGGCGGGCAGTGCCCGCCCCACGCGCGACAGGGGCGGCTCCATACAGCCCGGTCGCGCGGCATTTTCGCAGGGCGGGCACTGCCCGCCGGCTCTTGCGCCGTCTGCAGCCGAACCGGTGCGGGAAGCCCTTGCCGCGCAAACCACCCCGCCTACGGGCACCAATACACCGCGACCGACACCCGATTCTGGGTCAGCACGGCGCGTACGGGATAGTGTTGTGCCGCGCCCAGGCCGAGTTGGGCGTCGGCCAGTACCTCACGTTTGTGTGCGCCGCTGATCAGCAGGTACAGCGCGCGCGTTTCCAGCAACGTCGCCAGCGTGAGCGTGATGCGCGGTTCGCCGGCGGCGGGTGCACGCATCGATACCACGGGTGCGCGGTTGTACAGGTTGAGAGCAAGGTCGAGGTGATCGCCGCCGGGGAAGAACGAAGCGGTGTGTCCGTCGTCACCCATGCCGAGCACGACCGCATCAAACGGCAATGGCAAGTTGTTGATGCGCGCAGTGGCTTCGGCCAGGCCCGCTTCCGGCGTAGCCGCGCCGGTGTACAGCGGCACGAAGCTGGCGGCGTGGGCCGCGTGTTGCAGCAACGTCGATTGCACCAGTCGGGCATTGGCGCGCGGGTCGTGCGCCGGTACCCAGCGCTCGTCGACCAGGGTAATGCGCACGTGAGCCCAGTCCAGCGCTGCCTGGGCCAGATGGGCGAACAGCAGCTTCGGCGTGTTGCCGCCGGACACGGCCAGCAGCGCGTGCCCACGCGCCTCCAGTCCGGTACGCAGCCGCCCGGCGATGTGTTTGGCCAGAGTCACCGCCTGCGCCTCGGCATCGGCAAAGTTGTGCGTGCTGACGTCGGGTAGGTCGGGCATGGCAAGGTCGGACATGGGTTCCGGGTTCGTCAGGGGAATGGGCGACGGCTCCATGAGGCGACCGACGACGTAACGCGGACAACTGGAGCAAGCTGTTCGTTCCGACTACAGCGTGATACCGCTGGTGTGCACGATGCAGCACCTATCGCCGATGGGCTTGGCCACGCGTTGCCCGCGGCGGTTGAAGCGGTTGGTCGGGATGTGTTGTGACAAATCCAATCCCATACCGGTCGCAGAAAAGTCTACCACCCGTCAATGCCGGGGACATCGAATTGGTACGCCTTTGCTTTTTGCCGTTCACGTTTGAGCTGGCGCGGAGGGCGGGGTCAATCGCCCCGGCGGGCATGTTGCGCCGGCACTCGAACGGCTGATGCCGGTCATGGGCGTTGTTGCCAATGGTATTTCAATGGTATTGTTGATTTATGCAAATCGCGCTTGCCAATGAATATCGGCGCCTCTCCGGTGATCCGACGTTGCGTCAGCCGTTGGCTTACCTGCGTTTGCGCCGCGCGATTCGCAACATGGTGGCACAGCACCAGCTGCAGAGCGGTCAGGCGTTACCCAGTGAACGTGATCTGGCGCAGGCCCTGACGCTGTCCCGCGTCACGGTGCGCAAGGCGCTCGCTGGTCTGATGGAAGATGGCTTGCTGGTGCGCCGGCGTGGTGCCGGCACATTCATTGCCGAGCGCATCGTCAAACCCATCGCGCGCCTGAGCAGTTTCACCGAGGACCTGCGCGAACGCGGGTTGCATCCACGCTCGGAGTTCATCGAGCGCACGCGCGGCACGGTGACACCCGAAGAAGCGATGGCCCTGGATCTGTCACCGGGCGCGCTGGTGGTGCGCCTGTATCGCGTGCGCTACAGCGATGACGAACCGCTCGCCGTGGAGCGCAGTGCCGTACCGGCAAGCGTGCTGGCGGACCCGTTGCTGGTGACCGATTCGTTGTACGCGGCGCTGGAGCGCGGTCACTGCCGCCCGCAGCGCGCGTTGCAGCACTTGCGCGCCGTGGCGTTGAGTGTGGAACAGGCGCGGTTGCTGCACGTCGCGGCCGGCAGTGCCGGGCTGGCGATCGAGCGCCGAAGCTTTCTCGACGATGGACGCGTGGTGGAGTTCACGCGATCCTGGTATCGCGGCGACCGCTACGATTTTATTGCTGAACTGCACGCTGGCCGGAGTAGCTGATGGATGCTGGCGGCGAAAGTCACGGAGACGGTGTGAATCCGCAGGAGCGCACCCTGTGCGCGAGTGTCTTGGGCTGGCGTTTGGAAGAACATCGTGCACAAGTGCGCTCCTGCAGTTCTTCAGTCATTAACTGGTGTGCTTGATGCCGCAATTGCTCATCAACGCTCGCGTACTCACTCCGCAAGGCTGGCGCGAC
Source organism: Rhodanobacter sp. (assembly GCA_036833615.1). Taxonomy (GTDB): domain Bacteria; phylum Pseudomonadota; class Gammaproteobacteria; order Xanthomonadales; family Rhodanobacteraceae; genus Rhodanobacter. The sequence goes on from DAITPL010000150.1 coordinate 3,474, forward strand.
GATGTTGTTGTGCTGCTTGAGGACGCGCGCATTGCCGGGGTGGTGCCGTCGTCTGCTCCGCGTGCCGCGAACGCACAAGTACACGACTTGCACGGCGCGACGCTGTTGCCCGGCTTCATCGACATCCAGGTGAACGGGGGCGGCGGCGCGTTGTTCAACGCCGAACCCACGGTGGAAACCATCCGCCGCATCGGTGCGGCACATCGGCAGTTCGGCACCACCGGCTTTATGCCGACGTTGATCAGCGATACGCCGGAGGTCATGCGCGCCGGACTGGTGGCTGTCGAGCAAGCGCTGGCGCAAGCGGTGCCGGGTGTGCTCGGCATCCATCTGGAAGGACCGTTTCTGGCCGACGCGCGCAAGGGCGTGCACGACGCCAGCTATTTTCATGCGCCCAATGCCGCTGAACTCGCGTTGCTGTG
>DAITPL010000151.1:0-3872 GCA_036833615.1 Rhodanobacter sp.
AAGATGAAGAACACCAAGTCCAACGACGAGTTCTTCAACTCGATGAAGCGCTGAGGATGGCGGGGAACGGGAGACTGGAAGCGGGAACTACGGGATCGCGTGGCCGTCCGCTTTGACTCCCTCGTCCCTGTGAGAGGACAACTGCATGAATGCAGGAGATAGCGCGACTTCAGACGGTTGCAGCATCTACCCTCGTCGTATCGTCGGATGTGACAAGTGGGGAATCAGGTTTCTGCCTGCCGCGTCGGGCGTCGGGGGGGGCATCGACCGGGCAGCGCGGTGCAATGCAAGCGCCGCGACGCCAATCAGGCGCCAGGGTCAGCTTGATAAAATAACGTGCGCCACCGCGCATTGAATACGGATGAACTCCAGGCTGGAGAGCCGAACGAATAGATGATCTTTACTTTCAGATTGCTCAACCGTCTTGAGCCAATCATCGTCCCGGTCGATTGATGCCTTGAAGCCAAATTCTTCTAGTGAATCTGAAACATTCGTACAAATTTTCGGGCTCAACTCAAGATAAGTTATTCCACTGAATTGCAGCCCCAGCGCTTTAACACCATGTACCCGATCCATGAACTCCCCGATGGATTCAAACTCCAAGAGCACCGTTCCCTCTTTGGGGCTTATGGAAAGTCGGGCTATCGAAAAAAAACTGTGCAGGTCGAAGTGCTTACCTTCATATCGGATTCCTACACTCCCTTCGAATGTAAAGTCCGCTAACATCTCAGTGGTCCTTTTCCAAGTAACGCCTCGCAGTCCTTATGTCCTGCTGGGTGGAAGGCTGAACCGTGGCGGATTTCGTGTTATAGGCCGGTTGGTTTGGAGCATTGACGTTCCTCTCCGAGATCTTCGTGTGTGGGGTCTCGATCCCGCCATGGCTCTTTCCAGCTAAATCAGTCTCAACCTTCTGCGAAGGGGATCGCATTGTCACTCGGTTTTTGCCTCCATTTTTAGCGACGAGCCCTGACGCTTGGTCCTTGAGAGATTTCGTCGCTCCGTTTGCTAGTTCGGCGCCCTCCTCAACCACCTCTTTTGCGGCAAGGCGAGTGATTAGCGCACCGCCGCCCTTAATTACCCCGACAGTACCAGCGACCGCCGAAATCGTGCCGATGTCCTCAAGAGCGGCATGTACGACACCGCCGCCTTCGCCGTTGTACCCGTCTTTCATGGCGCCGACGATTTGGCTGTCATGGAAACCGTTGCCCGTAACGAATGACGCGGCTTCGTAGAACACTCCTCCTAGTGCTTCGGTGATATTGCGCCCATCCGGATCGATGTTGACGATCGGATTGTTGTTCGCGTACGCGTACCGGTTGAAGCCGTAGAGGTTTCCTGCACTTGGCCCCACCGGATCGGTACTCAGAAACCTTCCGGAGGCGGGGTCGTAATAGCGCGCCTGCATGTATATGAGCCCGGTATCCGGATCATTTACATGTCCCGTATAACCCGGACCATTCGGTGCCGTGCCCAGCGCCTGACTGCCGTACGGTGCGTAATCGAAGGTTGCCGTAATGTTGCCTTGGGCATCAGCCTCCGCCAGTGGCGTGCCCTGCGAGTCGGTGTAAACGTAGGTAATCGTGTGTTGCTGCGCATGGACAGCGCACGTCATCAGCAACAGACTGAACAGCAAGAATCCCTTCCTCATTTGCCACTCCCAAGGCAACCTCCCGTCGGTCAATCATCCTCAAGGAAAGTTCGAAACGCAAGTGACGCAAGCCTGTCGCCTTGCTGGTCGCCATCGACCGGAAAGGCGGGTACCGGCCGGCCCGCGTCGCGCTGGCCAACGCCCCCCGGTGCGCCGGCCCACCGAGTTCTGCTCGTCCAGGGCACGGTTGATGACGAGCCTTCCCAGGCTGCCTTCCCAGCTTGCCTGTACTGCCGCGTACAATTATTTCCATCCACCCCTTTTCGTTGTCACGCAACACCCCCATAGTGGTCCACTAATCCTTCGAGACTTTGCCTGTGTCCATACCCAGTGCCGTCAAGCACACCCCTATTACCGGTGGTCGGCAGCAACTGGCCGATTACCTTGCTGCTGGTGAAAAACCGAAAGAAGCTTGGCGCATCGGTACCGAGCACGAGAAGTTCGGCTTTCTCACCGACACGCTGCGACCGCCCACGTTTGAAGGCGAGCGCGGCATCAAGTTGCTGCTGGAAACCCTGGCTACGCGCTACGGTTGGGAGGTGACGCGCGAAGGCGAGAATCCCGTGGCGCTGTCGCGCGCCAAGGCAGCGATCACGCTGGAACCGGCTGGCCAGCTGGAATTGTCCGGCGCGCCGCTGGAAAACGTGCACCAGACCTGCGCCGAGGTGAATAGCCACCTGAAGGAGGTGCGCTCGGTCGCCGAGGGCCTCGGCATCGGTTTCCTCGGCATGGGCTTTCAGCCCAAGTGGCGCCGCGACGACATGCCGTGGATGCCCAAGGGGCGTTACCAGATCATGCGCGAATACATGCCCAAGGTCGGCTCGCTTGGCCTGGACATGATGAAGCGCACGTGCACCGTGCAGGTCAACCTGGATTTTTCCAGCCAGGCGGACATGATCAAGAAATTTCGTGTCGGGCTCGCGCTGCAACCGGTGGCAACCGCGTTGTTTGCCGATTCGCCGTTTACCGAAGGCCGTCCAAACGGCTATCAGTCCTATCGTTCGGAAATCTGGACGGACACGGACAAGGCGCGCACCGGCATGCTCGACTTCGTCTTCGACGACAGCTTCGGTTACGAGCGTTATGTCGACTATCTGCTCGATGTACCGATGTACTTCAGCTTCCAGCACGGCCACTACGTCAACCTCGCCGGGCAGGACTTCAAGCAGTTCATGGTGGGCCAGTTGCCGATGTTGCCCGGCATCCAGGCGAACATGACGGACTTTGCCGATCACCTCACCACGGCGTTTCCCGAGGTGCGGCTCAAGCAGTATCTGGAAATGCGCGGCGCGGACGGCGGCCCGTGGAATCGGCTCTGTGCCCTGCCGGCGTTCTGGGTCGGCCTGCTCTACGATCAGGAAGCGCTCGACGCGGCGTGGGATCTGGTCAAGGATTTCACCCGCGAAGAACGCCACGCCTTGCGCGATGGCGTGCCCAGGCACGCCCTGAAGCTGCCATTCCGCCACGCTACCGTGCGTGAACTGGCCGCGCAGGCGCTGGAGATCGCCAAGCACGGCCTGCGCCGACGGGCGCGACTCAATGGCCTGGGCAACGACGAGGCGGTCTTCCTCGACCCGCTGCAGAAGATCGTCGCAGCCAACCAGACTCCGGCCGAACTCAAGCTTGAGCTGTTCCACACGAAATGGAACGGCAGCGTGGATCCGGTGTTCCGCGACTTTGCTTATTGAAAAACGCGGGCCGCCTCCGCACACGCGCAACCCGCGCCAGCCATAGCCGTGAGTTGACCGTTAGGCAACCACCGCAGCCTTCCCGACACATGCGCGAGAAGGCTTCATGCCGGCGGAATCAAGCCCGCTGCGTCGCCACCACCGACCACGCCACTGATTCGCCCGCCCGCATCGGTTTGCAGGTAGCTGCGCCCAGCGGGTATGCATCCGGCACGCTCCACGGTGTGCGCTCCAGTACCAGGCGCTCGTGATTCCGCGGCAAGCGGTAGAAGTCGGCGCCATGAAAGCTGGCAAACGCTTCCAGCCGATCCAGCCGACCCGCTTGCTCGAACGCCTCGGCATACAGTTCGATCGCCGCGTGCGCGGTGTAGATGCCGGCGCAGCCACAGGCCGATTCTTTCGCCGCGCGGACGTGCGGCGCGCTGTCCGTACCAAGAAAAAAGTGCGGGTCACCGCCGGTGGCCGCCTGCAGCAAGGCGGTGCGATGCGTTTCGCGCTTGAGGATCGGCAGACAGTAGTGGTGCGGATGGATGCCG
>DAITPL010000152.1:0-3863 GCA_036833615.1 Rhodanobacter sp.
GTGGTCGAACCGATGCAGCGCAGTTCGCCCGACGCCAGCATCGGCTTGATCAGATTGCTTGCGTCCATGGTGCCCCCGGACGCCGAACCCGCACCAATGATGGTGTGGATCTCATCGATGAACAGGACCGCACCCGGCTGCTGCTTGAGCTGGGAGATCACGCCCTTCAGGCGCTTTTCGAAATCGCCGCGATACTTCGTGCCGGCCACCAGCGCACCCAGGTCCAGCGACCAGATGGTGGCGTCCTCCAGCACCTGCGGCACCTCGCCGTCGACGATACGCTTGGCCAGGCCTTCGGCCAGCGCGGTCTTGCCCACACCGGCGTCGCCGACGTACAACGGATTGTTCTTGCGCCGGCGACACAACACCTGGATCGTGCGCTCGATCTCGTCAGCACGACCGATCAGCGGATCGATCTTGCCCTGCAGCGCGAGTTCGTTGAGGTTGCTCGCAAACTCGTGCAACGGATTGCCTTTCGGCTCGCCACCCTCCTCGCCCTCGCGCTCGCTGCCACCAGCTGCGCCCGATGCCGGTTCATCGCCGATCTTGGCGATGCCGTGGGAGATGTAATTGACCACGTCCAGCCGCGTGATCTCCTGCTGGTGCATGAAATACACCGCATGCGAATCCTTCTCGCCGAAGATTGCCACCAGCACGTTCGCACCCGTCACCTCCTTGCGACCAGACGATTGCACGTGATAGACCGCGCGCTGCAACACGCGCTGAAAACCAAGCGTCGGTTGCGTATCGCGTTCGTCACCCTGCGGCAGTACCGGCACGGTTTCGGCAATGATGCGTTCCAGCTCCAGCGTCAGCCGCGGCAAATCGACCCCGCACGCACGCAGCGCACCGAGCGCGGACTGGTTTTCCGTCAACGCCAGCAACAGATGCTCGACCGTCATGAACTCGTGATGCTGCTCGCGAGCCTGCTTGTAGCAATGGCCGATGGTGACTTCCAGATCCTTGCTGAACATGTGGATCGTCTCCGCTAGGTGATGCGCGGCCTGCTACACCGCACCGTACACAAAATGGGGGCCCTCACAGCTTTTCCATAGTGCACAACAACGGATGTTGATGGGAACGTGAAAATTCGTTGACGTGGACAACCTTGGTCTCGGCAACCTCACGGGTAAACACCCCGCACACCCCGCGGCCTCGGGTATGCACGTGCAGCATCACCTGCACCGCCCGCTCCTGGTCGAGATTGAAGAACGCCCGCAACACCTCGACCACAAAGTCCATCGGCGTGAAGTCATCATTGAGCAGCAACACCTGAAACAACGGAGGACGCGCGACTTCGGGTCTGGCTGTCTTGAGCGCCAGCCCGCGATCGTTATCGTGCTCGTATTCGTGTTCGTGCGACATGACTTTGGCGACAACTACCCGTTGCATCTGAGTATACGCTGCGGCCTGCGCCTGCCGGCAGCACGACCGCTACCTGATGTAATGGCACAATGGCGTTTTTTCCAGCGCCGATCCGCCACATGTCCCAAGCTGAATCCGCCACTGCTGTCTGGCGACCCCACGCCACCGTGGCGTGCGTCGTCCCGCGCGATGAACGCTACCTGATGGTGGAGGAGACAATCAACGGTCGCGCCATGTTCAATCAACCGGCAGGGCATCTGGAAGACGGCGAAAGCGTGTTCGCCGCCGCCGTGCGCGAAACCCTGGAGGAAACGGGCTGGAACGTCGAACTGCAGCACCTCATCGGCGTTCAACAGTGGCGCAGCACTGAACACGGCGACATGGTGCTGCGTTTCAGTTTCGCGGCGCGCACCCTCGATCGCGACGCGGAGCGCGCGCTCGACCCGGACATCACCCGTGCGTTGTGGATGACGCGCGGCGAGATTGCCGCACTCGGCGACCGCCTGCGCAGCCCGCTCATTTTGTGCAGCATCGACGCCTGGCTGGCCGGACAACGCCTGCCGCTGACCGTCATCGACTACCTCGCTGCAGGCCCCGGGCCGTGAAGGTGATGCTGGGCATCTCCGGTGGGGTCGATTCCTCGGTGGCGGGCTTGCTGCTGCAACGTGCCGGCCACGAGGTCGAAGGCCTGTTCATGCAGAACTGGGAAGAGGACGACCGCTCCGCCCCGTGCACCACCGACGCCGATCGCAAGGATGCGGTGACGGTGTGTGGCCAGTTGGGTATCCCGTTCCACGCGCGCAATTTTTCCACGCAGTACTGGGATGGCGTGTTCACCCACTTCCTGGATGAATACCGGGCCGGACGCACGCCGAACCCCGACGTATTGTGCAATCGCGAGATCAAGTTCAAGACGTTTCTGGACGCCGCACGCACGCTGGGCGCCGACAAGATCGCCACCGGCCATTACGCGCAAATTGGCGAACGCGATGGCGTCTACGAGCTGCTGCGGGCAGTGGATACCGCGAAGGATCAAACGTACTTCCTGCACACCCTGGGCCAGCAACAGCTCGCCGCCACGCTGTTCCCGGTCGGCGCGCTGGAAAAGCCGCAAGTGCGCGCACTGGCACGCCAGGCACGTCTGTCCACATCGGCGAAAAAGGATTCCACCGGCATCTGCTTCATCGGCGAGCGCGACTTTCGCAGCTTCCTGGCACGCTACATCCCGGCCCGGCCCGGGGAAATGCGCACCCCAGCGGGCGAGCGGGTCGGGACCCACCAGGGTGCGATGTATTACACGCTGGGCCAGCGCAACGGGCTTGGCATTGGCGGTCGGCACAACACCAGCGGCGCGCCCTGGTACGTCGTGGGCAAGGACGTCACGGCGAACGTGTTGTTTGTCGCCCAGGGCGGCGAAAACCACTGGTTGCAGTCGCGGCGGTTGCGTGCCGAGCCGCCGAGCTGGGTGGCCGGTTCAGCGCCGGCGCAGCGTTTTCGCTGCACCGCACGTACCCGCTATCGTCAGGACGACCAGCGCTGTACCGTCGACATCGTCGCCGACGGGATCGAAGTGCATTTTGACGAACCTCAGCGCGCAGTGACTCCGGGACAATCTGTCGTGCTCTACGCTGGTCCCGTCTGTCTGGGCGGCGCGGTGATTGCCGCCACCGATGCGGCATTTGGTGGGCTGTCAGCGGCGCCCGTTCCGGCGGCGGCGAAGTGAGCCCGGTTCAACGTTCCATCCGCACCATTGTCGTGGCACCGTCTGCAGGAGAACCGCAACATCGTGTTTGAAGTCTTTGCGATGAATGAGGAGCGCGTCATCGCGCTTGCCGGCTTGTTCCAGGCTTGCACGCTGACCCAACACCTGGCGACCGGCGGCCGCTGCGACGAGGCGGCCATGGAAACGGGTGTGGCCAGTGTGTTTCGCATCGACGCGCCATCGGTGGTTGCCGTATATGGCGGCATCGCCGACCTGCACATCGGGCTGCGCTCGCTCGTGGCCCAGCTCGACGAGACCGATCGCGACATGTCGGTGACGAAGATGGTGGTCACGGTCATGCGCCTGGAACGCAGCCTGACCGGTCGGCCGGACCTGCTGGACAAGCTGCAGACCGGCATTGTCGCCGCGCAGCGCCAGGTCGAGCACTTCGGGCTGGCATCCAGCCAGGTCACCGGGCGGCTGGCGGAGTTGTATACCTCCATACTTTCCACGCTGCGACCGCGGGTGATGGTCAGCGGCAACCCCGAGCAACTGCAACAAGCGCCGGTAGTCGAGAAGATTCGCACCAACCTGCTCGCCGCAGTGCGTTCGGCCGTGCTGTGGCGACAAATCGGCGGCCGCCAATGGCAACTGCTGTTGTACCGGCGGCAATGTTCCATGCTGGCGCGCGGACTGCTGACTGGAGCCACCCTGGACAACCGTTGAACCCGATGGCGCCCGCGCTGCAGGCAACGCACTGATATGCTGCGGTGATGGAAATATCGAGCAATAGCGC
>DAITPL010000153.1:0-3861 GCA_036833615.1 Rhodanobacter sp.
AACCCCGCCGCCGATGAAACTGCAGGATTTCCACGTCGAGGTCGCCGACTGGGCCAACGCGGAGCAGCAGGCCGCCTTGCGCGAGCTGCGGCATGAAGTTTTCGTGCTCGGGCAAAACGTACCCGAGGCGCGCGAACAGGACGGGCTCGATGCCGCTTGCTGGCACGTGCTTGCGCGTGACGACACGGGACAACCGCTCGGCTGCGCGCGGCTCAACGCGGACCACAAGATCGAGCGCATGGCCGTGCGCGAACCATGGCGCGGGCGCGGCGTCGGCGCGGCCCTGCTGCGCGAACTGATCGCGCGCGCCCGCGCGCAGGGCCAGGCTGAAGTCGTGCTCGCCGCGCAAGTCACCGCCCTGGGGTTTTACCAACACGCCGGGTTCGTGGCTTATGGCGCGGAGTTTGAAGACGCCGGCATGGCACACCGCATGATGCGTCTGCCCATCACCGCGCCGCGTGTCCCGTCGCCGGCATTGCGTGATATCGGTGTACTCGCTGCCGGCAGCCGTGGTGACATCGCCAGCGCGCGCCGGCAACTGTTGATCGACACGCGGCATCAACTGCTGATCCATGTACCTGCACTGGACGGTGACATGTATGGCAGTGCGGACGAACTGGCCGAGTTGCGCCGCATCGCCATTTCCGGACGGGCGGCAAGCATCCGGATCCTGCTGCACGATCCAGCCGCCGCACTGCGCGACGATCACCCACTGATCCCGCTCGCACAGCGGCTGCCTACTGCATTCCAGATCCGCACTCCATTGGACCCGGTGGATTTGACGTACGCCAGTGCGTACCTGCTCAACGACGCCGGCGGTTACCTGTTCCTGCCGGACGCCAGTCGCCCGGCAGGTCGTGCCGCCCGCGATCACCGCGCCGCGCAGGTACCGTTGCGCCAATACTTCAACGAGGTATGGGAGCGCGCCGAGCGGGCCACAATTCTGAACACGCTGGATATGTAGTCGCCACCGCGACATCACGGGCGTTGGCCCGGTGCGCGTGCAACGCCACGCGCGAGTGTGTTCAGCCCGGCGATATCCGCCGCAAGGGCGGTCAAACTTGTCACGCGGGTTGTCGCATCGCAGCAGGCGAAGGCTATAATTGCGGCATCGACTCCAGCCATCCACCTGAAACCATGTCGGCACTCCATGCCGACGTGAAACTGCGACTTTCAGGGTCAGCTGGATGGCCGCAAGCCTCCTTTCCCTGCCGGTGGTGACGTGAGTACACATTCAATCCGCGAGTTTTCCGAATCATCCGCCCTGTCTGGCGGCAGTGCCGATTACGTCGAGGCGCTGTACAACGCCTGGCTAACCGACCCGGCAGCCGTATCGCCACAGTGGAGTCGTTACTTCGATGGCTTCAAGGGTCGCGAGGCCGGTGACGTTTCACCTGCGTCAGCCATCGCCCGCATCGAAGCCGCGCAGCAACAGCGCGGTTCACGGCAAGTCGCCGTGCCGGTCAGCGACGAGCATGCACGCAAGCAGGCCGGCGTACTGCGCCTGCTCACTGCATACCGCTCGCGCGGCCACCTTGCCGCGAACCTCGATCCGCTGGGTCTGGCCGGGAGAATGGCGGCACCGGATCTGGGGTTGGCCTTCCATGGCCTGAGCGATGCGGATCTGGATACCGAGTTTGATACCGGCAACTACGCCGGCGCCGGCCAGCGCATGAAGTTGCGTGACCTGCTCGCCCGCTTGCAGAAAACCTACGCCAGCACAATCGGCGCCGAATTCATGCACATCAGCAATCACGAGCAGCGCAACTGGATCTACACCCGTCTGGAGCGGGCCGCTGGCGACAGCGGCCTGGACAATGCCGGCAAGCAACGCGTGCTCGACGGCCTCACGGCGGCCGAAGGTCTGGAACGTTATCTGCACACCAAGTACGTCGGCCAGAAGCGGTTCTCGCTGGAAGGTGGCGACAGCCTGATCCCGATGCTTGACGACATCGTGCGTGCAGCCGGTGACAACGGCATCAAGGAGGTGGTCATCGGCATGGCCCATCGTGGCCGCCTCAACGTGCTGGTGAATATCCTGGGCAAGCCGCCAAAGACGCTGTTCGACGAGTTCGAAGGGAAATTCGAGCAGCCCGATGATCCGGCGCACACCGGCGACGTGAAATACCATCTGGGCTTTTCCACCGACGTCAAGACGCCCAAGGGCGGCGTGCACGTGGCGCTCGCGTTCAACCCGTCCCACCTGGAAATCGTCAACGCCGTGGTCGCCGGTTCGGTACACGCGCGGCAGACCCGCCGGCGCGACAGCGCCCATCGCCAATCCATGGCGGTGCTGCTTCACGGTGACGCGTCGTTTGCTGGCCAGGGCGTCAACATGGAGCTGCTCAACATGTCGCAGGCGCGCGGCTTCAGGATCGGCGGCGCGCTGCACATCGTGGTCAACAACCAGGTCGGTTTCACCACGTCCAATCCGCAGGACGCCCGCTCCACGATGTATTGCACCGACCTGGCCAAAATGGTCAACGCGCCCGTGCTGCACGTCAACGGCGACGACCCGGAAGCAGTGATCGAGGTCACCCGCCTCGCGTACGCGTTCCGTGAACAGTTCCAGCGGGACGTGGTGGTCGATCTGGTCTGCTACCGCCGCCTTGGTCACAACGAGGCGGACGAACCGGCGGCAACCCAGCCGGTGATGTACAAGATCATCCGCGCCCGCCCGACGACGCGCGATCTCTATCAGCAACAACTGGTCAAGCAAGGTGTCCTCGCCGAAGGCGCGGCGCAAAAGCAGTTCGAGGCCTATCGCGCCCGGCTGGAAGCAGGCAAGGCGATGACCGATATCGACCCGGCACCGGACCGCGACGGCCGGGTCGACTGGGCACGCTTCATCGCCGGGAAACTGTCGACGCCGACCGACACCCGCGTGCCGGAAGAGAAGTTGCGCAAACTGGCGGCACAGCTCCTCACCATTCCCGCGGACATGACCTTGCATCCGCGCGTGGCCAAGATTTACGAAGGTCGCCGCCAGATGCTGGCCGGCGAGCACCCCGCCGACTGGGGCTTTGCCGAAAACCTGGCCTACGCCACGCTGATCGACGGTGGACACGACATGCGTCTGGTGGGACAAGACACCAGTCGTGGCACCTTCTTTCACCGCCACGCCACGCTGCACGACCAGAACGACGGCCACACGTTCCTGCCACTGGCCACCATCCGCGCCGGCGCCGACGTCGAGGTGATCGATTCGCTGCTCAGCGAGAACGCGGTGATGGCATTTGAATACGGCCACTCCACCACTGACCCGGACACGCTGAACATCTGGGAAGCGCAGTTCGGCGATTTTGCCAACGGCGCACAAGTGGTGATCGATCAATTCATCACTTCCGGCGAAGCGAAATGGAATCGCCTGTGCGGCCTGGTGCTGCTGTTGCCGCATGGCTACGAGGGCCAGGGCCCGGAGCATTCTTCGGCTCGCCTGGAGCGCTACCTGCAAATGTGCGCAATGGACAATGTGTCCGTGTGCCAGCCCACCACGCCGGCACAGTACTTCCACATGATTCGCCGGCAGATGCTGCGCCCGGCACGCAAGCCGCTGATCGTGATGACCCCGAAGTCGCTGCTGCGGCACAAGCTGGCCGTGTCGACGCTGGACGAACTGGCCAACGGCAGTTTCCAGTTGGTGATCGGCGAGTCGCGCAAGCTTGCGGCAAAGAAGGTCAAGCGTGTCGTGCTGTGCTCGGGCAAGGTTTATTACGACTTGCTGGAGAAGGCCACGCAGCAGGAGCTGGGCGACGTGGCCGTCATTCGCGTGGAACAGTTGTATCCGTTCCCGCGGGCCGAAGTCAGCGCCGAGCTGGACAAGTACGCTGCCGCGAAAGAAGTGATCTGGTGCCAGGAAGA
>DAITPL010000154.1:0-3837 GCA_036833615.1 Rhodanobacter sp.
TCCACCCACTTGTCGATCAGCCCGGCAGCGCGAGTGGTGAACTGGTCGGCGTAGGCGATGAACGCGATCAGCATGCCGGCGGAGAATTTGCCGTCGAGGGCCAGAGTGGCGGCGATCCAGATCATCGCCACGCGACCAATGCCGAACATCATCTGGTTGCTCAGCGTGAAGGCGATGCTCAGGCGCTGGATGCCGATAGTGCGGTTGGCGGTGGCGACGGTGGCGTTGGCATAGCGACCCAATCGCTCGTCCTGCTTGTTCGCCAGCTTGATCGGCATCGCACCGCGAATGGATTCCAGCAGCTCACTTTCCTGGCGTGCGGCGCAAATGATCTGTTCTTCATTCGCGCGACGCAGAGGATTGAAGAAGATCCAGCGCACCAGGCCATAGCTGATGAACAGCCCAACGACCAGCACGGTGAGCCAGATGCTGTAGAACGTCATCACCACCAGCGTGACCGTTGACATCAATCCATCCAGCAGCGAACCGATGAACTGCGTAGTCAAGGTGCGCTGGATGGTCTGGATGGAACCGAAGCGCGACACCACGTCGCCCACGTGGCGCTTCTCGAACCAGTCCAGTGGCAGGTGCATGAGATGGCTGAACAGGTTGCTGGCCCACTGCACGTTGAGCGTGGCGCCGAGCCAAGTAACCGCCCACGAGCGCGCGGCGGTGATCAGCGCAGAGAAGATGGCAATGCCGATGAAGCCGACACCCAGCAGCGTCAACAGGTCGCGGTCAGCGCTGACCAGCACCTGATCGAGCACCCATTGCATGTAGAACGGGCCGGCCAGCGCGAAGACCTCCAGCGCGACAGCCAGCAGCAGAATCTGCAGTAATGCGGGCACCAAGCCACGCACGCGACCTGTCAACGCGCGCATGGAGATGGCCTGTCGCGCCTGCACTCGCTTGAAGTCCGCCGATGGGTTCAACTCCAGTGCGACGCCCGTGAAGTGCCCGGACGTTTCTTTCACACTCAGCTTGCGCACACCGCGTGCCGGATCGTGAATGACGATGCTGCGCTTGCCGGCGCGCTTCAGCACCACAAAGTGGTTGAGATCCCAGTGCAACACGCACGGCGTCTTGAGCTGCGTCAGTTCGGGCAAACCCAGCTTCAACGGCCGGCAGGCGAAGCCAAGCCGGCCCGCCATCGCCATCAACTGTGCCAGGGTGGCGCCCTTGAGCGATGTGGAGAAGCGCCGTCGCAACCCGGCCAGATTGACATCATGACCGTGATAACTCGCCACCATGGCCAGGCACGCCAGACCACACTCGGCCGCCTCGGTCTGCAGCATCATGGGCAACGCCCGATGCCAGCCAAATTGCAGTGCAGCGCGGTAGTTGCCGGGTCCGACGGCCGGCGCCGCCACTGCAGCAGCGGGTTGCGAGCCGTCAGCCATTGCCGGTGCCTCCCGTCAAATGATGTGCCATGCCGTACAGCGGCTCGAACACCCACTCGATGAGGCGCCGGCGATCCATCAGGATGTCGGCCTCCAACGCCATGCCCGGTTTGACCGATTCCGGCTTGCCGTAAGCCACCACGCTCTGGCTATCCAGCGCCACTTGCACGCGGTACACCGGCTCAACCTGCTGCCCGGACGGCTGTCCGCCGAGCAGCGCGGCGAGTTCAGGCGGGTTGAGTGCACTGCGGGAAATATCGATGACCCGACCGTATTGCTGACCAAACTTCTGATACGCAAACGCCCGATAACGCATGACCACCTGATTGCCCGGTTCGATGAAGCCGATGGCGCGACTGGGCACCAACAACTGCGCTTGCAAGCGCGAGCCAGCGGGCAGGATGGACAGCAAGGGCTGGCCCGCACTGACCATCTGGCCGGCCTTCAGCAGCACGCTGGATACAACCCCGTCGCGGGGTGCGCGCAGCACCACGGCGCGTTGCATTTCGTTCTGCGCCATCGATTGCGTCACCGTGGCGATCTGGCGCTGGGTGTCGTTGACCTTGCCGGCGACGTCCAGCGGCAACTGCGCCAGTTGCTGCTGCGTGGCATCCAGCTGTTGGCGGGTGTCGAGTTGCTGGCGCACCAGCGCCTTGTATTGCGCCTGCGCGTTCAGTGCTGCCGCGCGCTGTTGTTGTATCTGCAGCCCGGAAACATAGCCTTTGGCGGCCAGCGGCTGCATGCGCTCGAGCATGTGCTGGTTGCTGTCCACCTGTTGTTGTTGAATTGCCAGCTGGCCGACGATTTGCGCCAGCTGGGCATGCAGCAACGTGGTCTTGGCCCGCAGCGCGGCGGCTTGCTGTTGCGACAACTGTTGCTGGTTGCGCAGATCACCTTGCAGGCGTGAACGCTGCGCATCCAGCTGCCGCCCCACCAATGCATGGGTATCGCCCAGGGCCGCGCTGTCCTGCTCGCTGGAGACGGTCAGCAGTACCTCACCGGCCTTGACGACCTGGCCATCACGCACATCCAGACGGCTGATCGTGCCGGTACCCGGAGCCACGATATTGAGCAGCCCGGCACTGGGCACCAGTTGGCCGGTAACGGTTTCACGCCGCGTGTACCGGCCAACGAACAGGAAGATCAGGATGCTTGCGGCCAACGCCAGCGCCAGCAGCGTCAGCAACCAACGCGACAGCGGCGTGGCCACGATGATCGACCCCAGCCATTCACCCCGGCGGGCGTTTACGACTTCCTGGCGAAATAGTCCGTGTGGCACTGCCAGCTTCCCCTTGCGCAAGCGGTCAATGTTCGTAACGGCATCGAGATTGGACTCGCGACTCCGGCATCGCCATAGGCCTGTACGCCAGCCGCTGTAGGGGATTTGCCGCGGCGCTTGCGCGTGAGTTGCGCCGGCCTTGTCGTCGCAGCAGCACATGCCACCCCCCGGCCGCCTGACCTTGCGCTGACCACCCGCAACGGCTTTTATTGAGCCCGATGCCACGCATTGGTTAAGCTCCTCGGGTTTATTGCCTCCTGCCCAGGCTTTTCCGGGAATCCTTTTGAGCGCCAGCGCCACGCAACCTGCCAGCCCGCATTCGGTCTTCGCCGCCATCCTGTTGGCGCTGATCGTCGCGGCGATGAACATCGGGCTGTGGTGGTGGGGCAACCTGCCGCACGGACCGGAGGATTGGCACGGCAAGATCGGCGGCTTTGCGCTGTCGGCGTTTCAGCGTTACCAGAGCCCGCTGAAGAGCGACTTCCCCAGCGACGACGAGATTGACCGCGACCTCAAGCTGCTCAGCGGTTACACAGACCGCGTGCGCACGTACTCGATGCTGCAGAACCCGCAGGTACCGCGCCTGGCCGAGCGCGATGGGCTGCAGGTGATGGCAGGCGCCTGGATCGACCGGCGCCTGGACAACAACCAGAACGAGCTGGCTACGCTCATTGCACAGGCGCGGCGCTACCCGGGCACGATCAACCGCGTGATCGTCGGCAACGAGGTGCTGTTGCGCAACGACATCAGCCCCGAAGACCTGATGGTGTATCTGGATCGCGCCCGTGCGCAGTTGCACCAGCCGGTGTCCACCGCCGAACCTTGGCACATCTGGGAGAAGTACCCGGAGCTGGTGCGGCACGTCGACTTCATCACCGTGCACCTGTTTCCCTACTGGAACGGCATCGCCCGCAAGGACGCGCTGGCCGACGCGCTGGCGCGCTATCACCACTTGCAGCAGTTGTACCCGACCAAGCCGATCGTGGTCGGCGAAATCGGCTGGCCGTCCAATGGCGACCGTTTCCAGTTCGCCACGCCCTCGGTTTCCAACGAGGCGATCTTCCTGCGCCAGTGGTTCAACGCGGCCAGAACCGAGCACATCGACTACTACGTGATGGAGGCGTTCGACCAGCCGTGGAAGGAAAACCTGGGCGAAGG
>DAITPL010000155.1:0-3801 GCA_036833615.1 Rhodanobacter sp.
GGTTCTGTCACGTCCGTCGTTGGGATTGCACGTTGTCGCCGCACTGTTGGTGAGGTAGCTCCGAGTGCCCGCGGGACGGTGACGCTCGAGTTGGAACTACTGCCTGGCGAAGATGCGCGGACGACAGGCTCATCGCCCGAACGTACCCTGTCCTTTCTTGGTAAGGCCGCTTCGAAGGTCAATCCTGACCCCGATTTCCGCCGTCAAGTGTCGAAGTGTTGGTCAGGAAGTTTCGAGCCAGGCATGATGACTCGTGAGGCAGCGCCTCCGTGTGCATAGCTATGGCTTTGCATGACGCTGTGCGGGTGTTGCTCGTCGCGCAGACGTTTGCCACGTTGTTTCCACGGCGTTGGCGGCGAAACTCAAGTGGCAGGGGATAGCGCATGGCATTGCAAGATGGCCTGTACGACTTATTGGTGACGGAGGGATTGCTGGCGCGTCTGCTTCCGGAACAATCCTTGATTGAAACACTCCCCGGTGGCGGCGCTGGTGTTCTCGCCGACGCCGTGGCACGCCAACTTGCTGACGTGCTCGAGGACATGGGCGGCGAGGGCAGCGAAAAGTTGTTGCGCCAGATGGAGTTGGTCAATGCGCTGTTGGTGACCTTGCGCCAGCGCGCGCAAATGGAACGCGGCGGCGGAGAACTCGCGCAGAGTATCGACCTCGTTTCGCCCCCTGTGCGGTTGTTGAAAGCCGTCGATATTCGTCGTCGGTTCCCGGTCGCGCCGGAGGTTAGGCTGGCAGTTCCATGGCTCTTCACGGCATCCAAGGGGACGCCGTCGCTGCTGCAGGAGATCCGCAGTGAGCTCAGCGCTGCGGATCGCGTCGACATACTGGTCAGCTTCATCACGGTATCTGGCGTGCGCAAAATTGCCGACGTACTGCGCCAGATCACCGCGATCGGCGCGGACGGTGGTGGCGGCATGCATATTCGCGTGCTTACCACGACCTATATCGGCGCCACCGAAGTGCAGGCGTTGGACGAGTTGGCGCGCTTGCCGGGCTGTGAGGTCAAGGTTTCGCTCGATGGTCGGCGTACCCGGTTACATGCCAAGGCGTGGCTGTTCCATCGCAATAGCGGCTTTGGTTCGGCCTATATCGGTAGCGCCAATTTGTCGGGCGCGGCGCTGACCGGCGGTTTGGAATGGACCGTCAAGCTCACTCAACGTGCCCAGACCGCAATGTTTGCGCGAGCACAGGCACATTTTGAGACGCTGTGGGACGACAACGAATTTCAGCGCTATGACCCGAACGACGAGGATCACCGCCACGCGCTGGCTTTGGCGTTGGAGCGCGAGTCCGGTTCAACGCATTCGAACGCGCCAATATTTTTCGATCTGCAACCGAAAAGCTACCAGCAGGAAATGCTTGAGCAATTGAGCAACGAGCGTGAGCACGGCCGCACGCGCAACTTGGTCGTTGCCGCTACCGGTACGGGTAAAACGATGGTGGCAGCCTTCGATTATCGCCACACCTGTGAGCGTGAAGGCGGCCGTCCGCGGTTGCTGTTTGTGGCACACCGCGAAGAAATTTTGCGTCAGGCATTGCAGACGTGGCGCGCGGTACTGCGCGACCCCGAGTTTGGCGAGTTACTGACAGGCACTCGTCACCCGGAGCAGTTCGATCACCTGTTCGCCACCATCAACAGCGTTAACAGCCGTGGGTTGGTGGAACAGATGGGCGCGGGATACTGGCATACCATCATCGTTGACGAGTGCCATCGTCTGGCAGCGGCTAGCTTCGATGCATTCGTTACCGTGGTTCGCCCGCGTGTGTTGCTAGGTTTGACCGCGACGCCCGAGCGCGGCGATGGCAAACCGATTGCACACTATTTTGACACTCGCCCGGATGGCAGCCCAGCGGTGGAATTGCGCCTGTGGCGTGCGCTGGATCTGCAGCTGTTGGCGCCGTTCGAGTATTACGCGTGCGACGACGCCACCGACTTCTCGGAAGTGCCGTGGGACCATCCCGCTGAACGTGTGGCCATTGATAATCTGGTCACCGGCAATGACGTGCGCGCGCGGTTGGTAGTCAACGAATGGCGTCGTCTGGTTGCCGATCCGCTGCGTTCGAAGGCGTTGGTCTTCTGCGTGTCAGTGGCGCATGCGCAGTTCATGACCGATTGGTTCAACGCGGCAGGTTTGCCTGCGGCCTGCGTAGTGGGCAGCACGTCGGAGGAAGAGCGCCGTCGGGCGCCGCAGCGATTGGCCCGCGGCGAGTTGTGCGCGCTGGTGACGGTGGATCTGTACAACGAAGGCGTTGACTTGCCGTTTGTCGATACTTTGCTGTTGCTGCGGCCAACGCAGAGCGGGTTGCTGTTCCAGCAGCAGATCGGCCGCGGTTTGCGGCTGGCACCGGGCAAAGAAAGTTGTTTGATTCTAGATTTCGTCGGTCAGCAACGGGCGGACTTCCGCTTCGATCGTTTGTTGTCGGTGTTGACTGGGCTCAGTCGACAAGGTGTGCTCGACGGTGTTGAGCGCGGCTTCAGTCAATTGCCACCAGGCTGCTACATCCAGCTGCAACGACAGACGCGCGAACAGGTGTTGCGCGGGCTGCGCGCCATGGTTGCGAACAACTGGCGTCGTCTACGCACCGAATTGCAGGCCTACGCTGCGCTGCGGGGCAATGCCGGTGTTGGGTTGGCTGATTTCCTGCAAGAACAGGCGCTGGAGCTTGATGACGTTTATCGCGGTGGTGCCCGTAGCGGCTGGACCCAACTGAAGCGTGACGCCGGTTTGATGGTCGCCGAGCCCGGACCCGAGGAAGCCTACTTCAGCCGGCGTATCGGTGATCTCCGCCATGTTGATGATCCGCGTCGCCTCGACGTGTTGCGTGCGCTGGGCGAATCCGCGGGTAAAGACGCGCAGCTTTTGCAACATGACGCGCTGGAACTGCAGATGCTGGCCTACCAGATCGACGGTACGCACACGCAAGTTGGTGGGCCGCAAGCGTTCATGGAACGGGTGTCGCAAAACCCGGCCATTGGAACGGAGATGGCCGAGCTCGCAGGTGTCTTGCAGAGCCGCAGCACTTTGTCATTCCAACCTTTGCCGGGCTTGCTGGACACGCCTTTGTGCCTGCATGCCGGGTACCACATACGCGAAATCCTTACTGCGGTCGGCTGGCTGAGCGCGACGCGACGCACGCCGTTTCAGGCGGGCCGGTTGGCCCTGCCTGCACGCAAGACGGAGCTGCTTTTCGTCACGCTGGATAAAAGCGCCGGTTATCACGACCGCATCGCTTATCGCGATTACGCCATCAGCGCCACGCGCTTCCACTGGCAATCACAAAACAGTACGGGGCCCGACAATGCGAGCGGACGCCGCTATCTGGAAAGTCGCGACAACGGCTGGCAATTTCAGCTGTTCGTGCGCACCCGCAAGGGCGAGGCGTATCTCGCTTGTGGCCCGGTCGTGCTGGAAAGTATCGAGGGCGATCGGCCGATGAGCATCGTCTGGCGTTTGCAACAACCGCTGCCCGCGCACTGGTTTCAGGAATTCAGCATGTTGCGTGGCGGCTGAAACGATAGGTTTGGCGTTCGCGTGGGCTCAACGCGAGGCCTGCTTGGTTTTCTCATGAGTGCGCGCAGGACGGCCACCCACCTGCCTTCGTCCTGCTGTGCAACTGCCTGGGAATTGCTAAGGTGCACCTTTCCAACGAAGGGAATGCCCATGCGTCTGCGCCCGGCGACCTTGCTGGCTTCACTCGCTGTGTTCACCGCCACGGTGGGGTCGCCGCCGGTATTGGCCGCAGAGCTGACCATTCCGCCGATCCAGTATCACGAGCGCACGTTGCCGAATG
>DAITPL010000156.1:0-3794 GCA_036833615.1 Rhodanobacter sp.
CCGGCCTTTGTCGCCATGGCGTCATAGATCGACAGGCCCTCGGCGGTGTCGGCCTTGCTCACTTCATCCCACAGGGTGTCGCCCCAGAACACGGCCAGTGACGTCGGCATCGAGGCGATGCCCCAGCGGAAATCCCAGTGGCGCAACAAGGCGATCTGGCCGGTCAGTCTGGCACGCAATGGATCGTTCGCGGCCAGCGCGTCGTAGTCGGCAAGCAGGATCGGGATCTGCCGGGCGAATGCGGGCAGGTACGAGTCGAACGCCGCCGTGATCAGCGACGGCACGGTGAAATCCTTTACACCGGTCAGCAGGCGGGTGGCGTGCAGGCCACGCGGGTTTTCGCCAAAAGTATCCATGTACCGCGGGTAGTCCGCCCGCTTCGGGCTGTACGCGCCGGCGGCGGAATACGGCCAGTTGTTGGTGTTGAAGATCCAGCCGTTCGGTGGGCTGAGCAGATGTGGCGCCGCGTCCAGCGGCAGCAGCCCTTGCCAGTCGGTCGCCGGGTCGCTGCCATCGACCGGCCTGGTGTAGTCGAAGCGATCATTGCGTTTCGGGATGAACTGCGGGTGCAGGTACGCGATCTGGCCCTGGTCGTCGGCGAAGATGGTGTTGTTGGACGAGTTGGCCTTGAGCTCGGCGACTTGCATGTAGCTGGCGTAGTCGCTGGCCTTGGTACGCAGCCAGCTTTGTTCCAGGGCTTCCAGCGGCTTGTTCATCAACGCCGTCGCGATCCACTTGCCGTCGGCGGCGCGCACGATCGGACCGTGATGCGTGGCGTAGGTGGTGAACGCGCGCGTGGCCAGCGAGCCGTCAGCAGCACGATATGGCACGCTGATCTGGCGCGTGGTGACTGGTCGCAGCTCCTTGCCGTAGCGATAGAACAGGCGCTCGCCCCGGCGCACGATGGTCTCGGCAAATTCGTCGATGACATCGGCACCGGTGGAGGTGTGCATCCAGCCGATGTGGTGGTTGAACCCCTGATAGATGAAGAACTGGCCCCAGGTGACTGCACCGTAGGCGTCGAGCCCGGCGTCGCTGGTCATCTGCAGTTCGGAGCGGAAGAAGAACGAGGTGTGCGGGTTGATCAGCAGCAGCGCGTGGCCGTCCGCGGTGAGCCTGGGCGCAATCGCGATGCCATTGGAGCCGGTCGGCTCACGCCAGCTCGATGGCGGCTCGACGCGGGCGAGTGCCTGTGGAGCGTGCCCGTAAAATGCTTCAAGCTGCGCCAGCGACACGCTTTCAATGTCGCCGCCGATGCTGCCCTCGGAAAAGCTCAGCGCCATCCACGGTTCGAAATGGCGGATGACCCGTGGCTGCACCTGCGCATGCGTGGCAAGGTAATAGTTGAGTCCGTCCGCCCAGCTGTTCATCAACGCCCGCAGCCATGCGGGACTCTTCGCGTATTGCGCCTGCAGCTCGACCGGGTCGATGAACAACTTCATGCGCAAGTCTTGCCAAATGGCCGCTTGACCCTCGGCCTCGGCCAGCCGGCCCAGCGCGTTGAGGTAATTCGTTTCCACGCGGTTGAAGTCGTCCTCGGCCTGCGCATACGCCATGCCGAACACTGCGTCGGCGTCGGTCCGGCCATGCACGTGGGCAATGCCCCAGTCATCGCGCGTGATCGTCACCGCCTGCGCTTCACGCTGCCAGCGTGCCTGTTCGGCTGATTGCGCAGAAGTCGGGGTTTGTGCGCTGACGACAAGGCTGAGCGCCAGCAATGACGCCAGCAGCAGCGCGCGCGTCAGTCCGTGCGATGGTTTCCAGATTCCTGCGAACATCGGCGTTCCCGTTCTCCCGTGTGATGTTGAATGCCCACACCGTGCTGGTGGTTTGCGCTTGCCCGGCGCACTTGCGCCACTGCGTCGCGGCGGAAGGCAGTGGCCACCCTAACAGGATCGAGGGGCGCGATTCACGCGGCACAACCAGCGGCGGTATACGGTGGGCGCGGCCGCCTGCGGGTTCCCTGCGTCTGGCGTTGCCCGCTACCGGCATCAGCTTGAGCGCTGCCCTGCACCAAGCGCACCTTCCGTAGGGCGGGCACCGCCCGCCGCCCACCGCCGGGCACGCACGAACCGCCGGCGGGCAGTGCCCGCCCTACAAACAGCCCGCCCATCGCCGCGCACGCACATGCGCCCCTGACTTTCGACACGGTACCGGCGCGGCGCGCACGCGCCACGCTATGCTCGGGCTTTTATCCGGGGATGCGCCATGCGTCGATTGCTGCTTGCCGGGCTGGTTGCTCTGGTCCTTCCCGTGGTCGCGGTTGCGGCCACGCCGTCAGCCTCGGGCCCGCTCGATCTGGAAACCATCATGGCCAATCCGGACTGGATCGGGCAGGCGGTGGAAAAACCGTACTGGAGCGTGGACGGTCAGCGTCTGTACTACTCGCTCAAGCGTGACGGCAGCCCAGTGCGCGACTTGTATCGCGTCGATCCGAAGAGTGGCCAGAGCACGCGACTGGATGCGGCAGCCATGGCGCGGGCCGAAGGTCCGGCGGTGTTTGATCGCGCGCATCGGCAGGCGGCCTTCATCCTGCACGGCGACGTGTTTTTGCAGGATGTCGCCAGCGGCAAGCGTGTACAGGTGACGCGCACGCCGCGGACCGAATCGAAACCGCGGTTTTCCGCCGACGGCCGGGCGCTGCAGTTTCGCGCCGGCAACGACTGGTACAGCTACGAAATTGCCGGCGCGGTCAGCGCGCCCGTGGCCGTGCTCAGGTTTGCGGATGATCCGCAGGCGAAGCAGCCCGATGCGCTGGGTGAGCAGCAACTGGCGACGTTCTCCACGCTGCGTCAGCTCAAGGCCGACAAGCAGGCCTTGCGCGATCACGACCAGACGCTGGCGGCAGCTGACCCGGGTCGGGCGCCACAGCCGTTCTGGCTTGGCGACAAGATCAAGCTGCTGGACAGCGAGTTGTCGCCGGATGGCCGCTGGCTGGTACTGGTCAGCGCGCCCAAGGATCATGTCAAGGGCAAGGCGCCGCAAGTCACGCATTACGTCACCGACTCCGGCTACGCCGAGCAGCAGGACGCACGGGTGTACGTCGGGCGCAATGACCCGGTGCCGCAATCGCTGCTGTTGCTGGATCTGAGCGGACATGCGGTGTACCCGCTGGCGACGGACGGGTTGCCCGGCATCAAGGACGATCCGCTGCGCGATATGCGCGCCAAGGCTGTCGCCGCGTTGCAAAAGGCGGGCAAGCCCGACCAGGCCAAGGCGCTGAAAGCGCCCGAGGTGCGCGCGGTACGCATTGCCGCCGGTGGCGAGGACGGCGGCGGTGGCGCCATGGCATGGAACGACGATGGCAGCCAGCTGGCGATCCAGTTGCGGGCGATCGACAACAAGGATCGCTGGATTGCCAGCGTGGATTTTGCCACGCACACGCTGGTAAACCAGCACCGCCTCACCGATCCGGCGTGGATCAACTGGAGCTTCAACGACTTCGGCTGGCTACGCGATGGCCGCACGCTGTGGTACCTGAGCGAGCAGAGTGGCTACTCCCAGCTGTACACCAAGCCGCTCGACGGCAAGGCCAGTGCGCTCACCACCGGGCAGTTTGAAGTCAGCGATCCGGTGTTGAGCGAAGATGGCCGCTGGTTCTACCTGCGTAGCAACCAGGTCGCGCCCTACAGTTACGACGTTTACCGGGTGCCATCGGGCGGCGGTGCGTTGAGTCGCGTGACGACCTATCAGGGCATGGACGGTTTTGTGCTCTCGCCCGATGGCACGCAGCTGGCCGTGCTGCATTCCGCGCCGTACGTCCTTGCCCAGTTGGCCGTCCAGCCGTCCGCCGG
>DAITPL010000157.1:0-3775 GCA_036833615.1 Rhodanobacter sp.
GGCGGCCGCATCGTGGCGCAAGGCACGCACGACAGCCTGCTCGCCGAGGGCGGCTTGTATGCCGAGCTGGCACGGCTGCAATTCGTGGCGTAATGCACGCCACGCGTCGACGGCCGGCGCCTAACCGGCAAGCGTGGCGTTGTCGATGACGAAGCGGTATTTCACGTCGCCCTTGAGCATGCGCTCGTAGGCCGCGTCAATGTCCTGCACGCGGATCAGCTCGATGTCGGAGACGATGCCGTGATCGGCGCAGAAATCCAGCATTTCCTGCGTCTCGGCGATGCCGCCGATCAGTGAGCCGGCGAGCGCACGGCGCTTGAAGATCAGGTTGGTGATGCTTGGCGTCGGGTGCGGCTGCGCCGGCACGCCGACCAGCACCAGCGTGCCGTCGCGCTTGAGCAATGCGGTATACACATCCAGCGAATGGCTCGCGGCCACCGTATTCAGGATGAGATCGAAGCTGTTCGCGTGGGCCTGCATCGCGTCGCCGTCGCGGGAAATCACCACCTCGTCTGCGCCCAGATCCAGCGCCGCCTGGCGTTTGCTTGCCGACGTGGTGAACGCGACGACGTGTGCACCCAATGCGTGGGCGAGCTTCACGCCCATGTGGCCGAGGCCGCCGATACCGACCACGCCGACCTTCCGGCCCGGACCGGCGTGCCAGTGCCGCAGCGGCGAATACGTGGTGATGCCGGCACACAACAGTGGCGCGACCGCCGCCAGTTGCGCCTCCGGGTGGCGAATCTTCAGCACGAACTTCCGATCCACCACGATGCGCTGCGAATAACCGCCAAGGGTGTGCCCGGGGGCATCGTGCGTCAGGCCGTTGTAAGTGCCGACGAAACCGTTCTCGCAATACTGCTCCAACCCTTCGGCGCACGACGCGCAGTGCTGGCAACTGGCCACCATGCACCCTACACCCACGGTTTCGCCGACCTTGAAGTCGGCCACTTCGCTGCCCACCGCGCTGACGTGACCGACGATCTCATGCCCGGGCACGCAGGGATACAGCGTGCCGTCCCATTCGGAGCGCACGGTATGCAGGTCGGAATGGCACACTCCGCAATACGCGATCTCGATCTGCACATCCTGCGGACCAGGCGCGCGGCGCTCAATGGCGATGGGTTGCAGCGGCTGGTTGGCGGCGTGGGCGCCATAGGCTTGGGTGCTCATGGAAGTCTCCTCAGGGCAGGACGGGCGAAAGTGGTCGGAATGCCGGACCCACAAGATATTCCTCGTCGCTCACCTGCTCCATCCACTCGACCACCTTGCCGTTCTGTGCTTCCTGGATGGCGATGTGAGTCATTACCATGGTCGGCGCGCCAGTGCCGATGATTCGCTGGACAGCAGACAATGTCGCCAGCATTGATCTCCACGATCTGGCCGCCCGCGCCTCGGGTCCAGCCCCTGCCCGATGTCACCGGGGCGGATCGTGTTGCCGGTAAAGCGTTCGCCCACCCAGCGACGGACGGCCGCGCGCCATTGCGGATGATTTCCATGGGCCCACTCCTGTGCATGAAGTGGCAAGCATGCGCGTCGGCACGTAACGAACCGGTCATTGCCGATCCCGGGGATGATTACGTTGTGATGCCGCAGAGAGGATGCCGGCCTGCGCCGGAATGACGGACCCACTGGCGTCGGTGCGTCGGTTGCCGAAGCAGCCGCACCGAAACCGAATCAACCCGGTAAAGTGCAGTTTGTCACCGTTTTCGCAGCGGCCATCCGGGAGACCGGATCGCCCAACCCCGCATTGCAACGATGGAAATAATGCCCATGAGCACCGTTCTGGTAACCGGCGGATCAGGCTTCATCGGCAGTCGTGCCATCCTGCAGCTGCTGACCGCGGGCCACCTGGTGCGAACCACGGTGCGCAGCACGAACCGCGAGGGCGACGTGCGCGCCATGCTGAAGGAAGGCGGTACCGAAACAGGTGATCGCCTGTCCTTTGTTGTCGCCGATCTTGAGAACGATGCCGGCTGGCCGCAGGCCGTCGCCGGCTGCGACTATGTCCTGCACATCGCGTCGCCGTTTCCACCCGACCTGCCCAGGCACGAGGACGAGCTGATCGTGCCGGCGCGGGAAGGCGCGCTGCGGGTGCTGCGCGCCGCGCGCGACGCTGGCGTAAAGCGGGTGGTGCTGACCTCCTCGTTCGCCGCGGTCGGTTACGGGCAGAAGGTGCAGGAGGCGCCGTTCAACGAGAGCAACTGGACCGATCCCACCGCTGACGACGTGCAGCCCTACGCGAAATCGAAAACCCTCGCCGAGCGCGCGGCCTGGGATTTCATCGCCCGCGAAGGCGGCACCCTTGAACTTGCCGTGGTCAATCCGGTCGGCGTGTTTGGCCCGGTGTTGGGGCCGGACTATTCGACCTCGATCCTGCTGGTGCAGCGCCTGATGGACGGCGCGATGCCCGGCTGTCCGCAGCTCAGCTTCGGTGTCGTCGATGTGCGCGACGTCGCCGACCTGCACCTGCGCGCCATGACTGATCCGGCGGCGAAGGGCGAGCGGTTCCTCGCCGTGGCTGGCAACTTCATGTCGATACGCGACATCGCCAGGGTGTTGAAGCAGCACCTGGGCACCGCGGCCAGACGGGTGCCGACCCGGCAATTGCCGAACTGGCTGGTGCGCCTTGCCGCATTGCGCGACCCGGCGGTCAAACAAATCCTTCCCGAACTCGGCAACCCGAAAAACGCCACCAGCGCAAAGGCCCGGCGCGTGCTTGGTTGGACGCCGCGCACGAACGAGGAGGCCATCGTCGCCACCGCCGAAAGCTTGCTGCGGTTGGGGCTGCTGAAGGAAACCCCGGGGCCGGGGCATCCCCGACCCGGGCAGTGAAATAACGACCTCGAAGCTCGGCGATTTTTACGAGATTCGATGTGTCACGCGGAAAGGTACTGCCCGGTCCGACACGCTTCCCATGAACGGCTCCGCCCTCTGCCGTTTGCCCTGCGCGCCGCTGACGGGTTCCCCAATGCTGGCCGTGGTGACACCCCGCGCGGATACCGTAATGCAACGACACGCACGACAACGCTTCCGTGCCGGGCGGGCCGCCGCGCTGCGCACCATCGTCATCCCGCGTCCGTAAATCACGGCGGCCATCCAGCGCATGCGCTACCCATCACTCAGCTACCCATCACGTCCGGTGGACACGATGTACGCAATCCTTGCACGCGATGGATCATCCGCAAGTACGCGCAGGGTAAACGGCTGACGCCACGTGATGTCCGCTGATCGTGCGCTGCACGCAAGCCCGACCTGCATCGCCCCGGCGTTTGCCACCGATACACGCAACTCCGCTGGTTTCAGCCCAGGCGCTGCCGTCTATCGCGGCGGTCGAAAAGCCGAACGATGTGCGACAACGTTGCCAGCGGACGCGAACACGCATAGCCCGTGTGCACGCGCTGCCAGCCAGCCATAGAGGAAAACCAGTCATGTCGCATGCCGAACACAAGCCCGAAAACGGTTCGACCACCGCTTCCGGTGCACCGGCTGTCAGTGACCGCAACTCGCTGACCATCGGTGCCGACGGTCCGCTCCTGCTGCACGACGTGCATTTCCTGGAGCAGATGGCGCACTTCAATCGCGAGAAGGTGCCCGAGCGCCAGCCGCACGCCAAGGGCGCCGGTGCGTTTGGCGTACTGGAGATTTCCGCCGATGTCTCCGCGTACACCTGTGCCGCGTTGTTCCGGAAAGGAACATCCACCGACATGCTCGCGCGCTTCTCCACCGTGGCCGGCGAATCGGGCAGCCCGGATACCTGGCGCGACGTGCGCGG
>DAITPL010000158.1:0-3758 GCA_036833615.1 Rhodanobacter sp.
TCTTCACCAACCAGTTCGAGAATCCCGCCAACCCGGCGTACCACCGGCAGACCACCGCCGCGGAAATCCTGCGCGATTTTGCCGGGCGTCGACTGGACTATTTCGTCACCGGCTGGGGCACCGGCGGCACGTTGACCGGCGTTGGCGAGGTACTGAAAGTGGCGCGCCCGGCAGTGCAGATCATCGCCACCGAACCGGAAGGTGCGGCGCTGCTTTCCGGCAACCAGTGGCAGCCGCACAAGATCCAGGGCTGGACCCCGGACTTCGTGCCGGCTGTGCTCAACCCCAAGGTGGCCGACCGCATCGTGCTGGTGGATGACGTGCTCGCCCGCGACACATCACGTGCGCTGGCCCAACGGGAAGGCATCTTCACCGGCATCTCCTCCGGCGCCACCCTGGCTGCCGCCCTGAAAGTGGCCGAGGACGCGCCTGCAGGTTCGGTACTGCTGGCGATGCTGCCGGACACCGGCGAACGTTATCTGTCGACGTTCCTGTTCGAAGGTGTCAACGAGGGCTCGGACGAGGTGTGAGCGCGGCATGCTGGTTGGAAAGTCGCGTGTTCCGGTCCGGAGCCGACCCGTCGGAAGGCGCGGAGCACGATTGCGGCTGCGTGGTGAAAGCGGCTCCAGTCATGATGCTCCCGTACACGAAACACCCATCCCGTCCGCGCAATGCAGAGATCAGCCGCCACGTCGGCGGGCGGCCCGATAGGCCTCGATGAGCGGCAGGATCGCCCGCCGGCGAGCCAGGCTCTCGTCGGGCCAGTACTGCTCTCGGTCGTAGTACCCGGCAACGGCTGGCGTATCGCCGGGCAGCACCAGCCATGGCTGCTTCGACGCCGTAAAGATATGGATGTCGGGAGGCAGCAGGTCCGGCTGATCGAGAGTACCCACGCGAACGAACTTCACCACGGGGCCGGCCCCGGCATAGTTGCTCCAAACGGCGACTCTGCACTTGGGGCAACGGGCGATGACTTGGCCTGATCCGCTCGCCGATGGCGTGTCGACGAGGTCGGGCTCTTCCCCCAGGTTCGTGACCCGATCGGCTTCGATCATCGCGTTGAGTGCAAAGGAGGCGCCCGACTCCCGCTGACACCAACGGCAATGGCAGCAGTGCACGAACAGCGGTTGGCGCTGCATGCAATAGCGCACTGCTCGGCAATCGCAGCCACCCTCGAGCGGAAACAGGGACACGTCAGCCATTACCGATACCTCGTGTGGCACTGACCAGAAAATTGCCGGGTCGTTACGAGAACCCGCGATTGTTACCCTTGGCCGAAGTCCCGATCACGGGTCGGCTTGAATGAATTGTTGGCTTGCACCTCAGTGACGACACAGGCCCCGTGGGGTCCAGTCAGGCGCCGGTGTCGTGGGCAACTGCGCCGAATCGTGGAGGAGGAGGATTAATGCACGTCGGGTCTCGCTGCCGGTAGCCGTGAGATGCATGGGCGGACCGCCAGGGACGATGACGTGCGGGCCACCGGCGCGCCCGATCACTTTGCCGTCGGGAGTCTCGAGGCATGTTTCGCCTGCCAGTGTGTACCAAGCCTCCGGTCCGGAGTGCCGATGTGCGGGAGCAGTCATTCCCGGGGTGAAGATCGCCTCCATGTACTGCGCAGAGTACCGGGCCGTTGCGGCAACGGGGAGCGGACCGACATCGGCAACGTGTGTCCCGGTGGTTGGACGCCAACTCGCCGTGTCGATCGTGAGGAGCCAAACTTTCCCGAGCGACTCCACAACGGTTCCACGCGGGCCCTTGGCCGCCTCGGCCTGCGCATGCGTCGGATACGTGTACAGGTGCCAGAAGATTGGTTCCCGGGGCAGCTTCCCCAGGCTCGCATTGGCGGTGATCCAGCAGCCCACCTCCCCGGTACGCTGGCTGACCGGCTTGCAGATCTGCGCAAGTGTCTCAGGACTAGCCGAGAGTGCTGCAATAGCACAGAGCAGAAGGGACCAGAACGTCATGTGCCGCGAAGTTCTCATGGGCCTCCCACAAGCACCCTGCGATACAACACCTGAATCAAGCCGAGCCGCGAAGCGGCTTCGGCTTGAATGTTGTCAAACGGCAAACCCAACTGCCGCACACCCAGGAGGATTGCATCGCCGACGATACCAGAGACGATGACATAGCCAGACGGCTTGG
The DNA here is from genome assembly GCA_036833615.1 of Rhodanobacter sp. GTDB lineage: Bacteria > Pseudomonadota > Gammaproteobacteria > Xanthomonadales > Rhodanobacteraceae > Rhodanobacter. The sequence continues at coordinate 2,143 of DAITPL010000158.1, forward strand.
CATCAGTGGCTTGCCCGATTGGCTTGCTCTGGCGCGAGCCCGTCTACGTTTGACCCATACAGCCTCCTCACTGCGGATGCATGTACACGTTATGCACAGCGCTGCCAGCGAGCTGATGGCGAAGGCTGGCCGGCGGGACTTTGCATGCTGTAGCTTGTAGGGTTCACTATCGTGAAAACAGACTTGCCGCGCGTAGCCGACCAGGGCCGGCACGGGCAGGGCATGGGGCCACAAGGGAGCGAAGATGAAATTGTCACACTTGCGCGCGGCAACGCTCGCGACATTGCTGATGGCGTCCCTCGGGGTGATCGCCCATGCGGCGGTAGCGCCACCCGTTGAATTCCCGCCGAACGCCTTTCCGTCCACCTACCAGCCGCTGCCCGCGCAGACGACGCTGATCCAGCACGCGACGATCTACACCGGCACCGGCACCCGCATCGATGATGGCGCGCTGTTGTTGCGCGACGGCAAGATCGCCGCGATCGGCACGCAGCTCGATGCGCCGGCAGGTGCGATCGTCATTGATGCCAAGGGCAAGTACGTCACACCGGGACTCATTGACGTGCATTCACACCTTGGCGTCTATCCGTCGCCGGCGGTGGCAATCACGGGCAATGGCAACGAGATGACCAACCCGAACACGTCCCAGGTGATGGCCGAGCATTCGGTCTGGCCGCAGGACCCGGGCTTCAACACCGCCCGCGCCGGCGGCGTGACCACGCTGGAGATCCTGCCCGGTTCCGGCAACCTGATCGGTGGCCGCGGCGTGGTGCTGAAAAATGTGCCGGCCACCACCGTGCAGGCGATGAAATTCCCGGATGCACCGTATGGCCTGAAGATGGCCTGCGGCGAAAATCCGATGCGGGTCTACGGTGGCCGCCACCAGTTCCCGTCGACCTTGATGGGTGATGTGGCCGGCTACCGGCAGGCGTTTGCCGACGCCCAGGCCTACGACCACGAGTGGCAGGCGTGGGAAACGAAGGTCAAGGCCAAGGGTCTTGGCGATGCCGGCGCACCGCCCAAGCGCGACCTCGGCAAGGAAACCCTGGCCGAAGTGCTCGACGGCAAGATCCTGGTGCAGATGCATTGCTACCGTGCCGACGAGATGGCCGCGATGCTCGATGTCGCGCAGGAGTTCGGCTTCAAGATCACCGCGTTCCACCACGCCGTGGAGGCGTACAAGATTCCGCAGTTGCTGGCGCAGACGAACACTTGCGCGGCGATGTGGGCCGACTGGTGGGGCTTCAAGATGGAAGCCTGGGACGGCATTCGCGCGAACCTCGCGATGACCGACGCCGGCGGTGCCTGTGCGCTGATCCATTCGGATGACGCGAACGGCATCCAGCGCCTCAACCAGGAAGTGACCAAGGCCTGGGCCGCGGGCCGACGCGCCGGGCTCGATATCAGCAAGGAGCACGCGGTGATGTGGATGACGCTTAACCCCGCGAAGGTACTGGGCCTGGCTGACCGCATCGGCTCGCTGGAGCCGGGCAAGGACGCCGACGTGGTGCTCTGGAGCAGCGACCCGTTCAGTGTCTACGCGCGCACCGAGAAAGTGTTTCTCGATGGCGCCGTGGTCTATGACCGGGCCGATCCGACGCGGCAGTCGAAGTCGG
>DAITPL010000159.1:0-3739 GCA_036833615.1 Rhodanobacter sp.
CCGGCGATCTTGCCCCAGCCGGAGATGATGAAGATGAGCGAGAGGCCGATGCGGCCAAGCAGTGCGAGTGATGCGTTCATGAGGATTCCTCGAGTTGAGAGTGATGGATGCGGTGGACGATGCGGTGACGTCAGGCCTTGCTGATCCAGGTCGGCGCGATCGCAGTACCAAGGCCGGCGCCGTAGCCGAGATAAATGTTCAGTGCGGCCAGCGGTTCGAGGTAGCGCGCATTCTTCAGCGGACCGGCATCGATCGGCGTGAAGCCGAGGCTCTCGATCAGCGCCTGCGCGGTCTGCTTCGCCCGCTCGCTGTCACCGGCGAAAAACGCCGGGGCGATCTGGCCGTCGGCAAACTGCGGGCCGTCGGCCAGCACTTGCGCGAACAGGGTGTTGAACGCCTTGACCACCTCCGCGTCGGGCACGGCCTTGGCGATCTCCTCGGCAGCCGAGGTGTCGTAGCCGAGGGTCAGGCCCATGTAGTCGGCGGTCAGCGGATTGGTGATGTCGATAACGATCTTGCCCGCCAGCGAACCCAGCGCACGCAGCGCCGGCACCGCATCGGCGTAACCGGTGGCAACGATGATCACGTCCGACCCGGCCAAAGCATCGGCGGGAACCGCAGCTACCGCGCCGGGGTTCGCGGCAGCGAGCGCCTGGGCCTTGGCCGGATCGCGGGCGGTGATGCGCACGGTGTGGCCGGCGCGAGTGAGTTGCCTGGCGAGCGCCGAGCCCATGTTGCCGGTGCCGATCAGGGTGATGTGCATGGAAGTCTCCGTGGGGTGCCCGGTGCGTCCGGGCATGGGAAGTACTCTATTGATCATCCGGACATGGATAAACTAGCCTTCAGTTGACTTACTGTCTCGAAATTCGAGACAAAGGACGGCGTCGATGGACAAATTCCAGGAAATGGCCAGCTTCGTCGCCGTGGTCGAGGCCGGCAGCTTCGTCGGCGCGGCGGACGCGATCGGGCTGTCCAAGGCGGCGGTGTCGCGGCACGTCGCCGAGCTGGAGCAGCGTCTGGGCGCACGTCTGCTGCAGCGGACCACGCGGCGGCTGTCGCTGACCGACGATGGCCAGCTGTTCTTCGCCCGCGCCAAGGAAATGCTGGCCGCGGTCGACGAGGCGGAGTCGGAAATCAGCTCGCGCAGCGGGGAGCCCAGCGGGCGGCTGCGCATCAATGCGCCGCTCACCTTCGGCGTGTTGCACCTGGCTCCGCTGTGGCCACGCTTCGCGCGGCTGTATCCCAAGGTGTCACTGGACATCGACCTGAGCGATCGCGTCGTCGACCTCGTCGAAGAGGGTTACGACCTGGCCGTGCGCATCACCAACCTGCCCAACTCGCAACTGGTCAGCCGGCAACTCGCGACGACGCGCATGATCGCCTGCGCGTCACCGCCCTACCTGGCGCAGCACGGCACACCGGAGCACCCAAGCGACCTGGCGCAGCACGAAGTCATCTCCTACAGCTACTTCGCCGCCAGGGACGAATGGACCTTCACCGCAGTCGACGACACCTCCGTCGTCGTGCGCACCCACGCCCGCATCCACGCCAACAACGGCGATACCTGCCGCGCCGCGGCGCTGGAGCACCAGGGCATCATCCTGCAACCCGACTTCCTCATCGCCGACGACCTGCGCCGCGGCGCCCTCGTCGAACTGCTGCCGACCTGGCGCGCGATGACACTCGGCATCCACGCGGTGTATCCATCGCGCAAGCACTTGCCGATCAAGACCCGGCGGCTGGTGGATTTTCTGGTGGAGGAGTTGGCGGTGCCTGCATGGGGTGTGTCGCGGTGATCCGGTAGGAGCGCACCCTGTGCGCGATGCCCTCGCCGTGTCACGTAGGGCGGGCACTGCCCGCCGGCTTCCCCGCATGTCGCCTCGTACTCCAGCCGTCGCAAGAGCTCACTCGCATGTGTTGCTTTTTTTTGGCCGGTTGATTCGTTCAACCCGGAGCACTTGAAGCGAAGAGCTTTCGCCCTCCTGCGGAGCCGGGTTACTTTCCCTTTGTGTGCCAAAGAGAAAGATACCAAAGAAAAAAGCCGCCCCGCCTGGCGCTTGCCAGGCCTCGGGCAACCGCTCCCTGCGTCGCCTCAACTCGGGCATCCGTGCCCTCGCCATGTGCTGGCGAAAAGGCATCGGCATCCCTGCCGATGCCCGCTACGCGGCCGGTCGTCCCCATCTCACCGCCGCACAGGGGCTCCGGGTAGAGCAGCGGGCCATCCTGGCCCGCACTCTTCAGAAGAGTCAGAGCAACCGAGCCCACGCAGCACTATTGAGGGTGAAGGAATGAACGATCAGATTCGCGACGATGCGTCCAATGCAGTGTGGTTTGTCGGTGCCAGCCTTGGCGGTAACGACGATCAGAGCGGGCGCTTCATCGCGAATGGCATCTGCGAGGTCAGCAGACCGAAAGACCGTCCAGCACGGGCGTGCCGTCGGGTCATGGGAAAACGGGATTGGCAACGCGAATGCGCGCATCCGACATGGGGAAACTCTCCATGGCTGCGCACGGGCGACTTCTGCCCGCGGTGATGAACCGGAAGGATTGCCGCGACGCACGCCTGACTGGCGGCGTACGGAATCCAGGTTGCGTCCATGGATGAGTCACGTTGCTCACATGCCGAGTCGGCCTCCGCTTTGCGCGGGCATTCTGGCCGGACCTGCCAAGGTCCACGAGTGACCGGTGGGCGTGATGATCGGTTTCGCGCGGGATTCACGCCGCCTGCCTATGCTGGACACCCCACCCGAAAGGAGATCCCCGTGAGCAAGCGAAAGCTTCTTACGCCCCACGAGGGCGACAGCCGTTACGCGCGTCGCGACGATAAGGGACAGTTCGCGGAGCAGGACGACGTGGGCAAATCGCTCAAACAGGATCGCGCGAAGAAGGCCAAAAACGTGGTCAAGCCCGGCCAGGGAGATCGCGGCGACCAGAAAAAGTAGCGCGGGCCGGAGATGCCCGAGGCGTCGCCAAGCCTGCCGACGACATCCCGACCGCACCGCCAGGCCAGGGCCGGGACATGGACGTCCGACAATGGGGCGACAAGCGATGCCGGCGGGACGGCCAGGCAGCCGCGACGCAATCGTCCGAAGGCACGTGATCGCTCAGGCCATCGTGCCGGCAACCGGTTTCGCGGGCATTGACGTGTCGTCACTGGTGCCGGCGGGGATGGAAGCCGACGTGGTGGCGCGGCTGTTCTGGATCGTGGCCGCGGGCGCCGGCGTGATATGGCTGGTAATGACCACCCGAGCGTGGCACATCAGAGTTGCGCCAGGCCGCCGTCCACGGCGAGCTCGCTGGCGGTCATGAAACTGCTGTCCGGCGATGCGAGAAAGGCTGCCGCCGCGCCGAGCTCCGCCGGGTCGGCCATGCGTTGGAGCGGATTCATCGAGGCGAACACCTTCATGCCTTCCTCGCCCAGCGCGGCCTTCGCCAGTTCGGTCGCCGTCGGCCCGGGCGACAGCACGTTGACCCGGATGCCGGTGCCCTTCAGGTCCTCCGCCCAGGTCTTGGCGAGGTTGCGCACGGCCGCCTTGCTCGCGCTGTAGGCGCTCATTGCCGGGGCGCCGGTGGTGCCGGCGCTCGATCCGGTGAGGATGATCGAACCACCCTGGCCCATCAGCGGCAGCGCCTTCTGCACCGTGAAAATCGTACCCTTCACATTGGTGTCGAAGGTCTCGTCGATGTGCTCGGCGGTGATCTTGCCGAGCGCCAGCTGGCTTCCCGCCCCGGCATTGGC
>DAITPL010000160.1:0-3731 GCA_036833615.1 Rhodanobacter sp.
GGCTGCCATCGCGCGCGAGCAACCCGGCCAGATCACTCTCGTGCACGGATGGTGCGACCTCACAGCGGGCAACGATGCCCTGATGCCGGGCGCCGCCAGCGTGTTTGTCCAGCTCCGCACGCGGCCGGTGCTGCACCGGGATCGTCAACTGTTGTGCGCGCGCGGCCAGCTCGAGTACCCGGGCGTTGCGCTGGCCGTGCTCGATCAGCAGCTCACGCACGCGCTCGGCATCGTCGCTCAACGCGCCCTCGACCGGATTGATGCCGACAATCCAGCTCTCGGTCATGGCTGACCCGTCGGTTTCGGATGACGGCTGCGACGCTGGCGCCGTCCGGCTGTTGCCGGCGTAACGGCGGTGGTGGTCTGCCCTTTTGCCTGCTTGCGACCCTGGCCTTGACCCTGACGCTGCACGCTCACCGCCGCACGGCCTTCTCCAGCGGACTTCGTCCGCCTTGACTGGCCCGCGCTTTTGCCGCGCGTGGGCGTGCCTGCCGCCACCTTGCCCGCCGCTGGTGGCGACGGTTGGCGCTGCCGGGTATCGCTCGCGGTTGGTGGTTTTGCCGCGCGCTGCCGCGATCGCTGCGGCTCGACCACGGCGGATGGGGCCGCCACCTCCACCGCTGCGTGGCGGCCAAACACGCGGCCAATGGCTTGCGCTGCGCGGTTCAGCATGCTTGGTGCCTTGACCACACCGGACGCCCGCTTTGGCAGCGAGTAGCGCTCGCCACCCGCCGCGTAGTCATACGCCTTGCTGCCGGCAGGTGACGGCGAGACGGACCCTGCACGCGGCGCCACCAGCCGGAAGTCGATCTTGCGGTCTTCCAGGCTGGCGCGCAGCACCTGGATGCGCACGTGATCGCCCAGGCGGAACTGCGTGCCGGTGCGTTCGCCTTTCAGCAATTTGCGGACCGCATCGAAGTGGTAGTAATCGTTGACCAGCTGGCTGATATGCACCAGCCCGGACACCTTCGATGCGTCCAGTTCCACGAACAGGCCGAACGAGGTGACACCGGTGACGACGCCGTCGAACTCGCTGCCAATGTGCTTTCCCATCCATGCACACTTGAAGCGCTCATCGACATCACGCTCGGCCTCCTCCGCACGACGCTCGCGCTGCGAGCAGTGCACCGCCATCGCCGCCATCTCGGTGGGACTGTAGTTGTAGTCGCCGGGCTTGCCGCCGGTGAGCGCATAGCGGATCGCCCGATGCACCAGCAGGTCGGGATAGCGACGGATCGGCGAAGTGAAATGCGTGTACGCCTGCAATGCCAGGCCAAAATGCCCGCGATTGTCCGGTTGGTACGCCGCCATGCTTTGCGCGCGCAGCAACACCGACTGGATCAGCTCGCGTTCCGGGCGATCCTTCACCATGCGCAGGATTTCGGAAAAATCCGCCGGCGTCACTTCGTCCACTGGCGGCATGCGCAGCTTGAACTCGCGCAGAAACTGCTGCAGATCCTCGTACTTGTCGGCTGGCGGCGGCTCATGCGCGCGGAACAACGCGGGGATTTTTTTCTTCTCCAGGAACAACGCCGCCTGCACATTGGCGGCGATCATGCATTCCTCGATCAACTTGTGCGCGTCGTTGCGTTCGGTGGCGCCCATGGATTCAACGCCACCGCTCTGGTCGAGCCGAAACTTCACCTCGGGTGTTTCGAAGTCAATCGCGCCACGGCGTTTGCGCTGGGCTGCCATCGCCTGGTACAGCGCATGCAGATGTTCCAGTTGCGGCAGCACGTCGGCCACCTCATGCAACGCATCCTTTTCGCGCAGGCCAACTGCCTGCCACACCTTGTCGTAGGTCAGCCGTGCGTGCGAACTCATCACTGCGTCGTAGAATTTCGCCTTGGTGACGGCACCCTCGGCGTCCACCAGCATGTCGCACACCATGCACAGGCGATCGACTTTCGGGTTCAACGAGCAGATGCCGTTGGACAGCGTCTCCGGCAGCATCGGTACCACGAAGCCGGGGAAATACGTCGACGTGCTGCGTTCGAATGCTTCCTGGTCCAGCGCGTTGCCCACCTGCACGTAATGCGACACATCGGCGATCGCCACCAGCAGGCGCCAGCCACCACCGCGCCTCGGCTCCGCAAAGACCGCATCGTCGAAATCGCGTGCATCGGCGCCATCAATGGTCACCAGCGGCAACTTGCGGATATCCGCGCGACCGTCGCGCTCGGCGGCGGTCACCACGCCCTCCACCGCGGCCGCGTCGCGCAGCACGGCAGCCGGCCATTCGTGCGGAAGATCGTGGCTGGCAATCGCCATTTCCACCACCAGCGAGGGCTGCAGGCGTTCGCCCAGCACCGCACGAATTTCGCCTACCGGACCCCGTTGTGAGGTCGGCGGCGCGGTGATCTCGACCACCACGATCTGGCCGGCCCGCGCACCCTGTTCCTGGCCCGGCTTGATCATCACGTCGTGATTCAGGCGACGATCGTCCGGCGTCACCAGAGTCACGCCGTTTTCGATCACCACCCGACCGACCAGCCGCGGCGAACGTCGCTCCAGCACTTCGGCGATCGCCCCCTGTCGCCGGCCACGACGGTCGATACCGACCACGCTGGCCAGCACGCGATCGCCATGCATCACGGCGCGCATCTGCTGCGGCGACAGATACAAATCATCACCGCCTTCGTCTGGGCGCAGGAAGCCATAGCCCTCGGCATTGGCCAGCACCACGCCGGCAATCAAGTCGAGTTTTTGCGTCGGCGCATAACCACCGCGCCGGCCGAGCAACAGTTGCCCGTCGCGCACCATGGCGGCCAGGCGCTTGCGCAAGGCTTCCAGGTCGACCGCCTCGTCAATGGCCAGGGCCGTCGCAATGCGGGCCTCGGTCAGCAGTTCGCCACGTTCCTCCAGCAGGGCGAGAATGGCTTCACGGCTGGGAATGGGGCGCGCGTAGCGCTGGGCCTCGCGCGCGGCCTGCGGATCGCGCACAGCCGGCGTGCCATGTGCTGCCGGCGGCGCGGAACGCCGCTTTGGCCCGACTGACTTGGCTTTGCCCTTGCCGGGCTGCGGACCTTTGCCGGGGCCGGACTGGGGGGTGGTTTTTCTGGTCACTGAATATCCTGGTGAGGTGCGTGACACGCCAAATGGCACGGCACGAAATACGGGGGTGAAAGGTTGACAACCCGGGATCGGGTGCCTACATTACGCGGCTCACGTCGCTGGTACAGCGCGTGTACCTGCCCGGGTGGCGGAATTGGTAGACGCACTAGCTTCAGGTGCTAGCGGGGGCAACTCCGTGGAGGTTCGAGTCCTCTCCCGGGCACCAATTGTAAACGAAGGCCCGCCTCGATGCGGGCCTTCGTTTTTCCAGATTTGGTCAAGGTCAGAAGGCTGCCCGCAAGGCGACCGTCGTTCCGGTTGCCTGAAGTCGAAAACCGGCGGGCAGTGCCCGCCCTGCGTGGCCACGCGTTGCGGGCGACCACCGCCCGCCGACTTTTCCGGCAACTGCAGACCTTTCAACTCAAGCAAATTGCCCTGCCGGCGCCATACAAGGTGGATCGACGGACCCATGTGACCGCGCGTAGTAGGGCGGGCACTGCGCGCTGGCTTTTCAGCCCTGCCCCCTTTCATCCGACGATGTTGCCCGGCCGGCCACACAGGTAGATCGACGGGTCATGTGACCACCTCTCGTTGCGGCCATGTCCACCGGCTTTTCAATCAGCTGCCGGCCCCTTCAGTTCGATCATGTTGCCTTGCGGATCGTACAGGTAGATCGA
>DAITPL010000161.1:0-3645 GCA_036833615.1 Rhodanobacter sp.
ACCGCCGAAGCCAGCAGGCGTTCGGTGTACTGGATCAACGGCCGATCCGCCGCCTCGCCGGCAAGCAGCACGCGGCCACGCCGCTGGCTGTATTCGTCGAACGCCCGCGTGGCGGCGCGTTCGCCGACGATGCGCTCGGCAATCGTGCGCAAATCGGCGGCGGCCACGCGGCCGCGCCAGTCCCCTGCGCCAGGGCGGCTGGCCGGGTTGGCGTCAATGAACGCGGCCGCGCGCAAGCGCTCGGCCAGGCTGGGATGAAAGCGCAGCGAGATGAACACCAGGCAGCCGACATTGACCAGCAACGACCAGAATGTGCCGTGCACCACCGGATCCCAGCCGGACAGGCCAAACAGGCTGTGCGGCCGCAGCCACGCCCAGCCGAGCGGCCCGTCCTGCACCCAGAGTTGCGCGCGCGACAAGGTCGGCAACAGCAGCGTGTAAGCCCACAGCGCAAATCCGCCAAGCAAGCCGACAGCCACGCCGCGGCGGCTGGCGCCGCGCCAGTACAAGGCAGCAATCAATGCCGGCACGAATTGCGCAACGGCCACGAATGCCAGCAGTCCGGTGGCCGCCAGAAATTCCTGCCGCGCTGCCACGCGGTAATAGACATACGCCATGATCGCCAGCCCGACGATTGCCACCCGACGCACGCGCAACACCAGCCGCGACAGGTCACTGCGCTGCTCCAGCCGCAGCCGCCGGATGCGCAACAGCGCCGGCATCACCAGGTCGTTGCTGATCATCGTGGACAGCGCGATCGAGCTGACGATCACCATGCCGGTCGCCGCCGCGAAACCGCCAACAAAGGCCAGCAGTGCCACGCCGCGATCGCCATGCACCATCGGCAACGTGAGTACCCAGGCATCGGCAATGCCGTTGCGCAATTCCGGCAACGCCGCACCTGCCGCCACGATCGGCAACACCGCCAGGCTGATGATCACCATGTACAGCGGCACCAGCCAGCGCGCCCGCGTGAGGTCGCTGGCGTCCTCGCACTCGACCACGCCGATCTGGAACTGTCGCGGCAGGCAGAACATCGCGCACAGCGCGAGCAAGGTCTGCACCACGAAACCGGACGGCAGTCCACTGTCGTGCAACTGCGCCATCGGCATCTGCACGCTCTGCAGCAGGCCCGGACCCTGCCATGCCGCGTAGATGGCCAGCGCGACGAACGCCAGCAACTTGATCAGCGACTCCAGGGCGATGGCCAGCACCATGCCGTGATGATGCTCGGTGGCATCGATCGTGCGCGCGCCGAACAAAATGGCAAACACCGCCAGCAACACCGCGCACCACAGCGCACTGTCGATGCCGCCAACCATGATCGCCCCGTGTTGCCCGCCGCCGAGTACGCCAAAGGACATGGCCACCGCCTGAAACTGCAGCGCGATGTAGGGCACCACGGCGGTCACCGCGATCACCGCGACCAATGCCCCCAGACCGTGGGATTTGCCGAAGCGCGAGCCGATGAAGTCGGCGATCGAGGTGATGTTGCGCTGCCCCGCGATGCGTACCATCCGCCGCAACACGTCAAAACCGAACACGAACAGCAGGATCGGCCCCAGGTAAATCGGCAGATACGCCAGCCCGCCGCGCGCCGCTGTACCCACCGCGCCATAGAACGTCCACGACGAGCAATACACGGCCAGCGCCAGGCTGTACACCACCGGCCGCAATTTCGGTCGCAGCGGGTAGAGCGCGCGCCGATCGCCGAGGTACGCCACGGCAAACAGCAGCCCGACGTACAGCAGCGATACCAGCAGCAGGAACCAACCGTCAATCACGCATGTGCCTCCCCATCAAGCGCGTGGCCATGCGCCGCTGTCGCCCGCTCCATGCATCCCACATCATGGCGCCAGTGCCCGCCGCACCGCGCCCGGCGCCTGCCGCGGGCGGGCGTGTGCTGCCCGGTTCCAAACCGTGCGCCATCGCAAGTGTGAAGCGTAGCTGAAAGCATGGCTGCAGCGCAGTGGTTGCTGCCGCCTGCGGTCATCCAGCGCGCGCCGCTGGCAGTGGCGACCGCACGCCCCGTCAGCTCCTGGCAGCAGCGCGTTCGTACCGCGCACCACATACAAAGTCCGGCATCGGCAGCAGTGCCGCCGCCCGTCCCGACGCAAGCCGCGCCCGGACCAGCCGGCTTGTGCCGGCACCATGCGCGCCGCACCATGCGCGCATGACTGCCGCGTCCGTGCCACTTGCCAGCAGCGCTACCGAATCCCTGGGCGATGCGGAGGTGCACGTGTGGCACTTTGCCTACCAGCGTGAACACGGACGGGCGCCGCTGCTGGCGTTGCTGGCGCGTTACCTGGGCGGCGCGGCCACTGACATTCGACTCACCGTCGGCGCCCACGGACGTCCGCGGGTCGAGCCGACGCCAGCCGCGCAGCTTGATTTCAACTGGTCGCACAGCGGCAATCGCGCCGCGGTGGCGCTGGCCCGGCACGTGGCGCCGGGGATCGATCTGGAATGGTTGCGCCCGCGCGCGAACGTGCTGCCACTGGCGCGGCGCTTCTTTCACCCGGAGGAAGTCGCCGGCCTCATCGCGCGACCCGCAGCCGAACGCAGCGCCGCGTTTCTCGAACTGTGGACCGCGAAGGAGGCCGTGCTCAAGGCCACCGGTCGCGGCATCGCGTTCGGCCTGCATCGCTTGCGGGTGACCGACGACGGCGTGCTGCGCCTGGCCTGGCTCGATGGTGACGATGCCGCGGCGTGGCAATTGCAGCGGCTGCAGCTGGACCCCGGGTACGTCGCGGCGCTCGCGTGGCGCGGTGGCGCGCGGCGTGTGCGCGTGTGCCAGCTTGCCAGCGCGCCCTGATGGTACGAAGGTGGCGCAGCACGCTCCTAGCGGTACCACCTGCATCCGGACGGCACACTGTCATGACCGTACTCAGCATCAACCTCAACAAGATTGCCGTGTTGCGCAACTCGCGCGGTGGCCGCGAACCGGACATCTGCACCGCCGCGGAAACCTGCATCGGCTGCGGGTGTGGCGGCATCACCGTGCACCCGCGTCCGGACCAGCGCCACGTACGTCCGGACGATGTGCGTGCGCTGGCGGCGATGCTGCGCGGGCGGGTGGAATTCAACATCGAGGGCAATCCGTTTGCCCCGGCGCGCGGTACCTATCCGGGCCTGCTGGCGCTGGCGCGCGAAGTGCGTCCCAGCCAGGTCACGCTGGTGCCGGACAGCGACGGCCAGATCACTTCCGACCACGGTTTTGATCCACAGCGCGATGTGGATTCGCTGCGCCCGGTAGTCGCCGCGCTGCGCGAGACGGGTTGTCGCGTCAGCTTGTTCGTGGACGCCGGCACGCAGGACTTTGCCGGCCTGGCGGCGCTCGGTGCGCAGCGCGTGGAAATTTACACTGGACCCTATGCCGAGGCGTTCGCCGCGGGTGAGCCGACCGCCGCGCTGGCCGCCTGTGTGGACGCCGCACGCTGCGCGCAACGCGCCGGGTTGGCGGTGAATGCGGGGCACGATCTCAACCAGGCCAATCTCGGCACCTTTGCCGCGGCAGTTCCGGATCTGGCCGAAGTCTCGATCGGGCACGCCCTGATCAGCGAGGCGCTGTACGCGGGCCTGGCCACGACTGTACGCAACTATCTGCAGATCCTGCGCTGAATCGTGGGGCGGGCAATGCCGCCC
>DAITPL010000162.1:0-3557 GCA_036833615.1 Rhodanobacter sp.
CGTTCCAGATGGGCTTCATGCTGTTCGTGCCGTTCCTGATCATCGACCTGGTGGTCGCCAGCGTGTTGATGTCCATGGGCATGATGATGGTCTCGCCAATGATCATCTCGCTGCCGTTCAAGATCATGCTGTTCGTGCTGGTGGACGGCTGGACGCTGCTGCTGGGGACCCTCGCCGGGAGCTTCTACACGTGACCGCGCGGCTTGCTACCGGCGGCGCTGCACTTGTGTCCTTCCCCTGCGAAGCGGGGGAAGGCGCCGCAGGCGGATGGGGGCGCTCTTCCCGTTGCATAGCTTCACTTCGTGGGAGCAAGAGCTTTCGTGCGCCTGCGGCGCGCGAGTCACTTTCTCTCGCTTGCCCGAGAGAAAGTAACCAAAGAGAGGGGCACCCCACTTGGCGCTTTCCGGGCATCCATGCCCGGAAAGTGCGTGAGGGCCGGCCGGGTTTTTCGACGGGGCATCCTGCCCCGGCGAAAAATGATCGGCATCCCTGCCGATCACCCTGCGGGCCTGTCGACCGCCCCTCACCGCCGCACAGGGGCCCCGGCAGAGCGGCGCGCATCCTGCGCGCACTCGGTGAAAAGCCAGATCAAGAACACGCCCTCATCCCGCCTTCGGCCGCCTTGTATTCGGCACATTCCCTGTGCCTCACCCTTGGGGCGGCTACGCCGCACACATCGGCAATCCTGCCGATGTGTCCCCGCTTCGCAGGGGAAGGACCCGTGCGAAGCCACTGCCTGCGGACGCGCCAGCCTTCGCTTCCCCTGCATGGCAGGGCAAGCTGTCCGGCAGGACTGATGGGGTCGCTTTTGCCGCGGCCTTTCGAAGAGTGCGGGCCAGGATGGCCCGCTGCTCTGCCGGGGCCCCTGTGCGGCGGTGAGACGGAGTCGACAGGCCGCGTCAGCGGGCATCGGCAGGATGCCGATGCCTTTTCGCAGGTACATGGACGTACCTTCGAAAAGCCCGGCTCCGGCTCACGGACTTTCCGGGCAGGAAGCCCGGAAAGCGCCAAGCGGGGTGGCCTCTCTTTTGGTTACTTTTCTCTGGCCACTCAGAGAAAAGTGACTCGCGCGCCGCAGGCGCACGAAAGCTTTTGCTCCAATCCGACCAAGTGCAAAAGCACCGGGATTGAAGCCGCTCCCGCGGAATCGAAAACCGGCGTGGCGCCCGCGCCACCGTGCGCCCGCATCGCCATCGCGCCTCTGCCGCTCGGCGTCGGCCTACGTCAAGGACCCCCTCATGACCCCTGAATCCGTCATGGAGTTCGGTCAGCATGCGATGTACGTCGCGATGCTGGTGTCTGCGCCGCTGTTGCTGACTGCGTTGGCGGTCGGCTTGCTGGTCGGCGTGATCCAGGCGGCGACCCAGATCAATGAAATGACGCTCAGTTTCATCCCGAAGCTGATGGCGATGGCCGTGGTCGCGCTGGTGGCCGGGCCGTGGATGTTGCGCTTGCTGGTGCAGTTCACGCGGCAGCTGATCGAAGGCTTGCCGGGGGCGATCAGATGAATGCGCTGGATCTGGCGCAGTTGCCGGTCTGGCTGGGCAGCGTCTTGCTGGCGATGGGGCGGGTGACCGGGCTGTGCCTGGTGGCGCCGGTGTTCAGCTCCAACGTGGTGTCGGCGCGTGTTCGCGTCGGCCTGATCGTGGTGCTGACGCTGGTGCTGGCGCCGTTGGTGCACGGCTCGATCGATCCGTTGAGCGGCGCGGGAGTGGCGGCGATGGCCGGGCAGGTGCTGATTGGCGCCGCGGTAGGGTTCGTGCTGCGGCTGGCGTTCGAGGCCGTGGCGCTCGGCGGTGAGCTGGTGTCGCAGGCCATGAGCCTGGGCTTTGCTTCGGTGGCGGACCCGCAAAGCGGCGCGAGCTCGACCGTGCTGAGCCAGTTCTACATATTGCTGGTGACGCTGCTGTTTGTGGTGATGGACGGCCATTTGCGTTTGATTGCGTTGCTCGCCGACAGCTTTCAGAGCCTGCCACCGGATCAGCTGGCGATCAACGCGAACGGACTGCATGCCGTGGTGGGGTTTGCTGCGGAATTGTTTTCCGGCGGCGTGCGGGTGGCACTGCCGGCGATGACCTCGCTGCTGGTGGTGAACATCGGCTTTGCCGCCATCAGCCGCGCCGCGCCGTCGATGAATCTGTTTGCGGTGGGTTTCCCCATCACCATCACGCTCGGCTTCATCGCGCTGTGGCTGTCGCTGCGCAGCCTGCCCGGAGCGTTTGACGCGCTGCAGGTCAGCGCGTGGACCTTGATGCGCAACCTGGTCGGAGGCTGACGCCGTGGCCGAGGACAGCGACCAGGAGAAAACCGAAGAACCTACTGAAAAACGCCTGCGCGAATCCCGCGAGAAGGGCGAGGTCGCGCGCTCGCGTGATCTGTCCGGTGCGGCGGTGGTGCTGGCCGGGGTGTTGGCGTTGATGAGCGGTGGCGAGAATTCAATGCGCCACGCGCAACGCATCTTTGCGTTGGGCCTGGATTACTCACGCGAAGCCTTGTTCACCGACGCCTTGCCCGGACGCGCGCTGCATGCGGCCATGCTGGAGGCACTGGGCCTGTTCTGGCCGGTGGCAGCGGCAACGGTGCTGGCCACGCTGGTTGGGCCACTGCTGCTTGGTGGTCTCAATTTCAGCGCCGAAGCGCTGCAGCCGAAGTTCGAACGGCTCGACCCGATCAAGGGTCTGGGCAGGATTTTCGCCATGCGCGGCCTCGTCGAGCTGGGCAAGGCCTTGCTCAAGCTGCTGTTCATCGGCGGGGTACTGGCGTTGCTGTTGAACCACTGGAATCCCGAGCTGCAGGCCACCGGCCGCGGCACCGTGATCGCCGGGATCGCGCAATGCATGACCTTGCTGGCGCGGGCTGCGCTGTGGTTTGGCGCGGTGCTGGCGCTGATTGGGGCGATCGATGCGGGGTATCAGAAATACGACCACGCCAAGAACCTGCGCATGACCAAGCAGGAAATCCGCGACGAGATGAAGGAGACCGACGGCAACCCCGAGATGAAGGGGCGGATCCGCCAGGTGCAACAGGCGCAAGCGCGCCAACGCATGATGGAGGAGCTGCCCAAGGCGGATGTGGTCGTCGTCAACCCCACGCACTTTGCCGTGGCGTTGCGCTACGACGACGGACACATGGGTGCACCGCGCGTGATCGCCAAAGGCATCGATGTGCTGGCAGCACAAATCCGGCTGGTGGCGGGCAGCCACCACATCCCGTTGGTCGAGGCGCCGCCGTTGGCACGCGCCTTGTATGCAACCACTCGACTGGGACATGAAATCCCGGCCGCGCTGTATGTGGCGGTGGCGCAAATCCTGGCCTACATCTACCAGCTCAAGCAAGCCACGGCGCGGGGTGAGATGCCGCCTGCAGCGCCATCCCCGGAAGTTGATCCTGACTTGATGGGGCCTTATCGCGATCATTGACGAGTCAAATCCATGACGGGTGCAGATGTACTAGGCAGTTTCAAGACCGTGGCCCGCCGGGGAATTGGCGCACCAGTGATGATGCTGGTGATGTTGGCAATGTTGATGTTGCCGCTGCCGCCGTTTTTGCTCGACATG
>DAITPL010000163.1:0-3540 GCA_036833615.1 Rhodanobacter sp.
AGCGTTGCTGGATGGGCCACGAGCGCAAGCGCGGCAAGCTGGCCGATCTCAACGCACTGCTGCGCGGCAAGGGCCGCGACCGCTTCGTGCTGATTGCCGGCGATCTCGACACGCTCGGCCCGGTGCGTTACGTCATCACCCTGGACACCGACACGCAACTGCCGCGCGACTCGGCGCAGGAACTCGTCGGTGCGATCGACCATCCGTTGAATCGCGCGGTGTACGACCCGCTGCAGCGGCGGGTGGTCAGCGGCTACGCGATCCTGCAACCCCGGGTGGGCATCAGCCTGCCGAGTACTGCGCGTTCGCGCTATGCCCGGTTGTACGGCAGCGACGCCGGCATCGATCCGTACACGCGCATGGTGTCGGACGTCTATCAGGATGTGTTCGGCGAGGGCTCGTTCATCGGCAAGGGGATCTACGCCGTCGATGCGTTCGAACTGGCCCTGGCTGGCCGCTTCCCGCCAAACCGCATTCTCAGCCATGACCTGGTGGAAGGTTGCCACGCGCGGGCCGGGCTGCTCAGCGACGTGCAGGTTTACGAGGAACATCCGGCGCGTTACAGCGCCGACAGCAAACGCCGTCATCGCTGGATACGCGGCGATTGGCAACTGCTGCCCTGGCTGCTGCCGTGGGCACCCACCGCGCACGACGGCTGGCGGCGCAATGCGCTGACGGCGCTGTCACGCTGGAAAATCCTGGACAACCTGCGCCGCAGCCTGGTGCCGCCGGCGTTGCTGCTGTTGCTGGTTTTTGGCTGGTTGTGCGTCGTGTCCGTCTGGTCGTGGACGCTGGCGATACTGGCCATGGTGCTGCTGCCGCCGCTGCTGGCGGCGTTGCTCGACGTGGTGCAGAAACCGCGTGATGTGCGCCTGGGTCAGCACCTGCGCGGCAGCCTGCATGCCGCCGTGCAGCACCTGGCGCGCATCGGCCTGGCGCTGACGTGGCTGCCGCACGAAGTGCAATACAGCGTCGATGCGATCGCCCGCACGCTGTGGCGGGTGGCGATCAGTCATCGGCACCTGCTGCAGTGGCAGACCTCCAGCGAGGTGGCACGCACCGGCAGCAACACGCAAGGGGCGTTGTGGCGCTTGATGTGGGTGGGCCCGGCCGTGGCGCTGGCCGTGTTCGCCGCGCTCACGCTGTGGCGCCCCGGCGTGCTGCCGCTGGCCGCGCCGCTGCTGGCCGCGTGGCTGGTGTCGCCGCGCATCGCGTGGTGGATCAGCCAGCCGCCCACGGCTGGCGCGTTCGTCCCCAACGCCGCACAGCAGCGCTTCTTGCGCGCGCTGGCACGCCGCACATGGGCTTTCTTCGACACGCACGTCGGTGCCGCCGACCACTGGTTGCCACCAGACAACCTGCAGCTCGACCCGACGCCGGTCGTCGCCCACCGCACCTCGCCGACCAACATCGGGCTGGCGCTGCTGGCCAATCTGGCCGCGCACGACTTTGGCTGGCTCGGCACCGGGCGCATGCTGGAGCGCATCGCGCACACGCTGGCCAGCATGCGCGCGTTGCCACGCCATCGCGGGCATTTCTACAACTGGTACGACACGCAGACCCTGCAGCCACTGGCGCCGCTGTACGTCTCCAGCGTGGACAGCGGCAACCTTGCCGGCCACTTGCTGACCCTGCGCCCCGGCCTGCTCGAAGCCATCCACGATCCCGTGTTCCAGCCACGCGTGCTGCTTGGTTTGCGCGATACGCTCCACGTCTTGCACGACGCCATGGACGGCGGCGCAGACAGCGCCTTGCGGCCCATGCTGACCGCGCTGAACCAGGCGCTGGGCCGGCCGCCCACGACCATGAGCGCGGCCGTCGCCATGTTGCAGGTGCAGCTGGACCATGCGTACGCGCTGGCCCAGACCCTCGTGCGAGAGCCGGACAGCGATGCCGAGTTCTGGGTGATGACGCTGCTCGAGCAATGCAGCGAGCTGCATACCGAGGCGCTGGCACTGCAACTGGACCCGCCGCCGGACGACGACCACGGTTTCGGCATCCCCACGCTGGCGCAGCTGGCCCGCATCGAGCCGCTGGCCTGGCCCGGCACGGCGCACGCCGAGGAGGTCCGCGAACGCGCCCGCGAACGCATCGGCACGCTCGAGCAACTCGCGCAAACCGCGGGCGAGCTGGCCTTGATGGACTATCGCTTCCTGTACGACAACACGCGCGACCTGCTGGCCATCGGCTACAACGTCGATGAGCGCCGGCTGGACCCGAGCTATTACGACCTGCTCGCCTCCGAAGCGCGACTGGCCAGTTTCGTCGCCATCGCCCAGGGCGAGTTGCCGCAGGAAAACTGGTTTGCGCTGGGTCGCCTGCTGACCACCAGCGGTGGCGAGCCGGTGCTGTTGTCGTGGACCGGCTCGATGTTCGAGTACCTGATGCCGATGCTGGTGATGCCGACCTACGCCGGCACGTTGCTGGATCAAACCTGCCGCGCGGCGGTGGCGCGCCAGATCGAATACGGCAACCAGCTCAATACGCCGTGGGGCGTTTCCGAATCCGGCTACAACACGCGCGATACGCATCTGGTCTATCAGTACCGCGCGTTTGGCGTGCCCGGCTTGGGGCTGAAACGCGGGCTCGGTGACGACGTGGTGATTGCCCCGTATGCCACCGCGCTGGCGCTGATGGTGAATCCGCGGGCGGCCACGCGCAATCTGCAACGCCTGGCCGACGCCGGTGCCGCGGGTCGCTTCGGCATGTTCGAGGCCATTGATTACACGCCGGCACGTTTGCCGCTGGGGCAGGGTTCGGCGCTGGTGCGCTCGTACCTGGTGCACCACCAGGGCATGAGCCTGCTTGCGCTGGACTACGCGCTGCTCGACCAGCCGATGCAACGACGCTTTGAATCCGATCCGCAATGCCGGGCCACCATGCTGCTGCTGCAGGAACGCATTCCGCGCACCGCGGCCGAGTATCTGCACGCCTCGGGCTTCCCGGCCGTAAGCGGCGCCGCGCGCCCGGTCGAGGCGCGGCTGCGCGTGTTCACCGATCCGGATCGGCCACGGCCGGCACTGCAACTGCTGTCCAATGGCCGCTACCACGTCATGGTCAGCAGCGCCGGCGGTGGGTACAGCCGGCGTCATGAGCTGGCCGTGACGCGCTGGCGCGAGGACATCACGCGCGATCAGTGGGGCGCGTTCTGTTATCTGCGTGACGTGGCCAGCGGCGCGTACTGGTCCACGGCGTATCAGCCGACGGCGCGCAAGACGGAATTGTTCGAGGCGATCTTTTCCGACGCGCGCGCGGAGTTTCGCGTGCGCGAGCGCGACTTCGACGCGCACACCGAGATCGTGGTGTCGCCGGAAGACGACATCGAGTTGCGCCGCACGCGCATCACCAACCGCAGCCGCATGCGACGCACGATCGAGCTGACCAGCTACGCCGAGGTGGTGCTGGCCCCGGCCATCGCCGACACGCTGCACCCGGCGTTCAGCAAGTTGTTCGTGCAGACCGAACTGGTGCCGGCACTACAGGCCATCATGTGCACCCGCCGGCCACGCGCGCAGGGCGAAGCCGTGCCGTGGATGTGCC
>DAITPL010000164.1:0-3526 GCA_036833615.1 Rhodanobacter sp.
TGCGGCAAGCGCTGTTGCGTTTCGGCTGCAAGCTTCACGCCTATGTGCTGATGGACAACCACGTACACCTGTTGTTGACGCCTGATGAGGCGGGTGCGGTGTCAAAGATGATGCATACTTTCGCGCGCAACTACGTGGGTATGTTCAATGGCCGGCATGGCCGCACGGGGACGCTGTGGGAAGGGCGCTACAAAGCCTGCCTGGTGGATTCGGGGCGCTACTTCCTGGCCTGCAGTCGCTACATCGAGCTCAACCCGGTTCGCGCATGGATGGTGGCCGAACCGGGGGGAGCATCCGTGGTCGAGCTATCGCGCCAATGCCGAGGGTCTCCTGGATTCGCTGCTGACACCACATCCCGAGTACCTCGCGCTCGGTGCCGAGCCGACGCTCCGTGCGTTGACGTACCGTGCTTCGTTTGCGGACGCACTGCCCGACGAGCTTGTCCGTGATATCCGTAGTTACCTGCAACAGCAGAAAGCGTTGGGTACGGACCGCTTCCGTGCGTGGGTTGAAGCTCGCACCGGTCGATTCGCCACGGTGCGGCCAATCGGACGACCGCCAAGACATTCAAATTGTCCCTGACACCTATTTCGCTGTGCACATCGGACGCGAGGCACTGTCATCAGGTGCTGGCCCATGGAACGAACGGACCGATGGCTCGAACGCCTCCTAACATTGCCGCCGTAGGTGCTCGCACAGACGCAGGCCACATCATGAAATTCGTGAGGAAACCTCAGTTTCAGGGACAATTTGAGCTCAATGCCTCGCCCGTCTGGGATTGTCCCTGACGCCTTTTCCTCCCTCTTACATTGATGACCTTCAGTCAGCGTGGGGCGACGCTCCCTTTACGGCCGAAACCAGCTTTCGCCGACGGTCGGCTTCACCCATCGGACACAAAGCCGTGAGTAGAGTGCGCTCCATTTCCGTTCCGTAGCCGTGGAGGACGTCAATGGAACCGAACGAAATTCGAATGATTGCGCTGGTCAATCTCCTGGTTGATGCGTTCTATCCCAACCCGGACGATCCCGGGCCGGTCGGACCGTGGGGACCGTGGATCAGAGAGGCGCTCAAGGAGGGGCCGATACCTGAACCCTGGGGCTGGCACCTAGGTACGGGACGGGATGGTTACTGGTGGCAGGAATACCATCCTGGCTCACCGCCCTATTGGAAAGCTGCGCTTGCGGAACTTACCGGGCTCGCTGCGCAGGTCGACAATCATGACAATCCGTTCGGGGGGCGTCGGCCGCGTCCGAACTGGGTTATCAACGCGCTGCTGCACGAACTTGTGTCGCTTAATCCCCAGCCATTGCCGCCGGTCGACTCGGGAATCGGTTTTGCAAGAAGCTTGGCAGACGTCGCGCTGCGGCGCGTGCGCGAGGCCGGCAGCGAGCAGGGCGGCAGTCTTCTGCTCCGTTTTTCCGAGGATTGGTGTGGCACCGTAATCCGAATCCCGTTCCCGCCGAAACCCGCCGGCCCGGGCGAACCCCGCCCGCCCCGCCCACAGGAATCGCTGGTGCTGGGTGCTGCGCTGGTTCGTTCGTCCAGCTCGATTGAGGACGCCGCACTAAAGAAGGTCGCGGAAGCAGCGGGTCGTAGAATCTTCGAGCACGGCCTTTCCGGTCTAGCCTAACTATCCCATCCAAAAAAGCCGGCGGAGGACGTTAAATGCAGTCATAAAGTTTGATGTCATTTAACTTCCTCCGTCCCAATTTGTAGTAGATAGTTTCCATAGGAGCTAAGCAACCAAAGAACGCAGTATACGCCTCAGTCAGGCTCAGATTTAGAGAAACAATTTCATAACCATCATAGGGAATCGATGAAATGTACAAAAAGTATGTAAGCAGCGTATTTATTGCGGTGTCTAGCTTATTTTCTCTACCAATTTTTGCATCCACGTATATACCGTGTGATGGATGCTCTTATTTGCAAATGCGGAATGCTGCAATAGCACACGGAGTCGGCAGATTCGTCGTTGGCAATATAGCTTCAAAGCAGGTGCAAGGCTTTCAAGTACGCTCAGGGCGTGTTGTTGAGGTGATCGGTAAAAATAGAACTGCAAATACAGTTGCGGGCGCGAACATAGGAACAGGTTTAATTGCTGATCTCGACGATCTGACTGCTTCAGAATTGGCAGCGTTTTCTGCGTATGTTAAGTTTTATAACTTGTCTCCGATTGGCTATCATAAACAATTCAATTTGCTTATCGTTCCGGCGGGTTCCCCAGTCGGTGTTCCGAACAATCCGAGCAGTATTACAAGTAATGGTATTATAGCTGATAACCAGTCTTTAGCCACAGATGCAATCCACGCGATGAAGCCGATGGCCGTACCCGTTCCTGGAGGCGGTACCGTTTCATATCCCGTTCCGGGCGTAAATGCCTACGATATGATTAATGGCGGTCCAACTCAGAATACTTTTTTGAGCTGGATTGGCGGATTGACTACATTTAATGTAAGCAACGCCATCAACACGGGATTGTCGACTCTGGCGGTATTCCATATTACAGACGTAAATAATGTCCCAGTCGTATCCATTACCGTGACCTTCACTGACAATAGTCATATCGGTGTTTATATCGATAATAACCAACAACCGCCTCAGATAAAGGTGAATCCAAATACTGCCGTAGATTCACATGGAAACACTATTCCTGCATCAGCCCCTGCCGTTGCTGGAAGCGGTAAGCAGGAATATAATTTTCTTGGCGCTGGGAATGGAGGTGATGCAGGCAATATGGCTAGTCAAATAGGAAGTTTCGGTATTAATCCTCCGGCTAGTGCACACTATGCTTGCACAAGGATTGCGAGTGGAACTATTCATTGCGTTGCGTATTAAGCGGGAAGATCAGTAAAAAGATCTAATATAAGGATAGTCATCATTAGGGTGGCTATCCTTCTTCCTTTTGGTGGTGGATGCTTTAACTAAGATTGCATGATCGATAACGGGGCGCAGATTGGAACCGACGACCAAAACCCGGGTCAGAGTGCACTTTCCTGACGGGCTGGCACTGGCTGGGCTGACAGTCGCGAGAGGGCCGTTGGGCCACGCTGGGCGCTTTCGGCAGGGAGGCTTGCATGCCACGTCGGCCACGGCTCGATTTGCCCGGGATACCGCAGCATGTGGTGCAGCGGGGTAATGATCGTCAGCCCTGCTTCTTTCAGGAGGCTGACTACTTGCGCTACCTGCAGGAGTTGAACGAGCTTGCGTCGGCACTGCGCCGTTCACGCCTATGTGCTGATGACGAATCAGGTGCACCTTCTGCTGACGCATCGAGCGGTGGGGCAGGTTGCGGCGCTCATGCAGTCGCTCGGGCGCAGGGACGTGCGCTATATCAACGACCGTCACCACCGTATCGGAACGCTTTGGGCGTGGCGTTACAAGGCCTGACCTGTCGACTGCAAGAGCTATCTGTTGCACCGCTACCGGTATATCGAGCTCAACCCGGTGCGCGCACGCATGGTCGGGGAGCCGGGCGACTACCGCTGGTCGAGCTACGGCGCCAACGCTGATGGCCAGCCGGATCTCC
>DAITPL010000165.1:0-3502 GCA_036833615.1 Rhodanobacter sp.
CCGCCGGGTCATGCGCAAACACCTTGAGCATGTCGGCGTTCTTGTTGCCCAGGGTAAATTCGATCTTGCGGTACTGCAGTGACTGGAACCCGGACGATGGGCCCAGCACGTCGCGAAACTCCAGGTACTCGGACGGCGTCAACGTCTCCAGCACCGACCACTCCTCAAACAACTGGGTCTGGATTTTCTTCACGCGGGCCAGGATCTTCAGGCAGGCATCGACATCGTCCTGCTGCAGGTGCGCGACCGCCGCGGCGAGTTCATGCAACAGCAGCTTCATCCACAGTTCGGCCACGTGATGCTGCACGATGAACAGCATTTCGTCGTGATGCGGCGGGTCGCTCAACGGCTGCTGCGCAGCGAGCAACGTGTCCAGATGCAGATAACCGCCATAGGTGATCCGGCCCTTCAGATCCGTCTGCACGCCGGCTTCAATGTCGCGCTGATTCTCGCTCATGGGTTTGCCCACGCGGTTGGTTTTGGAAAACGTCGATGGTACCGGCACAATACGCGCCGAGCCTTGACTGGAGACAAGACCAGTCTGGCGTACACACGGTAAAAAGGCTGCCAGCGGGCCGCCTCGCGGCATGCTGGTCCGGCGCGACAAACGGCTGTCTGACGCCATGCGCAGCCCTTGATTGCGCCTGCGCATGCTGCGCCGTACCTTGCGGCGCAGCATGCGAGCCTGCTATCAAGCGCGGTCTTGTTCGACCGTTTTGCGCACGTCGAGATCACTCGCGCAGACAAAACCCACCCTCAACTCCGGAGCGAGTCGTGACCATCGCCGCCAAGTTTGAAATTGAATACCTGCAGTACCTCGACGCCGAGGGCAAGCAGGTACGCAAGGATCTGCCCAAGTT
The DNA here is from genome assembly GCA_036833615.1 of Rhodanobacter sp. Classification (GTDB taxonomy): domain Bacteria; phylum Pseudomonadota; class Gammaproteobacteria; order Xanthomonadales; family Rhodanobacteraceae; genus Rhodanobacter. The sequence goes on from DAITPL010000165.1 coordinate 861, forward strand.
TGCCAAAGACCTCGAATACATGGTCAAGCTGTACAAGCTGATGGTGTCCACCCGCGTGTTCGACGCCAAGTCCATCGCCCTGCAGCGTACCGGCAAACTCGGCACCTATGCCAGTTGCCTGGGCCACGAAGCCGCGCACGTCGGCATCGGCAGCGCCATGCGCCCGGAAGACGTGCTGGCGCCGAGCTATCGCGAATACGGCGCGCAGCTGTACCGCGGCGTGCAGCCGCGCGAGGTGTACATGTACTGGGGCGGCGACGAGCGCGGCAACGACTATCAGAAGGAACCGGCGCGCCACGATTTCGCGTGGAGCGTGCCGATCGCCACGCAGTGCCTGCACGCGGCCGGCTCCGCGCTGGCGTTCAAGATCCGCGGCGAGAAGCGCGTGGCGGTGTGCACCATCGGCGATGGCGGTTCGTCCAAGGGCGACTTCTACGGCGCGATCAACATTGCCGGTGCGCGTGAACTGCCGCTGGTGGCGGTCATCGTCAACAACCAGTGGGCGATTTCGGTGCCGCGCAAGATCCAGTCCGGTGCACCGACACTGGCGCAGAAGGGCATTGCCGCCGGTCTGTCCTGCATCCAGGTGGACGGCAACGACATCATCGCCGTGCGCAAGGCAATGGAAGATGCTTTGGAGCGCGCGCGCAGCGGCCACGGCGGCAGCGTGATCGAGGCGGTCACCTATCGCCTGGGCGATCACACCACCGCCGACGACGCGCGACGCTACCGCGGCCAGCAGGAAGTGAAAGACGCGTGGGCGCGCGAGCCGATGATCCGTACCCGCAAGTGGCTGGAAGCCAAGGGGGTATGGGACGACGCGAAGGAGGAGGCATGGAAGGCCGAGTGCGACGAGTGGATGGACAAGGAGGTGGATGCCTACCTGGAAACCAAGACCCAACCGGTCACTGCAATGTTCGATTACATCTTCGCTGAAGTTCCGGCTGACCTGGCCAGACAACGCGACTCCGTCCTCTCGCTTGAACACAAGGCGAACTGAGCCATGGCACAAATTACCCTCATTGAAGCAGTGACCCAGGCGCTGGCCTGGGAAATGGCGCACGACGAAAGCGTGGTGGTGCTTGGCGAAGACGTGGGCGTCAACGGCGGCGTGTTTCGCGCCACCCAGGGCCTGAGCGAAAAATTTGGCGAGTGGCGCGTCATCGATACGCCACTGGACGAGACGACGATTGCCGGCGTCACCGTCGGCCTGGCCACACAGGGCATCAAGGCCATTGCCGAGGCGCAATTCGAAGGCTTCATCTACCCGATGATGGAACAGATCGCCTGTCACGCCGCACGCATGCGCAACCGTACCCGTGGCCGCCTCACCGTACCGGCGGTGTTCCGCGCCCCGTGGGGCGGCGGCATCCGTGCGCCGGAGCATCACTCCGAGGCGAACGAACATTTGTTCACCAACATTCCCGGTCTGCGCGTGGTGCTGCCATCGTCGCCCGCCCGCGCCTACGGCTTGCTGCTGGCGGCCATTCGCGATCCCGATCCGGTGGTGTTCTTCGAACCCAAGCGCATCTACCGCCAGTACAAGGAAGAGGTACCCGACGACGGCGAGGCCTTGCCGCTGGACGTGTGCTTCGTGCTGCGCGATGGCACCGACGTCACCCTGGTGACCTGGGGCGCGCAGGTGAAGGAATGTCTGGAAGCCGCTGACGAACTGGCCGCCGACGGCATCAGCGCGGAAGTGATCGACGTCGCCACGCTGACCCCGCTGGATTTCGACACCATCGCCGAATCGGTGCAAAAGACCGGTCGCTGCGTGATCGTGCACGAAGCTCCGAAGACGGCGGGTTTCGGCGCCGAGATTGCCGCGCGCCTGGCGGAGGAATGCATCTACGATCTGCTGGCGCCAGTCGAGCGCGTCACCGGCCCCGACACCCACATCCCGCTATTCCGGCTGGAAATGAAATACCTGCCGAGCGTGGAGCGCATCACCGCAGCCGCGAAGCGCACCCTGGCGGCGTCATAATCGTCACAGCGCGCGCGTAAGGCGGACCCTGCCCGCCGCACGCCGCACACACAACTCAACACCCGGGCAAAAGCTGGCGGGCAGTGCCCGCCCTACAATTCGGAAACCGACCCATGGCTGATATCAAGACATTCCACCTGCCCGACCTTGGCGAAGGCTTGCCCGACGCGACCATCGTCGAGTGGCACGTGAAAGTGGGCGACAGCATCAAACTCGATGCCCCACTGTGCGCGATGGAGACCGCCAAGGCGGTCGTCGATGTGCCCTCGCCGTATACCGGCAAGATCATCAAGCTGCACGGCGCACCCGGCGACGTCATCGTGACCGGCGCGGAACTGGTCGATTTCGAGCCCGACCCGAACGCCAAGCAGCGCGCCGAGGCCGCGCCCAGCGGCCACCAGCACGGCCCGAAAAAGCCGACCGCCGGTGCCGGCGCAGCGACACCAAATCCGGACGACGCGCCCAACACCGTCATTGCCTCCGACGAAGGCGGCAGTATCGAGGAATCCGGCAAGACTGAACGCGCAGACGAAGGTACCGTGGTCGGCGCGATGGTCAGCAGCAACGCCGTGCATGTCGAGCAGGCGGCCAGTATCGGTGGCGTCAAGGCGGTGCCGGCGGTGCGCGCGCTGGCGAAAAAACTCAAGGTCGACCTCAG
>DAITPL010000166.1:0-3498 GCA_036833615.1 Rhodanobacter sp.
GCTTGCCGAGGGTGATCACCACCACGCCGCACACGATGATTGCCATGCCGCCAAGGTCGAGTGCGCCGACGGTTTCGCCAGCCAGCAGCACGCCCAGCACTACCGCGACCGGCGGGTTCACATACGCGTAGCTCGTCGCCACCGCCGGCCGGGCACGCTTCAGCACGTACAGGTACGCGCTGAACGCGATGATCGAACCGAACACCGCCAGGTAGGCGATGGCCAGCGTTGCCCGCAGGGTTGGTTGCGCGGGCAAGTGTTCGCCGCTGAGGATGCCGAACACGAGCAGCACCGCGCTGCCGCATACCATCTGCGCCGCCGTGTTCATCGCGCCCGGTGGCATTTCGCGATGGCGACTCCACGCCGAACCGAGTGCCCACGCCGCCGCTGCCGCCAGCAGCGCGATGGCCCCCAGCGGCGAACCGGACAGGCTGCTGCCCAGGTTCAACACGATGACGCCGGCAAAGCCGATGACCAGCCCAACCGTCTCGCGCCGATTCGGCCACTCTCCGTACAGGCCGATGAACAGTGCGGCGAACAACGGCATGCTGGCCACGGCGACCGCGGCAATGCCCGAACTCACGCGCTGCTCCGCGAAACACACCAGACCGTTGCCCAGGCCAAGCAGCAATACGCTGCTGAACGCGGCATTGCGCCACTGCAATGCAGTGGGCGCAGCCATGCCGCGCATGCGCAAAAAGCCGTACATCGCCACGCCGGCACACAGAAAGCGCAACCCGGCCAGCAGGAACGGCGGGTAGCTTTCCAGCGCGTAGCGAATGCCGAGGTAGGTTGAGCCCCAGATCAGGTACAACCCCACCATGGACAGCGGGATCAGTACGCGTGGATCAGTCAGGCGGCGCGTTGCCGTCGCGGCGGCAGACGTGGGTGCTAGGGACATGCGTGGAGGCCACAAGGGGATTGCGCATTATCCGTGAGCGGGCGCCGTGGCGCGAGCGCCCAGTCAGAGTACCGGCACGTCAACCGGGCGCCGAATGCGCCTGCGGGTACACGGCGCGGACGGTGCTGGCGTTTCCCGTCAGGGTACAAGTTGGGTCGAGGCAGCTGCGACGCACTTGCCTGGAGCGCTCAGCGGGTCGCGGGACCCTCGCGCCGCAGCACGACGAAGTCGCCTTCCAGCACCTTGGGCTGGGCGTCACGTGGTGCGCCAACGGTGGGGCTGGCGGGCGCGACCTGATGCTTGCGCGTCCAGTAACGCCATACCAGCAGTGCGCTGCCGCCGACGAACAGGATGCCTGCCGCCAGCAGGCCGAAGATCAACAGCAAGCCCAGCAACACCAGGCCAAGGACCAGTGACAGTACGCGCGCCAGCGGATGTCGGGAACGGCGCATGGACGGCAGCGGTAAATACATGTGTTAAAAACCTGTGTGGTAAAATCAATGACTTGCGTGGGTAACGATGGGGCCATTCGCCCCACGAGGCAAGTGCCGATGGATATGCCAGTGCAGGTTGAACCTTTGTGTCGCCTCGGCGATATCCCTGAACAGGGCGCCACCGCGGTGGACGCCGTGCTGCGCGATGGTGCGGACAGCGTGATCGTGTTGCGCCGGGACGGCCAGCTGCACGCGTACCTCAATGTCTGCCCACACGCCGGACGGCGGCTCGATTACGCCCCGGGCAAGTTCTTGCTCAAGCACGACACCCTGACCTGTGCCGTGCACGGCGCCACGTTCAAGCAGGCCAGCGGCCTGTGCGTCGGTGGTCCGTGCTGCGGCGACAGCCTGCGCGAGATCGCGTTGCGCATCGAAGGTGACGCGGTGTATCTCGCCGATGGCGAGTAGCCGCTATGTGGTGAGCCAGCTCACGGGGCCGCGTCAAGGCTGCCAGCGGCTGCGTTGGAGCTGGAAAATGCCCGTAACCGCGTCGGCATGAGCGCCCCGGCCAACATCGGCTACCATGACCGGGCGTTCGCGGTGCGCCACACCGTTGCACTGTCTCGATGACTGCCGGTCACCGCTGAACAAAGTCCGGTCCCGCGTCTTGGCGCGACAGGCCGGAATCGCGCAGCACAGCGAAACTGATCCTGCCTGCCAACATCGGCATCGTCGGACGATGTTCACGGCCACCACCGTGATGGAGGTTGCGGACCGCTGGCAGCGCTGACAACCTGCTGTGCCCAGCCTTGCTCTGAGGAGTCACCCAATACCGTGTCCAAGCGGATTCTGACCGTATGTATAGGCAACATCTGTCGCAGCCCCACTGCCGAGTACGTGCTGCGCCAGCGCCTGGCGCCGCGTGGTATCGAGGTGGCCAGCGCCGGCCTGCATGCGCTGAGCGGGGAGCCGATGGAGGCGACTGCGTTGCAACTGCTGGCCGAGCACGGTATCGATGGCAAGGCGCACCGCGCCCGCCAGCTCACTGCCGCCATGTTGCGTGAGGCCGATCTGGTACTCGGCGCGGAGAAGCGCCATGTCGATGCCATGATCCGGATGGCCCCGGCCGCCAGAGGCAAGATCTTCCTGTTCGACCATTGGGTAAACCAGCGCGACATTCCCGATCCCTACATGCAGGAGCGCGAGGCCTTCGAACGTGTCTTCGGCATGCTCGAACAAGGCGTCGACGGTTGGTTGCGTTATCTGTAGTTCGTCGGCTGCCCACGCGGGAACGCCGCGCTACCGGGTCAGCTGACGCTACCAAGTGGGCCCACCGTTGTCGGTAGTACCGGTGCCGCTGGCACAATCGTGGTGTCCCGGGTAACCAGTCAGCCGCGTCAGCTGTCTATCCGCGTCAAGGCTTGCAGCGGAGACGGACTCACGTTCGACACAGTGCGGGTGCATGCCGGCTTTCCCACCGCGCGTGGGTCGGCGACGTGGATCCGCTGGCGAGTGTTCGCCGCCTTCGCCTCACACCGGTGCAAGCAGCGCCGTGATTTCGGCGGTGCGCTCCTGCATCAACTTGGCGTCGGCGCGGGATTCCACGTTGAGCCGCAGCAGCGGTTCGGTGTTGGAGCTGCGCAGGTTGAAGCGCCACTGGCCGAAGTCGGCGCTGATGCCGTCGGTGTGGTCGAGCGCCGGAGCCTGGCTGGCGTAGTGCGTCAATACGCGTTCGGTGGCGGCGCGGGCGTCGGCGACCTTGAAGTTGATTTCGCCGCTGCACGGGTACGCGCGCATGCGGTCTTCCACCAGCTCGGCCAGCGACAGGCCGCTGGTGCTCACCAGCTCGGCGATCAGCAGCCACGGGATCATCCCGGAGTCGCAATAGGCGAAGTCGCGGAAGTAGTGGTGCGCGCTCATCTCGCCGCCGTAGATGGCGTTCTCGGCGCGCATGCGCTCCTTGATGAAGGCGTGGCCGGTTTTGCTCAGCACCGGGGTGCCGCCGGCTTTGCGCACCATCTCGATGGTGTTCCACGTGAGCCGCGGGTCGTGGATGATCTTGCCGCCGGGGTGGCGCGCCAGCAGTGCCGTGGCCAGCAGGCCGACCAGGTAGTAGCCCTCGATGAAGCGGCCGTCGGCGTCGAAGAAGAAGCAGCGGTCGAA
>DAITPL010000167.1:0-3460 GCA_036833615.1 Rhodanobacter sp.
CGACTTTGGTCGGCGTGGGATACAGCACGTTGAACGTTTCAATGTGCGCATCCCAACCCCATGCGCGGAATTGCTCCAGCATGAACTCGGCGTTGGCCTTGTTGTGCGGCGCGCCGACCTGATTGGGCTGCGACGCCATCTGTTGCAGCCAGCGGCGCTGGTCGGCGGGGTCAAGCTGCGCATCAAAGCGTTGCTCAAGGCTTTGCTGCGCGGTCGCTGCAGCTGGACTGAATCCGAACATCGCGCTGCTCGCAGGCGCGGTGGGCGTCACGGCGGCGGCGCTGGTGAATGTCGCCAGCAAGGCAATGGCCGCCAGCAACGGACGAATCCTGAGTTCGGTCATGACGCGTTTTTCCCCTGTGCCTGTTATTGGATCGATGTTGCCTCGTGCGGGTCGTACGTCGACGTCGTACCGTGCCCCGGACGATCCGCCGCACCGCTGTCAACAGAGCGTGGCAAACGTTTGTCTCAATACGCCCGCGGGGCGGATGCGGACGGCGGGCAGTGCCCGCCCTACGGATCGTTTCCCGCACCGCGCGGACGGCGGGCAGTGCCCGCCCTACAGATCGTTTCTCGCACCGAACGTAGGGCGGGCAGTGCCCGCCGCTTGAGTTTCAGCACTTGCCAAGTGTCCTTTTATACGCGCCTGTATTGCTGTCGTCATCTGGCGCTGGTTGCCGGGCACGACGTCCGGCGATGCCATGGCGCTTCGCGCCCGGATGGCGAGGTGGTTGGCCGCTGGCACGCGTCGTGTTCGTGCTGTGGCGGTCACGGTTGTGGTGGTGACACCGAGTCGGCTGCCACCGGTGCGGTCGGCGCGGCGTTGATAGTGATGTTTTGCCGGAACAGGGTGTGGGCATCCTTGTCGCTGATGTTGAGCCGGTATTTGCCTGGTCGCAGATACAGCTCGCCGGACGGTATGTTCTGGCCATGGCGCACGCGGTCGTTCAAGGTGGCGGTCGCGGGCAATGGATCGAGCACCATGCGATCCGCCGGGATGGCATCGTCGCCTTCGTCGGCGTAGCGCGCTTCGATCAGGCAGGGAAAGTGCTCGGCGCAGCGATCGCCATTGACGACATACGGTTGGCGCAAACCGCCCAGGCTGAGCCAGGTGGGGCGGCCGCGACGCAGCTGTTGCGGCGGAAAAATCACACTGACCGTGTAGCCGTCACGCAGTGACCATGGTTTGCCACTGGCATTCAGGAACGCGATCGGCTCGCGTGGTTGCAGCTGCTGCACGATGGCGGTGTACAGCGGATGGTCGTCATCCTCGTGCGGGTGCGGAATCAGCATGGCTTGTTCCACCGCCATGCCGTCAATACCCGACAGCCGGTGCAGGTGCTGGGCCATCGACTTGCCGCCAAGGAAAGCGCCCGATTGCTGGATGTGCGCGTAGCCGGCTTCCACCACCAGTCGCGCGCGGGGATCGCGCTGGAAGACGTCGCGGTAGATGTTCTGTGCCTGTTCCGCTTCACGGGCGTCGCCGGTTGCGTTCGAGAGCGCTTCGTAGCCGATGACGTGAAAGCCCAGTTTGAGCGCCGTGCGCACCATTTCCGCGCTGATCGGCTCGGCCGTATAGAAGCCGCTGTCCGCCACGGGATAACCACGTGCAGCCAACGCCGTGTCGGTCTGATACAGCGTCTCCACGGCGAAGTAATCGAATCCCTGTGCGCGCAGTTGCGGCAGCAGTTGCACGGTCAACGTGCGGGTGAGCGGTACGTTGTGAGCCTCGTTGAGCAAGACCAGCTGGTAGTTTTTTGCCAGCTCGGCGATGGCTGCCAATGCCGGGCGTGCGGTGTATCCGGTGGCATCGAGAGGGGAAGGGTGGTCGTCCGCCTGCGCCACTTCCTTGATCGAAAAACTGGCTGCGGCATCGGGGTAATTACCAATGAAGCTCTGGTACCAGCTGAGGTACTGGCCGAAGATCAACCGGAATGAGGGGTCCTTGTTTGTCGTATACGCGTAGCGCATCACCTCGTAACGCGCGAGCAGGCCCCTGTGCTTGTTGGCCTCGCGCATGATGGCCTCGGACTGGCGTGACGCCTCCAGCTGCTGCGCGCGCCATTGCGCCGCCGATTGTGCCGGCAAGGCGAAAGCCACGCTGGCCAGCAACAGGGCACAGCAAAGCGTGAAGGTACGTACCGACATGCTTGCCTCCACGAGCAGCTGAAGTAGCGGGATGGTTTTACCAGTCCACGCCGGCGTTGAACAGGCCCGCAGCGCGCATGTTTGCCCCGCGTGCCGGCGCCGTGCGCGGTCGGTGGTCGGTTGCCCGTTGGCCTCGCCTGCAGCGCGTGGCATGAGTCATTGCACGGTGTTTCGGTGCACAATGTTGGCTACCCTGACCCAGCGTGGAGTACGTCATGCGTCCAGTCCTGCTCGTTACCTTGCTTGCGTTCGCCTGGCCCACGATGGGGCTGGCACAAAGCTCCAACCTGCACAGTGGGGCGATCACCGCCGAGGTTGCCAGTGCGGTGAAGGATCCGGCGCGCCAGGCGGATCAAGCGCTGGATGCGCGGCGCAAAGTTGCGCAGATCATGACGTTTGCCGAGGTCAAGCCCGGGCAGAAGGTGCTGGAATTGATCCCGGGCAGCGGTTATTTCACACGCGTGTTCAGTGTGCTGGTCGGGCCACGGGGACACGTCTACACGGTGTGGCCAAATGAGGCCGCGAAGTTTTCCGCGGAAAATTTCGCCAAGCTGACCGCGTTGGTGGCGCAGCCGCACTACGCCAACATCAGCTTGCTGCAGCAACCGGCCGCTGACTTGAGCGCGCCGGAGCCGGTGGATCTGGTGTTCACGTCGCAGAATTACCACGACTATCCGGACGACTTCATGGGCAAGGTCGATCCGTCGGTGCTGAATCGCCAGGCGTTTGCCGCGCTCAAGCCGGGCGGTCTGTTTGTCGTGATCGATCACGTCGCGCCTGCTGGCAGCGGCATGGCGGATACCGGCACGTTGCATCGCATCGATCCGGCCATCGTCAAGCAGCAGGTGCAGGCTGCAGGGTTCGTGTTCGACGGCGAGAGCAACGCCCTGCGCAATCCGGCTGACCCGCACACGGCCAAGGTATTCGACAAGTCCATACGCGGCCATACCGATCAGTTCATCTACCGGTTCCGCAAACCGGCACAGTGAGGCCTGCTCATGTGCTGTCGGGCATGGTTGTCGCCTGGTCGAGCCCGTGCGCTCGGCATGGCGGTGTTGTCTGCTGTGGGCGCAGTGGGCGTACACGTGGCAGCAGGGGGCAGGCCGTGAACGACCGCGACCCGCTGGCGATCGTCTCGATCCAGTCGGCGGCGGGGCTTCCGGTTGCCGGCCCGGCGGTGACAAATCCAGCGCCGGGCAACGGGAGCGAGCAACGCCCGGATCCGGCCCCCGTGCGTCCACCGGAACCCGACGCTGCCGATTGTTGTGGCGAGGGCTGCGTACGCTGCGTGTACGACCGCTACGATGAAGCC
>DAITPL010000168.1:0-3443 GCA_036833615.1 Rhodanobacter sp.
GGTTGACGCGGAAGCTGCGCTCCATGTCGGTGGTGGCAAACAGGTGCTGCATCGTCTGCGCGACATCGATGCGGCTGGAGCGCGGCACGATCACCAGGCGGGTCGGGTTCTCGTGATCGGATTCATCGCGCAGGTCTTCGATCATCGGCAGTTTCTTGGCGCGCATCTGCGCCGCGATCTGCTCCAGCACCTTCGACGGACTGACCTGGTGCGGCAGTGCGGTGATGACGATGTTGCCGTCTTCGCGCGTGTACACCGCGCGGGCGCGCAGCGAGCCGCCACCGGTTTCGTAGATGGCCAGCAAATCCTTGCGCGGCGTGATGATTTCCGCACTCGTCGGGTAGTCCGGACCGAGCACGTGTTCGCACAAGTCGGCGACGGTCGCCGCCGGGTCGTCGAGCAGACGAATGCACGCGCTCACCAGTTCGCGCAGATTGTGTGGCGGAATGTCGGTGGCCATGCCCACGGCAATCCCCATCGAGCCATTCAGCAATACATGTGGCAGGCGCGCCGGCAGCCAGCTTGGTTCCTCCAGCGTGCCGTCGAAGTTCGGGATCCAGTCCACCGTGCCATGCCCAAGCTCGCTGAGCAGGGCCTCGGCGATCGGGCTGAGCTTGGACTCGGTGTAGCGCATGGCGGCAAAGCTTTTCGGATCATCCGGCGAACCGAAGTTGCCCTGGCCGTCCACCAGCGGATAGCGGTACGAGAACGGCTGCGCCATCAACACCATCGCTTCGTAGCAGGACGTGTCGCCGTGCGGGTGGAACTTGCCGATCACGTCACCAATCGTGCGCGCGGATTTCTTCGGCTTGGCACCGGCTGCCAGGCCCAGCTCGCTCATCGCGTAGATGATGCGCCGCTGCACCGGCTTCAACCCGTCGCCGACAAACGGCAGCGCGCGGTCCAGCACCACGTACATGGAGTAATCGAGGTATGCGCGCTCGGCATACTCCTTCAGCGGGATTTGTTCGTAATTGGCTTGCAGGTTCATTTGCTTGGGTCGAGGTGATGGCGCGCAACGCGCGTTAGCCGGACGATGGTGCCAGAAAGCACCCTGCTCTTGCAGGGATGACGATCGCGCGGGTCTTGGCGGGGCAGGTTCGGCGCACTGGTCGCGCTTCCGCTCCGGCACGGCACCCGCAGCGCGGTCGCGCAGGAAACGCTAACCTGCCGGCTGGCGAATCGCGGGCGCTGCTGGTGGCGCGCGACTGCAGGTAGCCTGACCCACATTGACGAGGTTGTTTGCCCATGACCAGATGGCTGCTCGGTGCGCTGCTCCTGCTGTTTGCCGCCTCACCGTTGGCAGTGGACGCTGCTGCCACTGGCGCCTCCACCACCAGCGCTTCCACCGATACCGCGCCAGCGGCGCGGGTCATCGTGCTGGTGCGCCACGGGAGCTATGTGGCCGACCCCGCCGTCGACCCGCAAGTGGGACCACCGTTGTCACCCCTTGGCGTCGCCCAGGCCCATCTGGCAGGGGCCCGGCTGGCCGGGCTGGGCTGGCACTTTGCCGCGCTGCACGTCAGCCCGATGCAGCGGGCGCGGGATACTGCGGCAGTCATCGCCGGCGATTTTCCCGGGCGTTCCTTCCAGGTGGAAAACGACCTTGCCGAGTGTGTGCCACCGACGCGCCGCACCGAGGTCACGCAGGACACCAGCCCGGCGGAGCTCGCCGCGTGCAAGACCCAACTCGATCGGTTGTTCGCCCGGTATTTCCGGCCGGCGAGCGGTGGCGAACAGGCCGAGTTGTTTGTCTGCCACGGCGATGTGATTCGTTATCTGGTGACCCGGGCCCTGGGTGTCGACCCCACGGCCTGGCTGGAGATGTCAGTGCGCAACGCCAGCATCACGCAAATCCGCGTGGAGGCGGATGGTCGGTTCAAGGTCATCACGGTGGGCGACGATGGGTTCATGCCGGCCAGCCTGCTCACCGGCGCCACCGGTGACCGCGAACGCAGCCTGGCGGTGCCACGATTGCCACTGCAATAGTTGCGGGCGGCTTCGGTGCGGGCTGTCGCGTGGTCGGGGTTATCTGGACCACGCACGGGGTTTGCTCACTTCGTGTAGACGTTTGCGTTTTGCGCCGCCGCTATGCTTGGCGCACTGCGGCGGTTGCCGCGTTGTTCCGGAGTGGTGCCATGACCAAGAACTTCGCCCGTTGTGTGCCGGCACTGATGCTGGCACTCGCCTTGCCCATGGTCGCGCAGGCGGCGGACATGAACCCCGCGGCGGCCAAGCAGGCCGCGACCGCAAGCGCGCATGCCGGCATGGCGCTGGTGGCAACCGACCTGCCGACGGTGCAGGAGCATCTGCATCATGTCGTGAATTGCCTGGTCGGACCTGCTGGTACCGGCTTTGCTGCCGGGGCCGGAAACCCTTGCAAGGACCAGGGGCAGGGCGCCATCGTCGACGCCAAGGGTGACGCGGCGACCGAAGCCAGGTTGAAGGCGGCGCTGGATCATGCCACCCACGGCTTGCAGGATTCCACGTTGGAGAGCGCGCACGCGGACGCCCAGCAGGCCATGACAACGCTGCAGGCAAAGTAGGCAATTGAACCGAGGCGTGGGTGGCCTGCGCCGCTCCGCTCCCCGCGAAGTTCGGCGGACGGTCGGGTTGGCTTGGCCAGCTTTGGCTGTTGTAGGGCGGGCACTGCCCGCCGGCCTTCCCGCTGTCCGAACTCGCCCTCGTTCGGTAGACCGAGCTTGCCCGGTCGAAGAGCGGCGGGCAGTGCCCGCCAAGCGGAGCTCCGACTTTGGCCATGCCTGCGGGCTGGCTGTGGCGGTCGGGATGGGCATACCATCGGCGCGCTTTGCCGTCCTTCCCCCAGCCAAGGAGATCGCGTGCCGCCGATCATTGCCGTCAGGCAGCTCAGCAAGACGTACGCGTCCGGGTTCCAGGCGCTCAAGCCGCTCGATCTGGATATCCAGCAGGGTGAGATCTTCGCCCTGCTGGGGCCGAATGGCGCCGGCAAGACCACCTTGATCAGCATCATCTGCGGCATCGTCAATCCCAGCGGCGGCAGTGTGCTGGCTGCCGGGCACGACGTGGTGCGCGATTATCGTGCGGCGCGCGCGAAAATCGGCCTGGTGCCGCAGGAGCTGACCACCGATGCGTTCGAGACGGTGTGGAACACGGTCAGCTTCAGCCGCGGCCTGTTTGGCAAGCGCGCCAATCCCGCACACATCGAAAAGGTGCTGAAGGATCTGTCGCTGTGGGACAAGAAGAACAACAAGCTGATCACCCTGTCCGGCGGCATGAAGCGGCGCGTGATGATTGCCAAGGCGTTGTCGCACGAGCCGCGCATCCTGTTTCTGGATGAGCCGACCGCCGGGGTCGACGTGGAACTGCGCCGCGACATGTGGGCGATGGTGCGTGAGCTGCGCGCCACCGGCGTCACCATCATCCTGACCACGCACTACATCGACGAGGCCGAGGAGATGGCC
>DAITPL010000169.1:0-3442 GCA_036833615.1 Rhodanobacter sp.
TTGAGGTGGTAGCGACGCAAGTCGTAGGGGTTCGAGTCCCCTCTTGGGCACCAATCGATAGTTTCAGGACGTCCAGCGATGTCCAACGAAACACAACGAAACCCGCATAACAGCGGGTTTTTTTGCGCCACTGACAGGTTGGGCAGTGGATGGAGCGGCAGGGCATGGCCGGCATCGCTGCGGCGGTCCCGCTGGATGCGAGGATCGCCCTGTATCCGGCATCGTGTAGCCGAATCATCATCATCACCGCTCTGCGAGCTGTTGAACATTCTGCGCAAGGCCGGGGCTGCCGGGCATGCTGGAAACCGCCAGGCGGACGTTCGTGCAGCTTCTACAAATCGATTTCGTCGGCGTAGATCAACCGGCGTTCCAGTCGCGGGAGGTCGATGCCGACCAACGCGACATCGATGTGGGCGGGGTCGCCTTCGAGCAGCTCCCATTCCTCCACCGCTACACGCCAACCGCTCGGACCGTGGCCGGGGCGAACCAGGGGGATCTCCTCGCCGGCGTCAAGCTCGCCCACCCAGGCGGCTTCATGGTTGCCTGGTCCGCTGCCGCGCAGCGTCAGTCGCGTTGCGACAACTGTTTCCCAGCCGAGATCGGTATCGACAAGCGGATCCCGACGCTGCAAACGCGCGACCAGATAACGGTTGTGGCCTACCGCGCCGGCGAGTGCGGCAACGGCGTCCAGGCCCGGTCCGGGCGGCGTGCGTACCCCCACCGTGCCGCTGACCACGACGCGCACGTGGCGATCATCGGTACGGCTGACGCTGGCAAGCCGTTCCGGTGGAACCTGCACGAAGTCACAGCGTACCGGAGCCGACAGATGACAGCCCACGATGCTTTCCGGCTGGTAACGGCATACGGCGAGGCGCAGGAATGGCCAGAAATGTTCGTTCGGATCGAGCGCGATGTCGACATACCACAGTTCGCGTGCCGCGTTGTACTGCGGTTCGTAGCCGACAACCGTGACGATCGGCAGGCCTGGTAATGTTCCCAGCGGCAACTGCGCCGCGGGGGTGACCGGTCGTCCCGGCAGACCGCGGTCGTCCAGCCCCGCGCTGTGCAGCAGGCTGTCCAGCTGCAGCAGCGAGATCGCTCGCGGCGCGACGTCCGCGCTCATCCAGATCGGATCCGCCCCCCACTTGCTGACAAACGGGAAGCCGGACTGGTCTTCCGCGGGCGGCCCGAAGTTGTCGTCGCCGCCACGGGCGAGCAGCACGCCGAGCAGCTCGCCGTTGCCGCTGGAGAACCACGGGCGTTCGAGGTAGATCCGCACGCCGGCACGGCGGCCATGGCGGCGCGCCATCGGCTGCTCGGGTTCGGCGGCATCGGACCAGCGGAACAGCGGGATCACCGAGTGCACGATCGGCGCAGCAGGGCGCGCGGAGGACGGTACCGAAACCTGCATCACCGGACCAATCACGCTCTGCCCGTCGTCAAGAGGATTACCGTCGGCGGCGGTCAGCAACGCGGGCCGGAAGTACTCGCGAAAGCGCGTGGAGGCGCGGAAGCGGTAATCCACCCGCCGGTGGCGGGTGTCGCCGAATTCGTGCCGCGCGTTGTGCGCGCTGATCTTGCCGACCGTGGGCCATGTGGCTTCGGCATCGGCGTTGGCCAGCAGCGCCACGTCCTCGTAGGGACGGATATGCATGCCGAACGCCACGGCGCTGACCGGCAAATCCTGCCATTGCGGCAGTGACAGGTCGTCGACACGATCAGTCCAGGTGGCCTCGGCAGTCAGACTGTCGGTGCTCGGTCCGTGCAGATCGATCGCGCCGAACAGATGCACATGCGTCGCGCCCTCGGCGCGCATCGGCAGCAGGCGGATCGGACGCGGCACCTCCAGCGGGCGGTTGACGGCGTGTACCAGCATCACGTCTTCGAACGGCGATAGCCCCCACAGCCAGCCGTCGGCTGCCGCTTCGGCGACGTCGGGGTTGTCGCGCACCGACGGCGGCAGACTGCGCCACGCGCCCAACAGGTCGAGGTGGTCGCGAGGCAGGCTGCTGGCGAGGCGGAAGGTCTGGATGTCACCCGGCGGCAGCGCGATCGTGACCGTGCGTCCCTCGGCGCGGCCATCCAGCTCCGCGCTGCCGCTGAGCACCAGCCGGAACGGCTCGATCTCCGGCCAGGTGCCGCCATAGGCCGCGGTGAATCCCTCGGCGCCGAACGGAAATGGAAGTGCGCGATCTTGGCCCGCTTCGGTGAACACGATCGACAGGCCGCGCGCCATCGGGTCGGGCAGGTACGGCAAGCCGAGTTCGTCGACATCGTGGATGACTGTCTGGCCCGGGGCGGGTGCTTCGCCGACGTCCAGCGGCAGCGTCTTGAGCGCTGTGGTTGGTGTGCCGACATGGACGATGTCGACCTTGGGCTGCGGGATGCGATTGGGCGGATGGTCGATGTCGGCGCGATCGAGGTCCTGGAACGTGCCATTTTCACGCAGTGCCCAGCCGAGCATGCGGGTGTGGCTGGCCGCAGACGTTGCTCCGATCGCGAGATCGAACATGCCGTGCAGTTCGGCCTGCATCTGGCTGATCTTTGGTGGCGCGAGGTGGCGCTCGCTGGTGCCGTGATAACCGATGTCGGCGATGGCCGCAGAGGCCGTGGCGGCGTAGGCTGCCGGTTCGCTGACCGTGAGGGCAAGCGTATCGGAGTCCTGGACCACGCCGGATCGGATCACGAGCACTCTCAGCGACTCGCCTTCGGTGTAGCGCCTGCGCGGTACCAGCGCAGGGCTCGGCACCGGGTCCCAGCGCAGGAAGGGGTGCAGCGGAGTGACCGTCTGACGCGCGCGCATGATGGCTTCGCTCAGCGGCGCGTTCGCGTCGGCCCCCACGACTGCGGCCTGCGCACCGATCAGCGCAGCCAAGTCCCGCGCCCCCCGCAAGGCGACATCGGCGACGAACGGCTGCCCGGTATCGGCAATCGCTCCTGCGATCGCCGTCGACACCAGCGAGCGCCGGCCAAGTTGCGCATGCAGCGTGGTCGCGTCGCCACCTGCGGCGATTGCCGGACGGGCGCGCAGGCGTTGCATGATCAGCGGCCCCAGCTCGGGGTGCGCGAGCAGGTTGCCGACGGTTTCGGTGTTGTCGCCGCCGGCGGCGGCAGGTACCGCCAGCAGGCGACGATGTTCGAGCGTCGCGTGCGTGGCCGCGCGCAACGCGGTGGACGACCATGCCGCGGCATTGGCCGACGCTGCGGTGTCCGGCGGACCGGCAGCCAGCATTCCGGCGACCTCGTCCGGCGGCACCACTGGATCCGGATCCAGCGGATGCGGGCGCGAGTTGCCGGCCAGGTCGACCGCCCACGCGCGGAAGGCATAGCGGCGACCGTAGCGCAGCCGCGGCAACGTGCCGGGCCGGACCTCGTGGCGAATGCGGATTGGGTTGACCAGATCGCCGGCGGGCAGGCTCGGTGTGTCCTCAACCACCTCGTC
>DAITPL010000170.1:0-3374 GCA_036833615.1 Rhodanobacter sp.
AGCGCCAGGACGAAAGCCCCGGCGAGCAGGGTCATGCCGAGGGTATTGTTGTTGAGGGCAAGGTTGCGCATGTGAGACCTCCTGCCGGCGGCGAATCCGCGGCTTGCGAGATCCATTACGTCCGGCGCCGACGGATCCTTCCCTCGCTCCAGGTCGCGTTCGGTTTTGGTTCAGGCTCAGGGCGACAACAGGCCGTAGCCACAGCGCAGGTCGCGGCCGGAGCGCCCGATGTCGCGAGCCTCGGCGGCGAGGCGTTGCTCGATCTGTGCCGCAGCATCGGCCTGCGGCACGTCCAGCAATTGGGCCGCTCTGCGCGCCACGATCGGCGCGGCGAACGATGTACCGCGCAGCGCGTGGCGGCCCTTGCCGACCAGACCCAAGGCACAGAACGCCACCTGCGGACCGCTGCCGGCTTCGGGCAACACGTGGTCATGCGCGTCGACGGCGCTGACGCCGATCACGCCGGGGTAGGCGGCAGGGAACAACGGTGGTGCCGCGGGTCCGTCGTTGCCGACCGCGCTGACCAGCACGTGGCCGCGCGTGACCATCGCCTGCACGGCGCGTGCGAGTACCGGGTTGTCCGGACCGACCAGACTGATGTTGATCACGGCTACGTGTTCGCGTGCCATCCACGCCAGCGCGTCGACGAGGTTGGATGTGGCGCCGCCAACCGCGTCGCCACACCACAGGTCGGCCGCATACACCGTGTCCGCATCACCGGCGACAAGACGTGCTGCCACGGCGGTGCCGTGTCGCGATGCGACCGCTGTCGTGCAGCCGTGCTGTTCGATGTGCGCGCGCGCCAGCGCCGGGTCCGCTGCATCCACGCCGCCGTCAATCAGACCCACGCGTCGTGGCGAGGCGCTGGATAATGCGGTGGTCGACGCCTCGTCGCGGGTGCTGTCGCCCGCCGGCAGATAAATGTGCTGGTAGGTGAAGGTGGCATCGGGCACTGCCTCGCGCAGCGCGCGCATGGCACTGGACGTACTCCGGCCCCGCGTGTCGTGCAGGGTCACCACCGCCAGTCCCAGCGTTGCATCTGCCGACGTCTCGTTGGCCACCACGAAACCCAGCGCGCGCAAGGCGTCCCGTTGAGCGTCCGCCAGGCCCATCGCAAGAAACTCGCCGCGCAGGATCGGGGCGCCGTGGGGATCGACATCGACGCGCCGGGGTTCTTTGCGCAGGAGAGTATCGATCTGCAACTGCCGGGTCATCGCCAGTGACTGGTGCAGCAAGGTGTCGACGCGCCGCAGTGGCGGCGTGGCAGGGAGTTGCGGCAGGCCCACGCCGGGAACCTGCACGCTCGGCAAACCCTGCACCGGGCCGAGCACCTGCGCCCACGCAGGCACGGCGAAACCAACGCCGAGCGCAACGGCCGCCGTCGGTAAAAACCTGGAAAGCAAACGGCGCATCGATATCGCGGACGGGGTCGGGGACGAGTGGGCCGGATGCTAGCATGGGTGCCCTTTACGCCCCGGAACCCAACCGTGCGGGCGATGGAAGGAATCGACCTCGTCAGACGTAATGGAAGGTAATGCGTGGATCCGAGTCAGACTGTGCGCGAAGGATTGATCCCGTTGCTGCCACGCTTGCGCCGACTGGCGCGGGCGCTGGCGGGACAGGCTGCTGATGCCGACGATCTGGTGCAGGTGGTGCTGGAACGCGCGCTGTCCCGTGCCGCGCAGTGGCGGCCGGATGCTGCGCTGGACAAGTGGGTGTTTGCGATCGCGCGTAATGTCTGGCGGGACGAATGGCGTGCCCGCAACCGGGCGCAAAATCTGTTCGCGCCCGAGGCAGCCGGCGCCACGATAGCCGACGGCAGCAGTACGCGGCTGGCGCAGCGAATGGAACTGGCAGAAGCCTTGGCGGCGCTGCCGCCGGACCATCGCGAAGTCGTGGCGCTGGTGCTGGTCGAGGGTATGTCATACGCCGAAACCGCGGAGCTGCTGGAGGTGCCGGTGGGCACCGTCACCAGTCGTCTGGCACGCGCCCGTGCCACCCTGCAGACCCAGCTTGGGAAAGAAACATGAACCCGATTGACGACGACACCTTGCAGGCTTACGTGGATGGCGAGCTGGATGCGGCTGGCGTCGCGCGGGTCGATGCCGCGCTGGCGTGCGACGCTGTGCTCGCCCGGCGCGTGCGCCAGGCACGTGCGCTGCGCGAGCAGGTGCGGGCCGCGTTCGACCCCGTACTGCACGAGCCGATTCCGGAGCACCTTTCGGCACTGCTGCGGTCGGGGGCGTCGCGCGTGGCGACGACTGCTCCACCGCACGCCATGCCAAGAGTCCGGCGGGCAGCTGGCCCTGCCTGGCATCGCACAGGACGGCGCTGGTTGGTGCCCTCGGCGGCACTGGTTGCATCCGTCGCGATGCTGGCCATCGGCCTGTGGTGGCATTCCGGCAATGATCTGGTACGTGCACGGGGCGGCCAATCATTTGCGGCCGGTGAGTTGTCTGCGGCACTCGATCAGGCGCTGGCCAGTGAGCCGCGTCCAGGCAGCGCGGTAGTCATTGGCCTGAGCTTCCGGGCTGCGGACGGACACATTTGTCGCACGTTCGTCCATCGCCCCGCACCGAGCATGGCTGGTCTCGCGTGCCATGGCGCCGATGGCTGGTCGCTGCCTGTGTTCAGCACGGCGGTCGCACCCGGCGTTGGCGAGCTGAGGCAGGCCGCGAGTGCCTTGCCCCCCGAAGTGCAGGCTGCGGTCGACGCACGCCTGCGCGGCGAGGTCTTCGATGCCCAACAGGAACGCGCGGCGCGCGCTGCCGGTTGGCGTTAGTCGACACAAGGCGGTGCAGTGCCTGCTTGACCTTGATGCCTGTCTGACGAGCAAAGTGATGGCCACGCCGGCATGCTGCCCGATCGGCACGCCCGGACGTCCCGAAGGCATTGCAGTGGCGGCGATGGCGGGCGATTGATTCCGTGTCGCGGCAAGCTGGGTGGCGTCCACCGTGATCCCGCTTTGGTTGTGCGCCTCAGCGCCTGGTCGCCAGCACGCCGTCCAGCGCGAGCTGCGCCTTGAAACCGGCTTTCTCCAGCCGCTTGGCGACCTCGCGCGGAACATTGCGGCCGCTGGTGAGCTGGTTCGGCTTGCCGGTGTAGTGGAACAGACGCCCGCCGCGGCGGAGCACACGCGCCAGCTGATCGTAGAATGCCTGTGCATACAGCTCACCGGCGATGCCGAAGCGCGGCGGATCGTGCAGCAGTGCGTCCACCGAAGCGTCGGCCATCTGCCTGATCGCCTGCGCCACGTCGGCCTGGGTGAGTTGCAGACGACCGTTGCTGGCCGCTGCCTCGGGGTCGGGCGACCACGGGTTGAGTGTGCGCAGCCACAGCACGTCGGGGTTTTTCTCGAACGAGTGGATGCGTGC
>DAITPL010000171.1:0-3343 GCA_036833615.1 Rhodanobacter sp.
GCATCGCGGGCCTTGGCGATGGGCTGGGGCGAGGCCAGCGACAACGGCGACACCGCGGCCGCGGCGGTGTCCGGGCCGGCCGAGCGCACGTTCAGTGCGCTGTGCAAGCCGGCCAGCAGCAGGGCGACCAGCAGCAGCAAACCAGCCAGCGCCGGCCCCTGCACGCGCCAGGACAGGTGCTTGATGTGATCCAGCGGGACGTCGGTGTTCCACTCGGAAAACTTGCGCCAGCCCGGCCAGCGGCTCTCCAGCAGATAGTCCAGGCTGTAGGGGCTGGGACCGGAACGCAGATTGATGACGATCAACGCCACGAAAATCAGCACAAAGCTGAGGGCCGCACCCACGTTGTTCGCACCCACCGAGTACGGGCCGCCAAAACCTTCGGCCGTGCTCCAGATCAACAGACTGAACAGGATGCCGACGATGTACGTGAACTTGCGCGCAAAGCCCAGCAACAGCGCCAGCGCCAGCAGGGTTTCGGCAATCCGCGTACCCCATACGAACAGGCCCACATGCGGCGTCACCAGATCGATCCACATCTGGAACCACCAGGCCGACCAGGCCGGCTGTCCGGTGGCGGCGTTGTGCAGGTAGCCGACGTAGTGATTGGCAAAATCACTGGTCCAGGTCAGCGCGGCGGCGACTGCCCAGATCACGCCGAACGCCACGCGCAAGGCAGTGCCAGCGACTGCCGGCCAGGTCGATGGAGTGGATTTGTCGCCGTCTGGCTCGTTCATGCAAAATCTCCTGAAACAGATGCGCGAATGCGGAAGAAGGGGGTCGTGCCGTTGGCACCGATAGTGCCGCAGTGTACGGCCCCGGCGTCACGACCGGTTAATCCGCAGCACGCCGCAGCGGCGGACGTGGCGTGCGCCGACATGACGCCAGGACGGATCGGCCGTTACCATCGTGTGCGCATCCACACCGGGAGTGGCTGGACATGAGTGACGGACAAGGCAGCACCGGCAATGTGCTGGCGGCAATCTGCAGCTTTTTCATTCCCGGGCTTGGTCAGCTGGTGCAGGGCCGCCTGCTCAAGGCGATCATCATGTTTGTGCTGGCCGCACTGCTGTGGTTGATCCTGATGGGCTGGCTGGTGCATTTGTGGTCGATCCTCGACGCCGCCTTGTACCGGCCAGCGCGCTGAGTCGGGCAACGCATGCACGTTTGGCGCAGCACCTGGCAACACCTGCGGCAATTCGTGTTGCCGTGGCATTGCCTGTTGTGCGGGGCGGCGGGCGCCGAAGGCATGGATCTGTGCGCGGAGTGTGCTGCCGAGTTGCCACGCAACGTCCGCTGCTGCGCGCGCTGTGCGTTGCCGTTGGCGGTACCGGCGGCGTTGTGTGGCCGCTGTCAGCGGCATGCCCCGCCGTGGGACGCGGCGTGGGCGCCGTTCCGCTATGGCTGGCCGCTGGACCGGCTGGAAGCACGCTACAAGTTTGGCGGTGAGCTGGCGGCAGGTCGCGCGCTGTCCACGCTGTGGCAGCGCGAACCGCGACCGCAGACATTGCCGCAGGCCTTGCTGGTGGTGCCGTTGCATACCAGTCGCTTGCGCCAGCGTGGGTACAACCAGGCGTTGGAACTGGCGCGCCCCCTGGCGCGCGCGCTGGGTGTGCCGCTGCATATCGGAGCCCTGCGGCGGGTGCGCCCCACGCAGGCACAGACCGAGCTCGATGCGCGGTCGCGGCGGCGCAATGTGCGCGGTGCGTTTGCGCTGGTTGCCGGTAGCGCGTTGCCGGCGCACGTGGCCGTCCTCGATGATGTGATGACCACGGGTGCCACGCTTGCCGAATGTGTGCGGGTGCTCAAGCGCGCGGGCGTGCAGACGGTGGATGCGTGGGCGCTGGCGCGGGCCCCGGCACCGGGTGGGTAAGGGCAGCGGTACCCGGGCGCACTGAGTTGCGGTCAGGCCGGTGACGCGGCGCTGGGCTCAGCGCACGGCCAACGCCAGCGCAATGCCGACCCACACGGTCAGCCCGAGCCAGTTGTTGTGCCGGAACGCCGTCAGGCAGGCGTCGCGGGCGCGCTCGCGGATCAACCACAGCTGGTAACCAAACAAGCCGGCGCAGGCGAGCAGGCTGGTCCAGTACGGCCAGCCCAGCGCAGCGTGCTGACCGACGAACAACATGGTCAGCAGGAACGTCCCCATCAGCACGCCGATGATGGGCACGTCGGCATCACCAAACAACAACGCCGTGGATTTTGCGCCAGCCTTGCGGTCGTCCTCGCGGTCAACCATGGCGTATTCGGTGTCGTAAATCACCGACCACAGGATGTTGCCGATGAACAGCAGCCAGCCGATCACCGGCACGCTGCCGGAGACGGCGGCAAAGGCCATCGGGATCGACCAGCCAAACGCCGCGCCGAGTACCACTTGCGGCAGGTTGGTGTAGCGCTTGCTGAAGGGATAACAGGCGGCCAAAGCGGCGCCGACAAACGCCAGCTTGATCGTCAGGGCGTTGGTGAACAGCACGAGGACAAACGACAACGCCAACAGTGCGGCAAACACCAGCAGTGCTTCGCGCGGCGTCACGCGTCCGCTGGCCAGCGGACGGCCGGCGGTGCGTTGCACGTGCGGGTCCAGTTTGCGGTCGGCGTAGTCGTTGATGGCGCAACCGGCCGCGCGCATCGAGAACACGCCGACGGTGAAAATGAGCAGCGGTTGCCATGGCGGAAAATCGCCGGCCGCCAACCACAACGCCCACCACGTGGGCCACAGCAACAGCAGTGCGCCGATCGGGCGATCCATGCGCGTCAGCACCAGGTAATCCAGGGCTTTTTCGCGGCGGCGTGCGGGCAGTTTCCGCAGCAGCCAGGTCAATACGCGCGTGGCGCGCGTGGAACTGTCGGCGGGACGCGCCGTCGCGGGCTTGCGCGTGGGCTTGGCTTTGGGCAGGCCGGGGCGCGGTCGCGTGGCGGGCACGCGCTTGCGCTGCTGGCGTTTGCGAGGACGGGGAGCCATACGTGCGAGTTTACCGCGTGGGCCGCCGGTGCCTGCGCGCTGGGTCACAGCTCCGGTAGCGCGGCGGTGCTCGCCGGACAATGCGGGGCGGCGCAATCGGCTTGCGCGCCGGTCGGGTCACCCAAGTCGTGATGCCAGCAGCCACTCGCGGAGCGCCGTGTCGGCAGCCGGCAGCGGTGTCGCGTGGGCAGCACGCTGCAACATCACGGCGAGTGCCGGCGGCACCGGCAGGGTGTGGCCGAGCAGCGGTTCCATGACGGTCTCGAACTTCGCCGGATGCGCCGTGGCGACCACCGCCCAGGGCCTCGTGTCACCGCTTGCGCGCAGTTGGTCGAGCAGCGTCATTGCGGTGGCGGTATGCGGGCAGAACACCTCGTGGTG
>DAITPL010000172.1:0-3320 GCA_036833615.1 Rhodanobacter sp.
ACGAGCCACCCGGCAACCGCCTGCGCGTCGCGCTGACCGGCCTGACCATGGCCGAATACTTCCGCGACGAGAAGGACGAACACGGCAAGGGCAAGGACGTGTTGTTCTTCGTGGACAACATTTACCGCTACACGCTGGCCGGTACCGAAGTGTCGGCCCTGCTCGGGCGCATGCCGTCCGCCGTGGGTTACCAGCCGACGCTGGCCGAGGAAATGGGCGTGCTGCAGGAGCGCATCACCTCGACCAAGACCGGCTCGATCACCTCGATCCAGGCCGTGTACGTGCCGGCGGACGACTACACCGACCCGTCGCCGGCCACCACGTTTGCGCATCTGGATTCCACCGTGGCCTTGTCGCGCGACATCGCCAGCCTGGGTATCTATCCGGCCGTGGATCCGCTGGCCTCGACCAGCCGCCAGCTCGATCCGCTGATCATCGGCCAGGAGCACTACGACGTCGCCCGCCGCGTGCAGGGTACGTTGCAGCGCTACAAGGAGTTGAAGGACATCATCGCGATCCTCGGCATGGACGAGCTGAGCGAAGTGGACAAGCAGACCGTGACCCGCGCGCGCAAGGTCGAGCGCTTCTTCAGCCAGCCGTTCCACGTGGCCGAAGTGTTCACCGGCGCACCCGGCAAGTACGTGCCGCTCAAGGAAACGATTCGCGGCTTCAAGATGATCATCGACGGCGAAGTGGATCACCTGCCCGAACAGGCGTTCTACATGGTCGGCACCATCGATGAAGCGATCAAGAAGGCCGAAGACATGGGCGCCAGGAAGGCGGCCTGATTCCTTTCGCATCGACCGGACGCGCGGGTACGGATTCCCGCCGTCGGTGTTGGTGGACGCGGCACGTTGCCGTGGCTGCAGTTGTTTCATCGTTCCCGGTTAGCGCCGAGCCAAGCGAGACCCAAGCACCATGACCCAAACCATTCGCGTCGATATCGTCAGCGCCGAAGCCGAGATTTTTTCCGGCGACGCGACGCTGGTGGTGGCCACGGGCGAGCTGGGTGAGCTGGGCATCACCCCGCGCCACGCGCCGCTGATCACCCGCCTCAAGCCCGGTCACGTCGATGTGATCCAGGCCAGCGGTGAACGTCAGCAGTTTTATGTTTCCGGCGGCGTGCTGGAAGTGCAGCCGCAGGTCGTCACCGTGCTCGCCGACACCGCTTCGCGCGCGGCCGATCTGGATGAGGCGGCAGCGTTGCAGGCCAGGAAAGAGGCTGAAGACGCGTTGGCCAATCGCACGGCCGAGATGGATGTCGCCCAGGCGCAGGCCAAGTTGGCCGAGGCCATGGCGCAACTGCAGGCGCTGGAGCGCCTGCGCAAGACTCTCAAGCACTGACCGTTCGCGGCGGGCGCTCCGCCATTCGCCGCCACCATTCCGACAGTTCACAAGCCTTCCGGGCCGCGGCGTAGCCAGCTGTCAAGCAAGGCCTTGTCGTAACGCAGTGGATCCGTGTTGCCTGACGTCGCCAGCCCGCTGTGCAGATAACCGAGGTTGCGCAATGTACGCGAGCCCTGGCGCGACACGGTGCCATCAGCGTCGATCAGTTTGAAGATCAGATCGATGCGCGGTGGATAGGTGTCTTTCATTATGCGGACGTAATACATGCGCGGGCCATGCCATGGCTCGTAGGCGCCAGCGAGTTTGATGTCGGTGATGGTGACTTCCAGCCGCGCGCCTGGTGGCAGCATTGGCGTCGCGCGCTTGACCAGGTGAGCCTGCAGGGTCTGCAGATAGTCGGTGCCCCGGTAGCGGTTCTGCGCGCCAAACTCGCGGTTCTCGCTGAAATCCTGCGGGTTGGCATAGGCGACTGTCACGCGTGGCGCGGAGTCAGGTACCGCGGCCGCTCGAGTGGATGCCAAGCCACCCGCCCACAACGCGATGACGGCGCATGTAGCGGTCAGGTAGGGGCTTATTCCAGCCATGCGGTTCATGGCGCACCTCGTCTGCAACCGACGTTCAGGGCAGAGCCTGGCACGATCACCGTTGTGCTTTTGTATGTGTCGGCGCGACCGGAGTCGACGCGCCATATGTCGATGCGGTCGATGACCGCAGGCTCCGCCACGAGGCAGTAGACAAGCGCAGCCGCTGCTATGCTTTTCGTTTGTGACAGCGCAAGGCAGTTCGCATGAACAACGCTCCGTTGCACGTCCTCATCCTCGCGGCTGGCGCCGGGACGCGGATGAAATCCCGGCGCCCCAAGGTGCTGATGCCACTGGCCGGCCGACCGCTGCTGGCGCACGTGCTGGACGCCGCCCGCGCGTTGCAGCCAGCTGCCATCCATGTGGTGTACGGCCACGGCGGCGACCAGGTGCTTGCCGCGTTCGCGCAGCAGACCGACCTGCAATGGGTGTTGCAGGCCGAACGGCTGGGCACCGGTCACGCCGTGCAGCAGGCCCTCGGCGGGGTGCCTGACGGCGCGCGCGTGCTGGTCCTGTACGGCGATGTGCCAATGACGCGGGTGACCACGTTGCAGGACTTGCTGCGCGCGGACAGCACCTTGAGCCTGCTCACCACGCGGCTGGTCGATCCGCGTGGTTATGGCCGCGTGCTGTGTACTGGTGCAGGCCAGGTGCAGGCGGTGGTCGAGGAAAAGGACGCCGATACAGCGCAGCGTGCAGTCGACCTGGTCAACACCGGCATCCTCGTCGCCGAGGCGCAGGCCTTGCGTGGCTGGATCAGCCGGCTCGGCTGCGACAACGTACAAGGCGAGTATTACCTCACCGATATCTTTCGCATGGCGGCGGAGGAAAACCGCGCTGCACTCAGCGTGGAATGCGCCGATCCACTGGAAGCGGCGGGTGCGAACGATCCGCTGCAACTCACCGCGCTGGAGGCTGCGTATCGACAGCGCGCGGCATACGCATTGTTGCGTGCCGGTGTGCGCCTTGCCGACCCGCTGCGCATCGACGTGCGCGGCACGATCAGCGCCGGCCAGGATGTGGAGCTGGACGTCGACGTGATCCTCGAAGGCGAGGTCACCCTCGGTGATGACGTGCGCATTGGCGCGTTCACGCGTCTCAGGGATGTGCAACTTGCTGCCGGTACCGTGGTGCAGGCGCATTGCGACCTGGACGGCGTTGTCACGCATGGTGCGTGCACGATCGGCCCGTTCGCGCGCTTGCGACCGGGCAGCGAGCTGGATGCCGGCGCGCACGTCGGCAACTTCGTGGAAACCAAGCAGACGCATATCGGCGAAGGCAGCAAGGCCAATCACCTGACCTATCTCGGCGACACCACGGTCGGACGCGGCGTCAACATTGGCGCCGGCACCATCACCTGCAATTACGACGGCGTGCACAAATTCCGCACGA
>DAITPL010000173.1:0-3287 GCA_036833615.1 Rhodanobacter sp.
ACGGCGCGCAGGCGCTGGGCACGCCACCGAGCGGGCCGGGGTACACGGGGCATGTAAATGATCCGGATACCGGGTTGGTGTACATGCAGGCGCGCTACTACGATCCGGGCCGGGGTGGCTTCCTCAGCGTGGACCCGGTCGGGCCGACGGCAGGCAATATTTTTAGCTTCAACCGGTACGCGTACGCCAGTAACAACCCCATCGTAAACATGGATCCCGATGGTCGGGAATCGGCATGCGTCAGCATGGGTCAGTCTTGCCTCCCGCCCAACTCGGATATGGTTGGCGCCGCCAAGATGACAGTTAGTCTGGTGCCTATTGTTGGCGACGCCGTTAACATTGCTGATGCCTACAACGATCCGTCGTTCGCCAATATCGCCATTGCGGTCGTAGGCATCGTTCCCGAAGTTGGCACTGCAATCGCTGATGTTGCAAAAGTTGCAAAGGTCGCCAAGGTGGCAAGCGAGGCAGAGCGAGGGGCTGCGGATGTTGCCAAAGCCGGAAAGGAAACGGGCTCTTACACGAATTTTCATGAAAGTGGAAAATCGTATAGTGGTAAAGGCAACAGAGCGCGATCTCAGGTGTCAGCGCGTCGCGTAGAGAAAGCGACGGGGGATAAACACGTGGCTACTGACTGGACAGCCGCACCAAATAGCCGGGAGGCGTTCAAGCAGGAATCCGGTAGACTGGATGGCAATGGCGGTCCCGGAAGCAGTGGCAATTACAACAAAATCGAATCACCGGGTAAGAAAATGTGCCAGCAAGATGGGGGCTGCTGAAGGCGATGAATTGGCCGAATGACGCAGACGGAGATGTTCTCCGTAGGATGAAGCAAGCCGACTTTGATTTCGGGAAACCTTGCACGATCGATTTCAATGTCGATTTTGACGAATGGCCACCTTCGGAAGCGGCAATTCACACGTTGAAGCGCGAATATCAAAGCGCAAAAGTTTTTGAGCCTACTTCTGATGATGAAGGCTATATCCAGTTTCAGTTGCACGAGTTGCTGACCTACGAATTGGTTGTTGGTACTCAAGAACACGTAACAGCAATGATGGAACCATATGGTGGACGCTGCGAGTCATGGGGCGTCCTTCATTAGGCTTGAACAAAAGAAGGAAAAGGGGATCACGGCAAAGGAGTTATTGCTGCTCTTGAGGCTCAAGTGCGCAATTTTCTGCCACACGATTCCTGGAAAGTCCGCCGCACCGACGGACGCTAAGCGCTCGCTACGCGACCGCCAAGCGCCGGGCGATGGTTCGCCTTTGGCTTACCAGCCGGTGGCGTGCCATCCGCCGTGGAAAGGTCGCGGTATCGCAATTTAAGGGGACGGAGGTAATTAAATCGGGCTGCAACGCCGCTGGCTGCTCGGCGTTCCGGTCCGCGTCCAACACCACGCAGACCGATCCGCCGGGGCCCATTCGGTGAGGAGCATGGACATGGATCTGCGAACGATGACCCAAACCCCGTCACGCGCCACCAAGTGGTTGTGGGTGCTATTGATGCTTGTCGGTGTTGGCGTCAGCGCCGTGACGCAGGCGGGTACGGTGACGTATGTGTACACCGATGCCCAGGGCACCCCGCTGGCCAAGGCCGATGCCAACGGCAACATCATCGCGACGTTCGACTACGCACCATATGGCGCGCAAGCGTTGGGTACGCCGCCGAGCGGGCCGGGGTACACCGGGCATGTGAATGACCCGGATACCGGGCTCGTGTACATGCAGGCGCGGTATTACGATCCCGCAACAGGACGCTTCCTGAGCGTCGATCCAGTAGGGCCGAGTCCGGGGAACACGTTCAACTTCAACCGATACGGCTACGCCAACAATAACCCGATCAATCACACTGATCCGGATGGAAGGCAGAGTGTCGGCGAAATGATCAACTCCGGTGCCGCAGGATGCGGCGCAGTTTCATGCGCCGGTTGGGCGGTGTTACATGCCGCATGGACAATTACGGGTGCGGAACCCGTTAGCCAGTTTGCTGATAGAGGCTGGTCAGGAAGTACGGTCGGCGATAAGGCCAATGCGGCGATCGCGATCGCAGGAGTCTTGCCGATCGGACGGGTTGCCGGCGCGGTAGGCAAGCTCGCCGAAGGCGCCTCAGCCGTTGAACGCGCGTCCGCCATCGCCGGAACGATGAGCGCACGTACCCAACGCGCGGTTACTATTTCAGTGATAGAAACCAAGGAAGGGACGCGGGTGGTTTCGTCCAGTGAAGGTGCCCTGCGACCGGCCGCACGCGCCGCACTGGGGCACGGCGAAGTCGCAGGGATGGGAGCGGCGGGAACGCACGCAGAGGTCAACGGCATCAATGCGGCCAGAGGAATGGGCCTCACTCCCACCGGCGCTGCTGCGAGCCGGCCCATCTGCGCGTCCTGTGCGCAATCCTTGGAGCAGCAAGGTATCGAGCCGTTGTCACGTCTCAAACAATGATGTATGGAAAATCAATGACGCACTCTTTCGATGCAATCGCACTTCAAGGCAATCTCCAACATTTGGATGATGACCGCCGTCTTGCTTTTGGTGTGTGCCTATTTGAGCGCTCTCTGCCAGGCTTTTTTCAGTTCCAAATCGACACGGGCTCTACCGGTGGCGGAGAGCTCCGGGCCACACTCGCGCAGTGCTGGTCTGTGCTCGAAACGGGGTTTGATGGTGCGCCAGCCTTTGTCTCAACGGCGGTTTGCGAGCTTGTGATGCCGGATTCCGAAAGGCACACGTCCGCCTACACTTCTGCGGCCATCGACGCGGTCAACATCGCCTGTTGTTTGCTCGATTTTCTAGCCAAGCGTCAACTCGATCCGCTCATTGAGGCTGTCCGATCTCGGCAGGACACGCTCGATCTGTTTATCCAAAACAGCACGAACTTGGGTCCTCCCGGCCCCAGTTTGGAAGAACGGATCGCCTCGCACCCTCTCATGCAGCAAGAGCTGGGTTTTATGCACGATGATCTCGCTTTGCTGCGCGCAACGGTGGGCACACGCGAAGCGGTTTGGCGCGCGACACTCAACCAGGTTGCGACACGCGAGTATGATCGGCTCCGTCTGCCACGAACTGGGGCCACGAATTAGGTCAGCCGCCTGTTCAAGAAACGGTCTTGTTGCCGCCGCCCACGCCAGGGAGCATCAGCATCCCGGCCACCAGCAATGGTCCGGTCGCGGTGAGTTGGGTGGCCAGCACCACGGCAACCAGTTACACCTTGCAGCACGCGAAATCTGGCGTCACCGGCTGGAGCACCATCTACACCGGCAGCGCGACTGGCTTCACCCAGCACGAGACGACCAC
>DAITPL010000174.1:0-3228 GCA_036833615.1 Rhodanobacter sp.
CACCGGATGGACCCGGGTACACCGGACATGTGAATGACCCGGATACCGGGCTCGTTTACATGCAGGCGCGGTATTACGATCCGGCTGTGGGGCGGTTTTTGAGTGTGGATCCGGTTTCCCCTGCGCCGGGCAATCTCTTCAACTTCAACCGTTACGACTACACCAGCAACAATCCCTACAGCTTCATTGACCCTGATGGTAGGCGAGACATCTACATCGGCGGTGCGGCGGACAAGGGCCGCACCCGAATTGTCCAGGATTACGCCGGCGCCCAGCAGCAGCTGAACCCAGGCCGAGACGTCCAATACTTTAGTTATCGGGAGAAAGCGGAGATCGCGGCGGCAATCAGTGCTCCGCTTAAAGAGGGTGAGCCATTAAACGTGATCGGACATAGCTTGGGTGGCAGAGAGGCTATAAGGCAGGCCAACAGCACCGAAGCCGAGATCACCAACTTGGTTACCATTGATCCGGTAGGCAGTGCTGGTAACGGCGCGAAGCCCCCCAATATTGAGGCATGGACAAACGTGCTAGCCGTCCCGTTGGATCGCAACTCGTCAGATACGGTTGCTAGCGCCGGCAGGATGGTCTTCGGTTCGACAGCGACCTCCGGGGCCGACTCTCAAACGCAGAATACTAGTCACGGTGACTTCCCATCGATGATGTCGAATAGCGACGCTCAGAGGAAGGTTGATGCTTCGTATCAAGAGCGGAAGGACAGGCAATGACCGCATCAAAGTGCTCGCTGATTGCGATCGCGCTTGTCGCGATGACAGGTTGTACATTGCGCCCCAGTTTGGTCGCGGCGCACGTTAAGAGGGTCGATGAGACGGAGATCGTTGAAGTTACCCTCCGGTCAGGTGACGCAAAGGCGATTAAGGATCGCGAGATCTATTTCTCGATCGTAGTTGTGGATTGTGAGAACAGCCGAAAACAGTTTCCCGTTCAGCCTTACGTTGCAGAACAGCCGGCCTCTAACTTTGATTTCTCGGTTGCGGGCGAGTTCGTCACCCTTCATGGATCGATACCCCGACGTGTTCTCGTTGATTACCCAAAACCATGTGTTTTTCTACGGGGCGGCAGTTACATCTTCGGTAAGATCGAGTCATCGCCCATCCCGCTAATTCGGAAAAATGCCGATCTGAAAAAAAACTGAGGAATTAATCGATGGGGTCGGAGTGAGCTGGCCCAGGTTTGACGGACACCTTCGAACGGGGACTGGATTGCCGAGTTCAATCCAGACGCCGCAATATGCCGCGCAAGCCGGCGACGCATCAGGATGTTCGGCGGCGGACGCCTTTGCACGGGGACTGAACTGCCCCGGTTCAACCCGGCGCTGCAATATGTCGTGCAGGCTTGCAGTGCATCGGGATGTTCAGCCTTTGTCACGGCCTCCTTACCTAATTTAAGGGGACAATTTAAGGGGACGGAGGTAATTAAATAGTGGCAGCCAGCGCCGACCCTGAGCCAGTACCTGCATGCGCCGTGCAGGCGTGCAATGCCGCCGGATGCTCGGCGTTCGAGGGTGCATCCAACCTGACGCAGACCGACCCACCTGGGCCGATCCGGTGAGGAGCATGGACATGGATACCCAGATCAAGGGGTGGAATATGCACAAGGTGATCGCGCACGCGCTGGTGCTCTTGATGCTCTGGTTGGGCGGTGCCGCCTATGCCGGCACGGTGACCTACGTTTACACCGACGCACAGGGAACGCCGTTGGCTGAGGCCGACGCCAACGGCAACATCACCGCACGGTTCGACTACACGCCGTACGGGGTGTCAGTGCCCAGCATGGGTCCCGCACCGAACGGGCCGGGCTACACGGGGCATGTGAATGATCCGGATACCGGGTTGGTGTACATGCAGGCGCGCTATTACGATCCGGCGGTGGGGCGGTTTTTGAGTGTAGATCCGGTTTCCCCTGCGCCGGGCAATCTCTTCAACTTCAACCGTTACGACTACACCAGCAACAATCCGCTTAATCATACCGATCCGGATGGACGTTGCTCAGATGCGGATGGCTCTTGCAGCAGAATGGTTGCGGCACAGGGAGCCTATGCTGCCGCACATCCGAACGAACCGCTTTCGCCCATAGCGAAGGCCGGCTTGGGGGCGATGTTGACCGCTTCGGGTGTGCGTGCCGCGGTCGAAGTGGTGGAAGGCGCCTTAATACTCGACAAGGTGTTGTCGGACTCTCCAGCGCTAATTTATGGCAAAGCTCAGGTGACGCGGGCTGGCGGCAAAGAGACAATGCATGCATCAACTAGTGAGCGCATCGCTGGTGAACAGGCCATGCGTGCTGACGCCAAGAGCGTGCATCTCAATCAGAGAATTAGCACCGTGACTCACGGCGAGGTAAGGTCCTCTCTACGGCCAGATGTAGCCACTGTTCGTACCGATGGCAAGGTCGACGTGCATGAAGTGCTGTCGCCTCGTCAAGAATCTGGCGCGACCGCAGCCAAATACAATGATGCTTTGGGCGGTAGAGCCGGGATTGTCAAGTGTTATCCTCCAGATAAGTGTTGATAACGTCGAAATGAAAACCAAAGATAAAATAGATAGCCAGCATCCGATTCCTAACTTAGATGTTATAGATATAAATACTGTAAAAATGGGTGGTGGGTCTGATTTATTTATTGTTGTGGCAACCGCGCTTTCTGGTGATCACCGTTCGTTGGAGCGGTTATTGCGAAAGATTGAACGTTATTTGGAATTTATGCATACAGATGAGTTTCATGCTGAAAGTGGCATTGCGACTATTGAAAATACGAACATTATTGTCAAAATTCCCTCAACGTCGGCTTCGGCTGCCTTCGACTTGTTAGAGCGAAGCAGGCCGTGGGTGGCCGACAATGGTGCCATTCTAGTTGTTGAGAAAATGGGTTAGCTGTCAGGTCCCTGATGATTCCATGGCTCCGAGGAGCTGCGTTGTACTTGGCACGCGAGGTGCTCAGTGCACTACTTCCGTCTCAGGAGACTGCATGACGATCAAACCTCCACGCCAACGCCACCGTGACGCCCGGGTCGCGTGCGTACAGCCAACAATCCACGCGAAGTGACTGGGGGCTTGCTCGTGAGCTGGGGATGTCCGTGTCGCACCGAGCTTGAGCGCGCCGGCCACCAGCAGCACCGGCAGTTACACGGTGAGCTGGGGCGCGGTAAGTGGGGCGACCAGTTACACCTGCAGGAGCAGGTCAACGGCGGTAGCTGGAGCACGCTCCAGAGCAGC
>DAITPL010000175.1:0-3213 GCA_036833615.1 Rhodanobacter sp.
CGATTGTTGTGGCGAGGGCTGCGTACGCTGCGTGTACGACCGCTACGATGAAGCCCTGGAGCGCTACCAACTGGCGTTGGCCGCCTGGCAGGCTCGCCACCGCTGACCTGGACCATCGCGGCGCGTTGCGTGCGCCAGCTCCATCCGCTTGCCGGCGCGGCAACCGTGGCGTTGCCGATTGGCGCTGGTGTGCCAAGGGGCGCAAGTCGGCGAACCCGATCGTCAACCGCGCGAATTTGCCGTGTGCAGTGCGTCGCGCGCCGTGAATCCAGTAAAATCGATTATCCGCGGCATACGCAACCCCAGGTTCGACCGGCGCGGGCGGACAGTCCGTGACTGATTCCGTTCGTGCTGCGTGGCGTTGTGCAAACGCGGTCGGGTTCACGACACCCGGGGGCTGGCGCCACACTGCGCACGTGCGCCCTTGGTCGTCCGTCATACATCACATCATCGTTGCAGGGCAGCGCGACGTCAGGAGCTACGCATGGATTTTCACTTGACCGAAGAGCAGCTGTCGATTCAGTCGATTGCCCGCGAGTTTGCGCAAAAACGGATCGCACCGGTCGCCGCGGCGATGGATGCCAACGCCGAGTTCCCGCTGGAAAACATCCGCGAGATGGGCAAATTGGGCTTGATGAGTATCGAAGTGCCAGAGCAATACGGCGGCGCGGGCATGGACACCATCGCCTACGTACTGGCGATGATCGAGATCGCCGCCGCCGACGCTGCCACCGCTACCATCATGTCGGTCAACAATTCCCTGTTTTGCAATGCCATCCTGCAACACGGCAGCGAGGAGCAGAAGCAGAAATACGTGCGCGCAATCGCCACCGGTGAGGCGATTGGCGCGTATGCGCTGACCGAGCCACAGTCGGGTTCCGATGCATCCGCGATGCACACGCGCGCCTCGAAGAATGCACAAGGCAACTGGGTGATCAACGGCAAGAAGAGCTGGATCACTTCGGGCCCGGTGGCGCGCTACATCGTTTTGTTTGCGGTCTCCACGCCGGGCATCGGGGCCAAAGGCGTTTCCGCGTTCATCATCGATACGCAACTGCCGGGTTTCCATGCCGGCAAGAAGGAACCCAAGCTGGGCATTCGCGCCTCGGCCACCTGCGAGATTGAATTCACCGACTACGTTTGTTCGCCGGCGGACCTGCTGGGCGTGGCAGGCAAGGGCTTTTCCATGGCGATGGGCGTACTCGATGCTGGCCGCATCGGCATTGCCTCGCAGTCGGTCGGTATCGCGCGTGCTGCCTATGAAGCCAGTCTGGCCTGGGTGCGCGAACGCAAGGCGTTTGGCCGTCCCATCGGTTCGTTCCAGATGACACAGTCCAAGATTGCCGACATGAAGTGCAAGCTGGACGCGGCTACTTTGCTGACCTTGCGTGCGGCGTGGGCGCGGGACGAAGCCGGAAGAACCGGTGGACGTTTCGGCACTGAGGCGGCGGTGGCGAAATTGACGGCGTCCGAGGCGGCGATGTGGATTGCACATCAGGCCGTGCAGATTCACGGCGGCATGGGCTATTCCAGGGAAATGCCGCTGGAACGTTATTTCCGCGATGCCAAGATCACGGAGATTTACGAGGGCACCAGCGAAATCCAGCGCATGGTGATCGCGCGTGCGGAGACGGGCTTGCGGTAATGGGGTTTTCCTGCGCTTGTGCGTGCAGGCTTGTGCACGACGCATCGGCTGCGACGCGCCAGGCTGTCGTAGGGCGGGCACTGCCCGCCGGCTGTTGATTGACGATACGGTTGTGGGCTTGCCCCGGTGGAGCGGCGGGCAGTGCCCGCCCTACGGAGCGGTGTGGATCCGTAGGGCGCGGTTGTCCGATGACGAAATTCGTGTCGCGACAGGCAACACGACACAAACGGACCAGGCCGAGCGTGCAGGATGAAAGAGCCCCGATGCCTCGGTGCTTTTTGGTTTTGCCTGACGGAATCAGCCTGCTCGAAAGGGTCACACCCCGCGCTGTGGGTCCGAATCAAACATTTGCGGGGCTTCCGGCAGGGAATCGCCCGCCGGCGGCGCATCACCATCCAGCTTGTCGCCAAGCAGGCGGCGTACGACGACGTAGAACACCGGGATCAACAGCACACCGAGGAAGGTGGCAAACAGCATGCCGCCGATCACACCGGTGCCGATCGCGTGGCGGGCGTTGGCACCGGCGCCGCTGGAAATGAACAGCGGAAACACCCC
Organism: Rhodanobacter sp.; assembly: GCA_036833615.1. Classification (GTDB taxonomy): domain Bacteria; phylum Pseudomonadota; class Gammaproteobacteria; order Xanthomonadales; family Rhodanobacteraceae; genus Rhodanobacter. The sequence goes on from DAITPL010000175.1 coordinate 2,201, forward strand.
GAGGATGAAGGCCAGCGAGGTCATCAGGATCGGACGCAAGCGCAAACGGGCGGCGTCGACCGTGGCTTCGCGCAACGTGCGTCCGGCTTGCTGTTCGGCCACCGCAAACTCCACGATCAGGATCGCGTTTTTTGCCGCCAGCCCGATGACCGTGATCAATCCGATCTTGAAATAGATGTCGTTGGGCAGGCCGCGCAGCAAGGTGAATATCACGGCGCCGAGGAATGCCAGGGGCACGATCAACAATACCGAGATCGGGATCGACCAGCTCTCATACAATGCCGCCAGCGCCAGAAACACGATCACCAGCGACAGCACCATCAGCAGCGTGGCGGCATTGCCGGAAAGAATCTCCTGGTACGACTGCCCGGTCCAGTCAAAACCGAAGCCTGAGGGCAAATCATCATTGACGATTTGCTGCATCGCGTTCATGGCCTCGCCGGAGGAGTGCCCAGGGGCCGGCGAACCGACGATTTCCACCGCCGAGTACCCGTTGTAACGGGTCAGTGACGGCGACGACACATCCCACTTCGTGCTGACCACATTGGACAGTGGAATCATTGCCGGGCCACCACCAGCCGCGGTGGCGTTGGCGCTTGGTGTGAAGATGTGCTGCAGCGCCTTCGGACCCATGCGGTACGGGGCGTCAGCCTGCATGATGACGCGCTTGATACGTCCTTCAAACGTGAAATCGTTGACGTAGATTGGTGCCAGCATCAACCCGATCGCGTTGTAGATGTCACCCACGGACAAGCCCATCGACTGGGCCTGCGTGCGGTCGACGGTCAGCTGCAGCCGGGGCGCATCTTCCAGGGAGTTCGGCCGGACACCAGTGAGCAACGGATTTTGCGCCGCCTTGCCGAGCAAGGTGTTGCGGGCGGCGGTAAGCGCGTCGCGACCGGCACCGCCGCGATCCTGCAAATACATGTCGAAGCCACCGAATTGACCCAGGCCCTGCACGGTGGGGATGTTGGCAAAGAAAATGCGCGCATCGTGGATTTGCTGGATCGCGA
>DAITPL010000176.1:0-3111 GCA_036833615.1 Rhodanobacter sp.
GCCGGGGTATACGGGGCATGTGAATGACCCGGATACCGGGCTCGTATACATGCAGCGCGGTATTACGATCCGGCGGTGGGGCGGTTTTTGAGTGTGGATCCGGTTTCCCCTGCGCCGGGCAATCTCTTCAACTTCAACCGGTACGGCTACACCAGCAACAACCCGATTAATCACACTGATCCGGATGGCCGTTGCTCGGACGCTGATGGATCTTGCGGCAGGATGGTCGCGGCACAAGGGGCCTATGCCGCCGCACATCCAAACGAACCGCCGTCGCCCATAGCGAAGGTTGGTCTGGGCGCGATGTTGACAGCTTCGGGCGCGGTGGCGATCGCCGAAGTAGTCCAAGGCGCCGTAATACTTGACAAGACGTTGTCTGGACCCCCGAAGCCTGCCGATAATTTCGTACCACCGACAAACGCGCCACGGGACCCGCCTGCTGTTTTGCCAGATGGACACACTGTGCGCGTGATGCCAAATTCAACTAAGCAGTATCCGAATGGATACTGGCGTCAATACGACTCAAATGGAAATCCAGTCAACCCATCGACGGGCAAGCAGCCTGGAAGCGTTTCGCGTGCGCAATCAAGGGCACAAACACATGTACCGTTGCCCCCTCAACAATCAACTACTCCTGCGCCACCTCCGCTACCAGTCGAACTCCTTCCATCGACATCTCAGCTGCAAAACTAACAGGAATTACGTCATGTACGGGTTAAGAAATACAGAGGATCTTTCATTCTTGATCGACGCTTGTGTTTCGCAAATCGTTGTAAGTCTAAGCGCCCTTAGAATTGACTTCGATCAACCCGTGCGGTTGACAATATTTTCAGCTTTTGCAGTCAGCATCGCTGATACTCCATTGACACGGTTCGATGGATCAGCGAAGGATTCCTTGGCTTTGTTCCCTCTGATTAGTGATGTCGTAACTGCTGCTAGTGCAACAACAAGCGGCGGGTTGCAAGTGAACTTCAAGTCAGGAGCTGTCCTGGAAGTTTTTGATGATAGTAAACAGTATGAATCATTCATCATTTCCAATGGCGATCAACTGATAGTCGTCTAGTTGTGATGTTCCAAGTGGGATCGTACGGGGTAGCTCTTGTTTTGCCACCACCCAAGCGGTTGGCAGCACTGCTGCTGCGCCGAGCATGATGCAGTCGGCGGCCTCACAGTCTGCCAAAATTAGTGACGCAGGGGCCACGGTAGTGGAGAAGAAATTGAACGAAAACCAAAACTGAGCAGCCATGAACAAAGTGCTCAAAGCCATTGTTTTCCACGAATTCCTGATGCTACTCATGGGGCTCGGCCTGACCGCGATCATCGTAGTGATTTACCGAGGATACGATCAGGCCAGCAGGATTTTCTTGTTCTGGTTTGCTGTCCTGCAGATCATCGTGGTACTTCGAGTGATGCAGGCCCGCAAGCGATAGCGTTGGCATGGGGAAAGAACCGAACCCAACGCATCGTCATTCCCACGCGGTAACGTGGAACCCGCTGTTACGATGGTTTTTTGGTGCCTAACCGCCGTACCCAGCTCGCCTTCACCGTGGACATAGCTGCCTGTCATGAACGATCAAGAGTGCACCGACCTGCTGCGCCGTGCCGCTCTGGAAAAAGAACTAGGGGTCACCTGATTCCTCACATTACGCATCCAAGGTCGCCAGGCGATAAGTCAGCGGTGGCGTTTCTTATACCGATTGTGATTTCAAATTAGAACGGGATCAAATGGGACGGTGAGCGAAAAGTTGTCAGGGTTGGAACGGGGGCAGCTCACTTCTGCTGGGATTGCTCACGGCTCGACCCAGACACTGCAATATACCGTGCAAGGGCGTAGCACCTCCGTATTCGGCCTTGGTCAAAGTCCCAAACATCACCTTGGCGGCCAGCGTTCCTACCGCAACCAGACGGGCGGTGCGCAAGCAAGCTACGCTGCTGCCATCGAGCGCCTTGTGGTGAGAACTCGGCTGGGCGATCAGGGATCAGGGTGAGCACTGAGCGGCAAATGGGTCAAACTGGCAGGCGGATACCGCTTCCGGATGAAATCGGCCATGAGGTAGCAAGTGGGTCTCCCATGAAGCAGATACGCATGCTTGCACACTACAAGGCCTGGGCAGACGAGCTGTTCCTGGCGGCGGTTGGCGCTCTGCCTGCGACCGAATTGACCGCACCGCGGCCGATCGTTTTTGGCAACCTGATCCGTACGCTCCATCATGTGTGGGCAATGGACCATGTGTGGCAGTGCCATCTGCTCGGGCAGCCGCACGGACTCACCTCGAGGAATCCGGAGCACTGTCCGAACCTGGCTGAGCTCGCCGCGGCCCAAGCGCAAATGGACGCTTGGTATATCGCCTATGCCGACGCGCTGACGGCTACGGATTTGCAGCAAACGGTGGAATTCGCGTTCATCGGCGGCGGCCGCGGGCGCATGACGCGTGGCCACATTCTGCTGCATGTGGTCAACCACACCACGTATCACCGCGGGCATGTTGCCGACATGCTGTATGCGCTGCACGTGGCGCCGCCAAGCACGGACTTGCCGGTATTCCTGCGGGATGCACCGGACTACCGTTGAGCGTCCGGCGCGGCCGTTGCCGTGCCGGCGGAGCATTCACAGCAGCCGCAGCAGTTCCTTCATCAGCGGCAGTCGCCGCACACGCACGGCGCTGACGCGGAACACGGCGTTGGCCAGGGCCGGCGCAGCACTGGGCATGGCGAGGAAGCTGGCACCGGCCGGTGGACGATCGCCGGGGACGGTGATCACTTCCACGGCGTTCGGCAGTTGCGCCATGCTGGCCAGCGGATAGTCCTTGAGGCTGCGCTGCTGGATCTGCCCATCCTTGAACGTGATCGCCAGGTTCAGCGCCGTGGACAACGCGTCGAGCGTGGCCCCGGCGACCTGGCCTTCCAGCCCCAGCGGGTTGATGATGCGGCCGACATCCACGGCGCATACCACGCGCTGGATGATCAGCCGCTCGCCGTCCATGGCCGCTTCGATTGCGTGGGCAACATAGGCGCCGTTGACGTGCCAGCAGGCGATGCCGAGGCCGTTGAAGCTGCGCAGCCAGTTTTTCCATTCGATGCGCTCGGCCACCAGTTGCAGCACGTTGCGCA
>DAITPL010000177.1:0-3110 GCA_036833615.1 Rhodanobacter sp.
TGTCGATGGCGTGTCCACTGGCGCGTCGCAGCAGATCAGTTTTACCAGCAGCGGTGCGCTGGCGACCCCGGCGAATGGCCAGCTGGGCTTTGGTGCCATATCGGTCAGCCCCGGCGCCGATCCGCTGCAGCTGAATCTGGACATGTCCAAGGCCACGCAGTTCGGCAATGAATACGTAGCCAGTTCCATCACCCAGGACGGTTTTCCGACTGGCACCTTGTCCAGCATCGATGTGTCACGCGAGGGCGTGGTGCAGGCGAAGTATTCCAACGGCCAGACCACCGCGTTGGGCCAGCTGGCATTGGCGCGCTTCAGCAATCAGCAGGGGCTGCGGCAGTTGGACAACACCAATTGGGCGGCATCGTTCGACTCGGGTACGCCAGTGATGGGCGCGGCGGGCAATGGCACGTTCGGCAATGTCCAGTCCGGTGCCCTGGAGGCCTCCAACACCTCCGACCTTACCGCCGAGCTGGTGAACCTGATCAAGGCGCAGCGCAACTATCAGGCCAATGCGCAGGTGATCTCCACCGACGACAAACTCACGCAGACCGTTATCAATATCCGCAATTGACGGGATGCGTGAACAGCGATTCCGGCCCGCGCCGGAATGACGAACAGAGGCTTTCCCCATGGATCGATCACTCTATGTAGCCATGACCGGTGCCACGCAAATGATGCGGGCGCAGTCGGAGGTGGCGCACAACCTGGCCAACGCCGACACCGTCGGCTTCAAGGCCCAATTGTCCGCGTTCGAGCCGCTGCCGGTGCAAGGCGCGGGTTTGGCCACGCGCGTCAATGGCGTGGCCTTTGGCCAGGGCGTGGACATGCGCCAGGGCGGGCAGATCGACACCGGTCGCGAGCTTGACGTGGCCGTGCAGGGCAACGGCTGGATTGCCGTGCAGGATGCGCAGGGAGGCGAGGCCTATACCCGTGCCGGCGACTTGCGCCTGACGGCGGACGGCCTGCTCACCGATGCGCGCGGCAATCTGGTGCTGGGTGATGGCGGCCCGATCAGCGTGCCGCAAAGCACGCAGATGAATGTCGGCGCTGACGGGACGATCTCGGTGGTGCCGACGGGACAGACACCAAACACGATTTCGGCGGTGGGTCGCATCAAGCTGGTCAATCCGGCGGCGGAGGGGCTGAGCCTAGGTGCCGACGGTTTGATGCACCTGGCCGATGGGGCCACGGCCAGCGCGGACCCGGCGGTAACGATCAAGTCCGGCGCGCTGGAATCGAGCAACGTCAATCCGTCACAGACGCTGGTGCAGATGATCCAGCTGTCGCGGCAATACGAGTTGCAAGTGCGCGCCATCAAGAGCGCCGACGAAAACGCGCAGTCAGCCTCGCGGCTGTTGCAGCTGACCTGACTCATAGTTGACTTGTGGACGTAAAGACGTCCATACGGAGTAAACGACATGTTCTCATCCCTGTGGGTAGCCAAGACCGGACTCGATGCGCAGCAGACGCGCATGGATGTCATCTCCAACAACCTGGCCAACGCCAACACCACCGGCTACAAAAGCGCTCGCGCCTCGTTCCAGGATCTGGTGTACCAGAACGTGCGCCAGCCGGGCGCGCAGACCACCGAGCAAACCCAGGCACCATCCGGGTTGATGCTGGGTACCGGGGTGCGCGTGGTCGGCAGCGAGAAATTGTTCACCCAGGGCAATATCGAGCAGACCGGCAATGCGCTGGACGTGGCGATCCAGGGCCGTGGCTTTTTGCAGGTGACCATGCCCGACGGCTCCATCTCCTACACCCGGGATGGCTCACTGCATCTGGACCAGAACGGCCAGCTCGTCACCGCTGGCGGTTACGCACTGGATCCGGCCATCAGCGTACCGGCAAACGCGCAAAGCATCACGGTCGGCAGCGACGGCACGGTCAGTGTCAGCCTTCCCGGGCAGGCGGCGACGCAGCAGATCGGCACCATGCAATTGGCCGATTTCATCAACCCCGCCGGCTTGCAGCCCAACGGCGACAACTTGTACCTGGAGACCGCGTCCAGCGGTTCGCCGCAGATCGGCCAGCCCGGCCTCAACGGCCTGGGCACGCTCGCCGCCGGTGCGCTGGAAAGCTCCAACGTCAACGTGGTCGAGCAGATGGTGGACATGATCCAGACCCAGCGTACTTACGAGATGAACTCCAAGGCGGTATCCGCCGCCGACTCCATGCTGCAATTCCTGACCCATAACACGTGAGGCTTGCCGTGATGCGTGATTGTTGCCGCCTGATCCTGCTGTCGAGTGCGCTGCTCGTGCTCGCCGCGTGTGCGCACGGCGGACCCGCGCGCGATGACGCGCAGTGGGCGCCCACGCCACCGCCGGCGCAGGACGTGGCCGCCACGCCGTCCGACGGTGCGATTTACCACGACGCACAGGGCATGGAGTTGTTCACCGATCCGCGCGCCCACCGCGCCGGCGACATCCTCACCGTGGTGCTGGTGGAAAGCACCCAGGCCACGAAAAAATCCGCCACCAGCACCAGCAAGGGCGACAAGGCCAATATCAAATCCCCGACCCTACTCGGCAAGACGTTGAGTCTCGGCGGCAAGGTCGCGGACATCGGCCTGGATGGCGAGCGCACGTTTGACGGCGCCGGCTCCAGCAGCCAAAGCAACCAGCTCACCGGCCAGATCACTGTCACCGTCGCCCAGCGCATGTCCAACGGCAATTTGCTGGTGCGCGGCGAAAAATGGCTGACCATCAACCAGGGCCAGGAACTGGTGCGCATCGCCGGCATCGTGCGCCCGCAGGATATCGGCCAGGACAATACCGTCCCGTCCACCCGCGTCGCTGACGCGCGCATCAGCTACACCGGCCGCGGCACGCTGGCCGACGCCAATACGCGCGGCTGGCTGTCGCGCTTCTTCAATTCCAAGTGGATGCCGTTCTGATGAAAGCCCAACCGCTGCAGGTTCCGTCTATTGCCGCCCCGGCCGCCGGGGCCCGTGGCGCCGGGCGTGTGCGCAACGACGCATCGCCACGCGAGCATTTGCTGCAGGTGATCGACCCGCAGACCAATGCGGAAAACCGCCGCGCCGCGATTCGCGCGGCCATCCGGCGCTGGCGCTCGTTTGGTGGTGCCGCTGCATTGTGCCTGCTGGC
>DAITPL010000178.1:0-3089 GCA_036833615.1 Rhodanobacter sp.
CTGGAAACGCGGTATTCCCCAGGCGATCGGGCATGCTGACGGGACCAGCCAATCGGCCGCAGTCAGCGATGCCGGCTGGATTACATGGGTCAAAGACGAAAACGCCCGGGTGACGAACTACGGTTACGACCCAATGGGGCGGCTGACCAGCATTACCTACCCGGCCGGCGATGAAGTTACGTGGAACCAGATGTCACTGGCCTTTGCACCGGTCGGCAGCAGCGAGTACGGGATTCCGGGCGGGCACTGGAAGCAGACCGTGCATACCGGCAACGGTTACACAATTACCTACTTCGATGCGATGTGGCGTCCGCTGGTGGAGGAGCATTACGACAGCGCCAACAAGGCGGCTACGCTCAGTCAGAGCGTCCAGCGCTATGACAGCGCCGGACACAAGGTGTTCGCGTCCTATCCAATCAACGATCTCGCCAGCTACACCACAATAGACATTGGCACCCATACCAGCTATGACGCGTTGGATCGGGTCACGCGAGTCCAACAGGATTCGGAACTTGGCCCGCTCACCACAACCACAGCGTATTTGTCTGGATTCAAGACCCAGGTCACCGATCCCAAAGCCAACGTCACGACGACCGCCTACATGGCGTTTGACCAACCGACGACCGACTGGCCAGTCAGCGTCGCTGCGCCCGGGAACATCACCCAGACGATCGGCCGGGACGTATTTGGCAGTCCGACATCGGTCACCCAGTCCGGCCTGTATGGCACGGAGACCAACAGCCTTACCAAGACACTGACTTACGACAGCCACCATCGTTTGTGCCGCACTACTGAGCCAGAGAGCGCCAGCGAAGTGACGGCTTGGGACGCGGCCGACAACCTGGCGTGGAGTGCCGCAGGGCTCGCCATCACGGGCACCGGCTGCGGCCAAGAGCAGGTTGATGCTGCGGTCAGAACCACGCGCACCTACGACGCGATGAATCGCATCAAAACAATCCTGCCGCCAGCAGGCACGCAGAGCACCAGCTATGGCTACGACGCAGCGGGCCGCATGACCAGTGCGGTATCGGGCATTAGCACTTGGAATGGCAACTACAACTTTCGCGGCATGCTGACCGGCGAGAGTCTGCAACTGGTGGGACAGAACGCCTGGGGCATCGGTTACGCGCACGATGCCAACGGGCATATCAGCCTTGTGCACTACCCTGATGGCGAGAATGTCAGCTATACCCCCGATGCACTGGGTCGGCCAAGTCGGGTCGGCAGCTACGCCAGCGGCATCACTTATTACCCCAACGGTGAGGTGTACGGGTTCCGGTACGGCAACGGTATTGATTATGTCGCGGAGCAAAACACACGTCAGCTGCTCCGCAACTTCACCTATGGTCCGGACGCCACGCCGCAGCTCAGCGAAGACCTCGCCTACGACAAGACCGGCAACGTCACTTCGGTGACTGACCTGGCCGGTGGCCTTCGCGATAAAAGTTTCGGCTACGACGCGCTCAACCGGCTGACCACCGCTACCGGTATGTGGGGCACTCAAGCCTTCAGTTACGACGCACTCAACAACCTGCGCACGCTGCAGACCGGCGGTCAGACTTCCGTCTACCACTACGACACGAGCAACAAGCTGCTCAGTATCAACGGTGCCACCACAGCCAGTTACGGTTACGACACTCGCGGCAACGTCACGACCAAGAACAGCACGACGCTGCTGTTTGACCAGAAGAACCAGCTCACCCAGATCGTCGGTGCGAATACCTATGCCTACGATGCCGCCGGTCGTCGCGTGAGCAAGACGCCCACGGCGGGAAGCCCGACCTACTACTTCTATGGCCAGGGTGGCCAGCTCATGTACCAGTCTGAGCCAGGCAGCGCGCGGGCCACCAATTTCATTTATCTCGGGCACAAACTGCTCGCGGAAAACGCGACGGTGAGCTTGGCGGCGCCAGCCACGATCGGGTTCGATGCCAACCCCAACGACGGCAGCTATACGGTGAATTGGGGCGTGGTACCTGCGGCAACAAGCTACGTACTGCAGGAAAGCGCCAACGGCGGTGCCTGGACTACGGTGTACAGCGGCAGTGTGCCCAGTGCAGCGTTAAACGGGCGCACCGGCGGCAACTACGTATACCGGGCAGAGGGTTGCATCAGCACCACCTGTGGCGCATTTACCAGTTCGGCCACACTGGGTGTGACGCCGACGCTACCCACAGTGACCGTGCCGACTGGCATCGTCAACGGCCCCTACACCGTGAGTTGGACGGCTCCGACCAGCGCAACAACCTACGCGGTGCAGGAGCGTCTCAACGGTGGCGCCTGGGCCACCATCGCCAGCAGCACAGCAGCAACCTCGATCAGCCGTTCGGGCGCCACCAGTGGCAGCTACACGTATCAGGTGGCCGCCTCCAACGCCCACGGCACACGGGGCTGGGCGGCGTCCAGCGCCGTGACCGTCAATACTGATTATGGGGTGGTACCGAGCCCGTTGCCGAGTTACACGGCGCCGTCGACCAGCGCGACTGGCAGCGTCACGCTGAGCTGGAGTGCGGCGACCCCGGTCACCCAGTACACGTTGCAGCAAAGCAGCAACGGCGGTACCAGTTGGAGCCCGGTCTACGCCGGCCTTGCGACCAGCGCCTCGCAGTCGGGGTTGGCCGATGGCAGCTACACCTATCGATTGCAGGCGTGTAATGACACCGGCGGCAACTCCGTATGCACCGCCTGGGTGGCGGCCGGCCCCATGGTGGTGACCCATCCGCCCACTACGGCACCGACGTTGAGTGTGCCGGCCAGCAGTAACAGCGGCAGTTATACGGTGAGCTGGGGCAGCGTGAGCAAAGCGACCAGTTACACCCTGCAGGAGCAGGTCAACGGCGGTACCTGGAGCACGATCCAGAGCAGCGCTGCGACCAGCAAGGCCATCAGCGGCAAGGGCAATGGTAGCTACGGCTACCGGGTGCAGGCATGCAATGCGGGTGGCTGCGCTGGGTGGAGTGTCACCGAGAGTACGACTGTGTTGTTGCCGCCGCCCACGCCAGGGAGCATCAGCATCCCGGCGACCAGCAATGGCCCGGTCGCGGTGAGTTGGGTGGCCAGCACCACGGCAACCAGTTACACCTTGCAGC
>DAITPL010000179.1:0-3081 GCA_036833615.1 Rhodanobacter sp.
GACGGTCGCGGTTCTGGCGTGTGCCACGGACTGCTGCAGCGGGGTATCCATGCAAGACTCCTCGGGTAATCCAGGCGCTACTGTACGGCGGCGCGCGGTGCGGATGTGGCGGCAACGGGTGCGCCGGTTGACACTGCGGGTGGTGGCGGACGCGACGGCGCCGAGCTGCCCGCCGGTGCGGGCGCGGGTGTGGGTGCGGTGGTCGTGCCGGGTGGCCAGACGAACGTGGCCACGCTGTGCCCGGGCAAGTCGTACTGGAAGCGCGTGGTGGCCTGTCTGACAGACACCCGGCGGGTCTGCGCGTTGCCATTGACCACGACCAGCACCACCGGGCCACCGTCGGCATTCTGGAATGCCACGTTGTCAATGCCGTCAGCCGCGGCGCTGGACTTCACCCGCACCGCGCCGGGCAGGACGAAGCGGCTGAAGTGGGCAAACGCGTAGTACTCGTCATTGCGGCTGACCGCACCGGTGCCCGAATCAATCGTGACGATGCCCTTGCAGGCGTCACATCCCCCGGCGTGCGGGCCGTGCTGCTCATCCAGTGCGATGTTCCAGTACACGACACCGCGCGCCCAACCCCGGATCCCGGCCAGCAGGATATTGCGCGCGAACAGGAGCAACTCACCACTCTTGCTGGATGGCCAGTCACCCCCCGAACATTCAGTGATGTACATGTCCTTGTGCGGAAACGCCCGATGGACCTGGATTTGGTTGTGCGGGTCGCCCCGATAGCAATGCCAGGCAATACCATCGACATAGCGCGCCGCCACGGGGTCAGCCAGCACGCTCAAGGGTTGTCCCGGCGCATCCCAGTTGTGGTCCCAGCCAAGAATGAGCGTGCGCGGTTGGCGACTGGCCAGCGCCGGCCCGAGGTAGCGGCCGATGATCCGCGCGCGCACGTCGGCTGGCAGCTCCATCCCCGGATAGGTCAGCGGCAGGAAGGTTGGCTCGTTCTGCACGGTCAGCGCAAAAATGGGGAGGCCGTACTTGCGAAACGCATCGACGAAGCGCACCAGATAGTTCGCGTAAGTGGCTTCGTATTCCTCGAACAACGTGCCACTGATCAGGTTGGCACTGGTCTTCATCCACGCCGGGGCGCTCCACGGCGAGGCGATGATGCGCAGTTGCGGCTGGATGGCCAGGATGGCTTGCGCGACGGGTACGACATGGCGCAGCCCCACGGCAATGTTGAAATGCTGCAGCTGCGGATCAACTTCGCCAGCGGCAAGGTCATCCAGGGTGTAATGCTGCAGCGAGAAATCCGAGGCACCGATGGTCACGCGGAGCAAATTGAAGTTGAGCCCCGGCGGCGGACCAAACAGCTCGTGCAACAGTGCGGCGCGCTGCGGCTCGCTCAGCTTGTTCTGGAGCAACCACGCCGACGAGTCCGTCAGCGCCGCGCCGAAACCTACCATGGTTTGATATCGCTGCCCAAGGTCGATGACCACGCCGGCTGCGGTCGGGGCCTGGTCGCTGGCCACCGCGTCGGGTTGCGGCGTCAGCCGCAGACGCCGGTCGGCCGTGCTCACCCACACCCGCGCCACGGCCGTGACCGCGGCCACCGGCGGGGTAGCCGTGGGCGTGACCACCGGCCGTCTGGCGCGCCACCAATACACGGTGACCAGCACGAGCAGCACCAGCACGCCGACAGACGCCGTCACCAGCCAGGGGGGCATGCGTCGGTGTTCACCCACGGCGGGGGCAATCCTCATGGCAGTCGCGGGGCGACATCGGTGACCGGCCCGACATCACGGCGCCGCCGCCGGGCACGGCGCGTCCGCGGTGCGGCCCGCGGCGATCCGGATGTCGGCGAAAGCTGCGGCAAATGGCTTCGTCGCCAACACCCCGAACGGTACGTCGACGTGGGTGAGATCCATACCGGGTTTGCTGAAGCAGCGCAGCGGGATCGACACCGTATGCCGCGTGCCCGGGGCATACGCCGCAATGGCCCGGGTGACGTCGATCGTGCTGGTGCAGTCAGCACCGCAGCCCAGGTACACCTGGACCGCGCCACGGGCTGGCGTGCCAATCACCAGATCAAATTGCAAAGCCGCATGCGTGGCCATCAGCGGCATCAGGTTGATGGCCTGCGGGCTTTGCGCGAAAAACCGGCCGGGGCCGCGCCAGGTGACGGACTTGGCATCTTGCTGGGTATTGATCTGCACCGTGCGCAGGCTGAGCACCGGGTTCGTCGCGGGCCAGTCGACGGTGGCGTTCAAATCCGCGCCCACGTCATGCGCGGTGTGACCCGCTTTGCCTTCGGCAAGGTACAACGCGAACGGTGACAGCGCGAGCGTGTGGAAGATCGCCAACGTCGAAGCCCTGGCGCACGCGGTGACATCGGCATGGGTGGGCAGCGGCGGCAACTCGTGGTGGCTCGGGTAATGCAAACCATAGCCGCGCGCGAACAGCCATTGGGGCGCGGTTGTTTCGCCGGCGTCGGGACACGGTACGCCCGGCCAGCGCATCGCCAGGGTGCCGGTGAAATTGAATGCCTGCTGCCCGGCGCCGCTGGCAAACAGCAGATCGGCGATGCCCGCGCCTTCGGTGCCCGGCAGCCAGGCAGCGACGAACGCATCGGTGTGGTTGAGCAGATCGTTGGCGTACAGTGGCCGTCCGGACAGGAACACCGTGACCACCGGCTTGCCCGCCGCAGCCACTGTCTGCAACACGGCCAGATCTTCCGGGTAGCGATCACTGTGCCGGAGCGTGGCCGACGGGATGAGGTCACCCATCGTTTCGGCGTAAGGCGTCTCGCCAATCACGGCGATGATGGCATCGTAGCTTTTCAGGTCAATACCTTGCGCGGTGGCGCTGTAGGTGATCTGTGCCGCGCCATCGGCGTCACGAATGCCGGCGAGCACGCTGTCGGCGTGCGGAAAGTCGGCATTGCTGTTGTCGGTGCCCTGCCAGGTCAGCGACCAGCCGCCGGACTGGTTGGCAATGCTGTCCGCACTCTTGCCGACCACCAGCACCTTGCTGCCACGCTTGAGCGGCAATACGTTGTGGTTGTTCTTCAGCAACACCAGCGATTCGCGCACCGCCCGCCGTGCCAGCGCGCGGCTTTGCAGCAAATGC
>DAITPL010000180.1:0-2992 GCA_036833615.1 Rhodanobacter sp.
TTGATCGGTGTCGGCCGCGTCCAGCGCGGGACCGTGAAGACCAACATGCCGGTCAGCATCGTCGACCGCAACGGCAAGAAGCGCACGGGCAAGGTGCTGCAGGTGCTTGGCTTCATGGGCCTGGAACGGCACGAAGTGCCCGAGGGTGAGGCTGGCGACATCATCGCGATTTCCGGGGTGGAAGGTTTGACCATTTCCGACACCGTCTGCGCGCTGGACACCCCCGAGGCCCTGCCGCCACTGACCGTGGACGAGCCGACCATCAGCATGACCTTCCAGGTCAACAATTCGCCGTTCGCCGGCGACAAGAATCGCAGCGGCGGCAAATTCATCACCAGCCGCCAGCTGCGCGAGCGCCTGCAACGCGAAACCTTGCACAACGTGGCGCTGAAGGTGGAGGAAGGTTCCGATCCGGACAAGTTCAAGGTTTCCGGTCGCGGCGAATTGCATCTGTCGGTGCTGATCGAAAGCATGCGCCGCGAGGGCTACGAGCTGGCCGTGTCGCGTCCGGAAGTCATCATCAAGGAAATCGACGGCAAGCCCCACGAGCCGATCGAGCAGCTCGTGGTCGATGTGGAAGAAGCGCACCAGGGTGGCGTGATGGAGCGCCTGGGCATGCGCAAGGGTCAGCTCAAGAACATGGTGTCCGACGGCCGCGGTCGCGTGCGTCTGGACTACGAGATTCCGGCGCGTGGGCTGATTGGCTTCCAGACCGAATTTCGCACCCTGACGCAAGGCACCGGCCTGCTGTTCCACCTGTTTGATCATTACGGTCCCAGGGCGGAAGGTGCGATCGCCAAACGTCCGAATGGCGTGATGATCGCCAACGCTGGTGGTTCGGCGCCGGCATATTCGCTCGGGCCGTTGCAGGACCGCGGCAAGCTGTTCACCGCCGAAGGCGACGAAGTGTATGAAGGCCAGCTCGTCGGCATCCATTCCAAGGACAACGACCTCACCGTCAACGTGATCAAGCCCAAGCCGCTGACCAACATGCGCGCATCGGGCAAGGACGATGCGATCCAGTTGACGCCGGCGATCAAGTTCTCGCTGGAGCAGGCACTGGAATTCATCGAGGACGATGAACTGGTGGAGGTCACGCCAAAGGAAATCCGCCTGCGCAAGCGCTATCTGACCGAGATGGATCGCAAGCGCGCGCACCGCAGCTGAGTTTCGCTCCACTGCCGGACCACCGAAAGGCCGCCGTGAGGCGGCTTTTCGCACTGGTGACGACGCAGTTGCGGGGCGGCGCAGGCCAGGTAGCGCGTGCCCGCGTCAACGTCGCGTCGACGACTCCGTGCGGCTGCGGCGCACACGCAGGCCCGGACGTTGTCGCGCCAATCTGCGCAACAACTCGGCAAACGCCTGCAAGTCCGTCGGCCACGGCGATGCGTCGCGCCAATACAACGAAATTTCGCGCCCGCGGATTTCGCCCGACAGCCTGGCCAACACAATATGCGGCATGGAGGCCAGCCGCTCGTGTGCCAGCGCCGGCACCAACGCATAGCCGCCGCGCAGGCTCACCAGCGCCGCCAGGCTTTCCAGACTGACATCCTGCACATGGCCGTGCGTGGTGCCGGTGCCGGGAATGCCGTCGACGTGGCTTTCGGCCATCAGCGTGGCTTCCGCTGGATCGAGTTGCGCGATCGCCAGCCGCTTGCGTCCAGCCAACGCATGATCGCCGCGCAACATCACTTCCCATGGTTCAAAAAACAGCGCTCGCACGCTGATGCCGCTGGTCGCCGGCGCCGTGGGGGCGAGTACCGCGTCCAGCTCACCCTCGCGCAGGCGGCGCAACAGACCACCCGGTTTGCCTTCGGAAATGGTCAACTTTGCGCCGGGAAAATGCTGCGGAAACGGTGTGATCAAATGCGGCAGCAGGTACGGCCCGAGTGAGGCAGGCACGCCGAGCCGCAACTCGCCACCAAACGCCACCGTGCCGGCATGTGCCACTTGCTGCAGCTGCTCGGCTGCCACCAGTACCGCGTCGATCTGCTGCAGCAGGTGGCAGCCGCCCGCGGTCGGCACAATGCTGCGCCCACCGCGCTCGAACAACGGCGAGCCGAGTGCCTGCTCCACTTTCTGCACCTGATGCGACAGTCCCGACGGACTGATGTGCATCGTCCGCGCGGCACGATTGAAACTGCCGTGCCGATGCACCGCTTGCACCAATGCCAGGTCGCGCAGCGATACGGCGGCGAGGCTGGTCGAAATCATCGAACGCTGCATGTCATCCAATGTGTTGGCAGGAAGCGGCGATCAGGCTCATGCTGGCCGCCGCAAGGTCGCCCTCGTGGGTGCAGTTTACCTGTGCCAGCCCGGGTTTCCGCATACGCGGGGCGCTGCCCGCGCGCTGCCAACGGGCAACCGCGAGTCGCGGCCGCCGAGTGTTTGGGCGATAATTACGGCTTTACCGGCCGAGACGGCGATCCCTGCATCGCCACTTGTCGCCTGCCAGTTCTGTCAGGAGCAACCCCATGAAAGACACCTTTTCCGTTCGCGACACGCTCGTTGTCAACGGCAAGCATTACGCCATCGCCAGTCTGGCCAAGCTTGGTCAGCGTTTCGACTTGAAGCGCCTGCCCTACTCGATGAAGATCCTGCTGGAAAACCTGGTGCGCCGCGAGGACGGCGTCGATGTGACGGCAAAGGAGATCGAAGCGGTTGCCGCGTGGGATCCGAAGAAAGAGCCGGACACCGAGATCGCCTTCATGCCCGGGCGCGTATTGCTGCAGGACTTCACCGGCGTGCCTTGCGTGGTCGACCTGGCAGCCATGCGCGATGCCATGAGCGCGCTGGGTGGTGACCCGACCCTGATCAATCCGCTGTCCCCGGTGGAACTGGTGATCGATCACTCCGTGCAGGTGGACGTGTTCGGCAGCGACGACGCACTGGAAAAGAACGTCACGATCGAGTTCAAGCGCAATCAGGCGCGCTACAGCTTTCTGCGCTGGGGCCAGAAAGCGTTCACCGATTTCAAGGTGGTGCCGCCGCG
>DAITPL010000181.1:0-2991 GCA_036833615.1 Rhodanobacter sp.
CCCGGCTCGATCGTCACTGCCATGCCCGGTTGCAGCCCGACGTGCCAGAAATCATGCGGCTGCACCCAAAATCAGTTTGGGTTTGTGGCCCGGGGTGTATCTATCCGGTGCGGGGTTCCGTGGACGTGGCATGCACCACGCCGTAAGGGCGTTGACGCATCCACTTGGTGACGATCCACTTCTCGCCCTGGCTGACCGGCGCACCACCATGCAGGGTCAGCGGGTCGATCTGGCCGCAGCTGTTGGCATATTCGAAATATACGGCCGAACCTTTGCCGGGCAAAACCTCCAGCCCCAGTTCCGGAAAGATCGTCGCGCCGCCTTGTTCCGCGGTGTTGAGATACATCACCAGGGTGGACACGCGCTGGCCACCCTGGACCATCTGCGCGGCGCCGCCCGGTTCGTTGGCCGCGAAGTAGTCGAAGTGCGGGCGGTACTCGCCGCCGGTGCGGTAATGCAGCAGCTGCAGGCCTTCGCCGTGCGTCACCGGGCAATTCATCAACTCGGCAATGCGACGGTCCAGCCGCGCAATGAAGGGATCTGCGTTGATCGGGAAAAAGGTGCCTTCGCTGCTGCGTTCGGTGATCTCCTGGTAAGTGCCGCTGATCGGGTCCACGGTGGTGGAGCGTTGCAGCTGGTTGGCCGCGCGGCGGATCAGTTCGTCGCACTCGGCCTCGCTCAGCACGTTGCCGAGGACGGCGATCACGGGCTTGCTCATGCGCAACAACACCGGCACTTCGCGATCGTGGGTGTGGATACGGTTACCCGCAGGCAGTCGTGGCGTTTCACGCACATAGACATCCGCTTGCGACGGCCCCTGCGGCAACTTTCCGAAGTGCCCATCGCCGCTCATCAGGCCGAGTACCGCGGCGCTGGCGTAGGCGGGATCAAAGTTCGCGCGCACCATGTCATCGATCATGGATTGGGTTGCGCAACCGCGCGCGAGGTTCTGCACGATCCAGCCGCGCCATTCGGCAGACAACCGCGTGATCTTGTTCACAACAGGCTCCGACTATCGTTCATGGCGGCGAACTCCAAAGGTGGACAGCAGCAACCGGCAGGTCATTGTCGTCAAAAGGCTGAATTTCCGGGGTACTCGGCGGTGAAGTCGTTGTCCCGCAGGAAGTTGGCGAAGGACGGGCCTGGAATGGTCCAGGTTCCATGTCGACAAGGCGGGCCAGTCTTCCATCACGCCGGTGATGATGACCGGGCGGCTGGCGGTGTAGTGGTCGCGCAGAAAATCCCCACGCGACAGCCGGTGACGTGGAGGAATCTCCGGCGCGAGCAAGCGGTTGAGCCGGCGCTGGTTGTCGAGTACCAGTCATGCTTGACCAGGTGATTGCGCTGCCGCTGCGCGCCGGCGATGTATGGGCTGCCGGAAACTTGTTGCAGTTCGCGTGCGGCTTCTTCGGCGGGAATGTCGGCCTGAAGCATCTGTGCGGAAACTCCTTGCGGCTGACTGTCCAGTAACGGGTTTTCGGCTATCCGGCGACGCCATTCATCATCGATGTGGATGGCTGTGTCGAATTCGACGGTGGCCATGTCACCTCCTTTCCTGGTTACCGCTTGACCTGCCCCGGACTACCGGACGCGTTGGCGTGCGTCGCCAGGCTGTCCCGGCGGGGCGTGCTGTTGGTGGTGATAAATCGCTTTACCTGCTGTGGTGGTTGTGTCGGGGGCGCTACCCGACACCGCCGTTGTCATCGCGTCGCACGACCGCCCGGTGTTTGCCACATGGCCCAGGCGATGTGGCCGTTTCCTGCGCATCCGGTCGCAGGAAACGGGCAGGCCTGCCGCAGCATTGGTCGGAAGCCGACAATGTCCGCCCTGGGGCACTGGACATTGTCTGCTGCACAGCGGTGACCGTTGCTGTGTGGCCTCAGAACTGCTTGGTGAAGCCCACGGTCAGCGCGTTGTCGTGCAGGTGGCTGGCGAACAGGCCGTGATAGTCCAGATACAGGCTCCATGATCCGTCCAATTCCGCCGTGACCTTCGCCCCGATCTCGCCCACCCCGCGACCGACTGCGGTGCCGGGCAACGCGAATGACGTGCCGTCCAGTGCGGTGACCTGCACCGTGGGCGTGTTGCCACGGGCATCATAGCGGTAGCCCAGTTCCAGTTGCGGTACGTAAGTGACGCTGTGGGCGCGGAACGTGCTGGCGAACACCAGCGCCGCATACGGCTGCAACGAGGTGGCTGTGCTTTGTGTGCCAGTGACTGCGTAGGCCGGGGCCAGCGGGCTGGTACTGGCCACCCGCTCGCTGAAGCCGTCCAGCGTCTGATGCTGATACAGCACGCCAAGTTTGGGCGTCAGCTGTCCGCCGCTGAACGCGATCGGCCATGCCGCCTGCAGACCGCCCGATAGCGTGCGGCCACCCGGGGCGGCACTGGCCAGACCGATACCGGTATTGCGGTGCACGCGGAAGTTGCTATGCATCGCGTCCACCGTGGCCGAGATCACCCAGGGGCCGGCGTCGGCGAAAGCGTAGAAGCCGGCGTGCACGCTGCGGACCTGGTCGCGAATCCGGCCGCGGCCGGCAACCGCAGCCGAGGCATGGATCTGTCCTGCTCCCGCTTCCACACCCACGTGGACGACGTCACCAAGCACGCCGTCGGTTCCCGCCAGCAGATGGAAGCCGGTGGTATCAAGGTCGGGCGAATCGTTCAGTGACACGTTCGAACCGGTGGCTTGCAGCCATACCTTGGCCTCGCACGGCGATGCTGCCGCGGTAGCGTCGGTGGTCCGCGCACCGTCGGTGCATGAAGGCCCGAAGGGATTGAGCGCGGTGTCGAGCACGTTGCCGAGCGTTCGCTGATCGCCGAGGGCCACGACGCGCAGCAGGTTGGCGTAGAGCGCGCCGTCGAGCGGTACCACTTTGGTGCCAGTGGGCGTGGGAGTTGGTGCAGGTGTCGGTGTTGGGGCCGGTGTTGGAGTTGGCGCAGGCGTGGGAGTTGGTGCGGGTGTCGGAGCCGGCGCAGGCGTCGGAGTTG
>DAITPL010000182.1:0-2987 GCA_036833615.1 Rhodanobacter sp.
TTCCTTCCAGTTTCCCTGAGCAAGATCAATCATGCCCTTCAATACCATTCCCGAAATTCTCGAAGACATTCGCGCCGGTCGCATGGTCGTGATCCTGGACGATGAAGGGCGCGAGAACGAGGGCGACCTGATCATGGCCGCCGTCAAGGTGCGCGCCGAAGATGTCAACTTCATGGTGCGCGAGGCAAGGGGTTTGTTGTGCCTCACGCTGACCCAGCAACGCACGCATCAGCTCGGCCTGCGGCCGATGGTCAGCGAGAATACCTCGGCGCAGCACACCAACTTCACCGTGTCCATCGAGGCGGCCGTCGGGGTCACCACCGGCATTTCCGCGCACGATCGCGCCCGCACGGTGCAAGTCGCGGTACAGCCGGCGGCCAAACCGCAGGACCTGAACCAGCCCGGTCACGTATTTCCGCTGACCGCGCAACCGGGCGGCGTGCTCACCCGTGCCGGACATACCGAAGCAGGGTGCGACCTGGCCGGCCTGGCCGGGCTGGAGCCGGCGGCCGTGTTGATCGAGGTGATGCGCGAAGATGGCTCGATGGCACGCCGCCCCGATCTGGAGGCCTTTGCGGCCAGACACGGCTTGAAAATCGGCTCCATTGCCGACCTGATCCGCTACCGCCTGGAGACGGAGAAAACCGTGCAGCGCGTGCACGAGGAAGCCGTGCAAACGGACTTTGGCCCGTTCCGCCTCATCGCTTACCGCGACGTCATCCGCCGCGTCCTGCACTTCGCCCTGGTGCGCGGAACGATAGCTGACGGCGCGCCGGTGCTGTCGCGGGTGCATGTGCGCAACACCTTGTCCGACGTGTTGCACCTGCAGCGCGAGGATCTCGGTTTGACCGTTACCAGCGCGCTGCGGCGCATCGCCGATGAGGATCGCGGCGTGCTGCTGGTGCTGTCCGGCGAGGACACGCCGGAGGTGCTGTTGGCACGGCTCAACCGTCAGCCTGCGGTGCAGGCGCCGGAAGTCGTGCAACAGCAGGAATGGCGTCAGCTTGGAGTCGGTGCACAGATAATGGCCGACCTTGGCGTGCATCGCCTGCGGGTGCTGGGCACACCGCGCAAGCTGGTCGGCCTGGCCGGCTTCGGCCTGGAAGTGGTGGAATATGTCTGACCCATCTTGCCGGAGCGTACCCGATGCGTGGTGCCTCTGGCGCCACATGCAAAAGGTTTACGCGCACAGCACGCGCTCCTCCGAAAATCCCGGCCGACCCTGATGTCCAGAACCCGCATTCGCCTGATCGCTCCGTCTGGCTACCCGCATGACCGCGAGGCCGTGAGCCGTGGTGTGCAGCGTCTGCGCGATGCTGGTTGCGAGTTGAGCGGGCTGGAGGTGCTTGACCGCAGCGAGCAGCGCTACGCCGGCAGTGATGCCGAGCGTGCAGCCGACTTCAACGCGCTGGCCGGCATGGCCGAGTTGCCGGATATCGTGCTGGCCATCCGCGGTGGCTACGGCGCAACGCGCTTGCTGGAGCGCCTGGACTACGCCGCGCTGCGTGAGCGACTGGGCGACGCCAGTACCTTGCTGGTTGGCTACAGTGATTTCACCGCCATGCAACTGGCGCTGTATGCGCGCGCCGGGCTGGTTACCTTCAGCGGGCCGATGCTGGGGGCGGATTTTGGCGCGCCCGTGCTCAGTGCCTTCACGTGGCAGCACTTCTGGGACACCGTGCGCACGCCGGCAACGCAGGTGGAGTGGCGTACGTCAACAACTGCCGACCTCGCAGTCGAGGGTCCGCTCTGGGGTGGCAACCTGGCGGTGCTGTGCAGCTTGCTCGGCACGCCATACTTTCCGGCGATCGATGACGGCATCCTGTATGTCGAGGACGTTGGTGAGCCGCCGTTCCGCATCGAGCGGATGTTGTACCAACTGCATTTGTCCGGCGTGCTGGGACGGCAGCGCGCGCTGCTGTTGGGGGACTTCAGTCAGTGCCGATCCAGCACCTACGACAATGGCTACGCGCTGACCGACAGTTTCGCGCAGATTCGCGCCGTCACCCACGTGCCTCTGATCACCGGCATGCCGATGGGCCACGAGCCCGACAAGTTCACCTTGCCATTTGGAGTGCCGGCACGGTTGCACGTCGCCGCGGGCAGGGCGCAGCTGCACTTCAGTGGCTATCCACACCTGCCGGCAAGCGCCTGAGGCCGGCGCCGTGCCTGGTTTTCTGCCACGCCGCGCGGCCCAAGCTTCGTAGGGCGGGCACTGCCCGCCGGCTTTGCGATACGTCGCCACGTGCCGAGTGGAACGGCGGGCAGTGCCCGCCCTACAAACGCCGTGGTGAGCACGCGCGCGGGTAAACCATGGTCGGGGGGGGCCGCCCTGCAAGAGCGCCAGCTGCCGACCACGCCGCGCAGGCCAGGCTTCGTAGGGCGGGCACTGCCCGCCGGTTTTTTGCGACACGTCGCCACGTGCCGAGCGTAAGCGGCGGTGCCCGCCCTGCAAAGGCTAAGCGGCGGTGCCCGCCCTGCAAAGGCAGTGCTGGGCACGCGCGCGGGTAAATCCATGATCGGCGGCGCTGTCCGCCCTGCAAGAGCGCCAGCTGCCGGTCACGCCACGCGGTCCGGGCTTCGTAGGGCGGGCACTGCCCGCCGGCTTTTTGCGATACGCGGTCACCACCGAGTGTGAGCGGCGGGCAGTGCCCGCCCTACAAATGCAGTGGTGAGCACGCGCGCGGGCAAACCCGTAAAATGCCGGGTCAGGATGGGCGACGCCCGTCGAGGAATATGTCAATGAAGATCATCGAAGGCGACTTCGCCACGCCGAAGGGCCGTTTTGCCATCATTGCCGGGCGTTTCAACGGCTTTGTCGTCGAGTCGCTGGTGGCTGGTGCGCGCGATGTGCTGGTGCGCCACGGCGTGCAGGACGCAGCGATCGACCTGATCCGCGTGCCGGGGGCGTGGGAGATTGCGCTGGCCGCCGGCAAGTTGGCCGCGTCGGGCAAATACGTGGCGATCGTTGCGCTGGGCGCGGTGAT
>DAITPL010000183.1:0-2979 GCA_036833615.1 Rhodanobacter sp.
CCTCCTTCGGGTGACGCACGCGGCCGGTGATGTAATCGCCGGTGCGCAGGTTGAAGCGACGGATCTGGCTGGGTGATACGTAGATGTCGTCGGGCCCGGCCAGGTACGACTCATCCGCCGAGCGCATGAAACCGAAGCCGTCCTGCAGGATTTCCAGTGCACCCTCGGCCCAGATGCCGCCACCGGAGCGCGCGTGCGCCTTGAGCACGTTGAAGATCACATCCTGTCGGCGCGCGCGGGCAATGCCCTCGTTCACGCCGAGTGACTCGGCAAACTCCAGCAGCTGGGTGGCGTTCTTGCGCTTGAGCTCGGTCAGGTTGATGACCCGGTCGTTGCTGCCCGGGTCGGCGTTGTCGTCGTCGACCGGCAGCCCGCTTGGGTTGTTGTTGTGGCGGGGGTTGCCGCCGTGCTGGCGCTGCTGGCCCTGGGGTGCGCCACCGCGTTCGTTGCGGCGGCGTCGACCACGGCCTTCGCGCGGTTCGCGCGGATTGTTGGGGTTGGCATTGCCACCATTGGCACCTTGTCCGCCCGGTTGACCAGCCTGTTCGCTATTCTGGTTTTGATTCCGGCCCTGGTTCGGGCCCGGGGTCTGGCTCTGGTCCGGATGGCGTGGCTGGTTTGCCCCCTGTCCCGCGTCCATGTTTGCTGGCGAACCCTGGCGGCTTTGCTCGGGATTCTGGTTCGGGTTGGCATTCGCGTTTGCCTCGGTGCCACGTTCGCCGCCGGGAGCGGGTGCCGGCGTTTCACGCGGTGGCGGGGTAACTGCCAGTGCCGCCGTGTTCGACGCTGCCGGTGCCGGCGTGTCTGGCTTGATGGCAGGCGTAGTCATGCTTGCTGCACCTTGTGCCTTGGCCGCTGCCATTTGCGCCGCAGTGCGTCGTGGCGCGCGGGTGCGTGGCCGGGGTTTGCTTTCCACAGCACTCTGGCTGTCGCCCTGGCTGACGGAGTCGGGGGTGTGGTTATCGGTATCAGACACGGGCAATCCTGGCGGGAGCCGTTGCGTTGCGAGAGGGAGGAGGTGTGTCGCGCGGAGCGCGCAGGGGACAGAAGGTCCCAACAATCGGAAGTCAATCTAACACCCGCCGCGTGCAGCCGTAAAGCGCGCGACGGGGTGATATGCGCTGATCAGATGGCGCGATCGATCATCTGGGCGAGTTGCCCCTTGCTTACGGCGCCAATCTGCGTGGCCTCGACCTTGCCGTTCTTGATCACCATCAGCGTGGGAATGCCGCGCACGCCGTAGTTGCGCGGTGTCTGCTGGTTTTCATCAATATTGACCTTGACGATGCGCAGCCGACCAGCGTACTCGGTGGCCAGCTCGTCCAGCGCCGGGCCGATGGATTTGCATGGCCCGCACCATTCAGCCCAGAAATCCAGCAGTACCGGGGTTTCGGACTTCAGCACCTGCTGCTCGAAGCCCGCGTCATCCACGTGCGTAATCAACTCGTTCACCAGAACCTCCGTGCGTGCGGCAGCGGCCGCAAAAAGCAAAAAATGGGGACCATCAACAAATAGGGTGGGTTGCACACAAAGCAAGGGAACGCGACCGCGCGGCCCTTCATCAGCTACACTCAGGCGCCCACAATACGCGGGTCGAGCCGTTGGGACGTGTGGCGATGTCCCATTCCAGCGCAACCACGGGCATGATTCAAGGGCCGTTTGCACCTGATGCCTGCCGCCGCCGATTCTGCGCAGCATGCGGGACCGGCCGTGGTGGATCGTTTGCTGCACCCGCTGACTCCCGCCCTGCCGCCTGACGTCGCTCCGTGACGGTTCGTGGGGGCAGTGCCTTATGCCGCCATTTGGCGAGGTTATCCATTCGTTTATGTCACAAACTGTTCTCACCGATACGTTTTTTGCTTCCTTTGATTTGCATCCCTTGCTGCAGCAGGGCATCGCCGCCAGCGGGTTCACGCGTTGCACGCCGATCCAGGATATGACGCTGCCGATCGCGTTGTCGGGACGTGATGTCGCCGGCCAGGCGCAGACCGGCACCGGCAAGACGGCAGCCTTTCTGATTGCGGTGATGAACCGCCTGTTGACCACGCCGGCCGTCGCTGAACGCAAGGACAGCGACCCGCGCGCGTTGATCATCGCGCCCACCCGTGAGCTGGCGATCCAGATCGAGAAGGATGCCGAGGCGATTGGCCGGCATACCGGCCTGCGCATGGCGCTGATTTACGGCGGCGTCGACTACGACAAGCAACGGCAGCAGCTGCAGAGTGGCTGCGACATCATCATCGCCACGCCCGGCCGTCTGCTCGATTACTACAAGCAGAACGTGTTTGGGCTCAACGGCGTCGAAGTGATGGTGGTTGACGAAGCCGATCGCATGTTCGACCTGGGTTTCATCAAGGATGTGCGCTTCATCTTCCATCGGCTGCCGGCGCGCGAACGGCGTCAGGTGCTGCTGTTTTCCGCCACGCTCAGCTACCGCGTGCTGGAACTGGCCTACGAGCACATGCACAACCCGGAAAAGCTGGTGGCCGAGAGCGACCACGTTACCGCCGACCATGTGCATCAGTCGGTGTACTTCCCGGCGCGCGAAGAAAAGATGCCGCTGCTGCTGAACCTGCTGGATCGGCTCAAGCCGACGCGCAGCATCATTTTCGTCAATACCCGGGCGGCCGCCGAGCATGTCACGGAGCGCGTGCGGCGCCACGGTTGCCGCGTCGGCGCGGTGTCTGGCGATGTGCCGCAGCTCAAGCGGCAAAAACTGCTGCAGCGCTTCAAGGCCGGGCAGCTGGACATCCTGGTGGCCACCGATGTCGCCGCACGTGGGTTGCACATTCCCGAAGTCAGCCACGTGTTCAACTTTGACCTGCCGCACGAAGCAGAGGATTACGTGCATCGCATCGGTCGCACCGCGCGGCTTGGTGCCGAAGGTGACGCGATCAGCTTTGCCTGCGATCGCTATGCGATTGCGCTGCCCGATATCGAGGCTTATATCGGCCAGAGCATCCCCGTGGCGCACATGGA
>DAITPL010000184.1:0-2946 GCA_036833615.1 Rhodanobacter sp.
TGTTCCACAACCTGCTGGTACAGCAGGGCTACGTGGTGCTGGACATGGACTACCGCGCGTCCGCGGGTTATGGCCGGGCGTGGCGTACCGCGATTTATCGCCAGATGGGGCATCCGGAGCTGGAGGATCTGCTGGACGGCAAGGCGTGGCTGGTCAAGCACCACCACGTCGACCCGCAGCGTGTGGGCATCTACGGCGGCAGCTACGGCGGGTTCATGACCGAGATGGCCCTGCTGCGGGCGCCCGGCGAGTTTGCCGCCGGTGCCGCGCTGCGCCCGGTCAGCGATTGGCGGCTGTACAACCACGAGTACACCGCCAACATCCTCAACGATCCGCAGCTTGACCCCGAAGCCTACGCGATCAGCTCACCGATCACCTATGCCGACCAGTTGCGCGATCCGTTGCTGATCGAGCACGGCCTGATCGACGACAACGTGCTTGGCGAGGATTCAATCCGGCTGTACCAGCGCTTCATCGAACTACGCAAGAAGAACTTCTGGATGTCGCTGTATCCGCTGGAGCGCCATGGTTTCGTGCACGCTGACTCCTGGTACGACGAATACCGCCGGATCGACGAGTTGTTCAATGCTTATCTGCAGCCTGGGTCGGCAACTCCGGCCAACTGACGGGGCGTTGCTGAAGGGGCCGGGTCGCGACCAAAAAACGGGGCATGCATCGCCTGCGCGGTGCATGCCCCGGGTTGTCGCACCGTTCTGGCTCAGAGCGGTTGAAGCGCGGACTCAGTGCAGCGAGGCGAGCTTGACGTCCTTCATCTTCAACGCCTGGGCGACGTCGTACATCGCCTGGTTGAGGATCTTGTGCGTGTTTTCATCGGCACCATGGCCGAACTTGGCGTCGATGTCCTGCATCACCTTGACATGCAGGTCGTGCGACAGCGCCTTGTCGAACAGGTAGCCGGACCACCACGAGCCCTCCGGTACGGTGCCGGCGACAACCAGCGTGCTGGCCAGCTTGGCGCCCTTCAGGTCGGCCGGTGCGGCCGGCAGGGTCACGCCGGCTTCGGTGGCGCGCTTCAGGCCGTCCTTGACGGCAAAGGTCATGCCGTTGATGAAGCCGGTCACGTTTTTCTCGCCATACTGCTTGGTCAGCTTGGCGACTTCGGCGTTGACCGTCTCCTCGCCAAGCATCGACACCAGCGCCTTCGCGAAGCTGAAGTCAGCCGCGCCACCACCGGCCTCGACCAGCGCCGCAGTCACATCCAGCGCCGGCGCGCCGTTGTAGGTCGGACCACCAAACCAGTTCATTGCTGACGCGTTCATCTGCTGCATCGGCGCAGCAGGGGTAGCAGTCTGGGCTTGCACCACGGTAGCCGCGCCGAAGCTCAGGGCGACGGCGAGGGCAAATACGGTCTTGTTCATGAACGGTGTCTCCTCAAGGAAATAACGAATGGAGCAAGCCAACCCCGGCGATCGAATCTGCGGCTGCCCACCCCCGCACATGGGATGCAACTTGGCACTTCAGGTTCCCCGGGCCGCGGGGGCCGTGGGCGCTCGGGAACCTGATTTGGCGCGCTGCATCAAATCTGCGACCGATAGCCACGTGGAGAGCCGCAATCATGCTGGATGGCCGTATACCTGCACTGCAGGCCTGCCCGTCTCCGGAGCCGGAGTTCCCGCCGGCCGTGCGCCCATCGCGCGCCGAAGCCGAGGCGGCGGTGCGCACGCTGATCCGCTGGGCTGGCGACCAGCCTGCCCGTGAAGGCCTGCTGGCCACACCGGCACGTGTGGTGCGTGCTTATGAAGAGTGGTTCGGTGGCTATGCCCAGGACCCGGACGCGCTGCTGGCCCGCACTTTCGAGGATGTGGGGGGGTATGACGATCTGGTGTTGTTGCGCGACATTCCGCTGCAATCCACGTGCGAACACCACATGGCGGCAATTACCGGGGTGGTGCATATCGCCTACCTGCCCAACCAGCGCGTGGTCGGCATTTCCAAGCTGGCGCGGCTGGTGGACGTGCTGGGCCATCGGCTGCAGATCCAGGAGCGCCTGACGGCGCAAATCGCCGATACCGTCGAGCGGGTACTGCAACCGCGTGGCGTGGCGGTGATCGTGCGCGCCAGCCATGCGTGCATGTCCTCGCGCGGCGTGCACGTGCACGGCGTGTCGATGGTCACGCGTGGCCTGCGCGGACAATTCCGCAACGAACCGCAGCGAGCGGAGATTCTCGCCATGTTGGCTGGATGAACCTGATGCCGACACATGACCACGTCCGGCCGTCGCCGCCGCGCCAGCCGTCGCCACAATGGCTGGCGCCGTGCGTGGCATGGCGTGGCGAACCCGCGGCACTGGACAGTCCGGCGCCACTCCCGCATCCTGTCGAGGTGCTGCAGTGCGCACGACAACCAGCGCGGTCGACCAACCGGCAGGCGGGTTTTCCGGCTTGCATCATCATAGAGGGACAACCATGTCAGTACGCCCTACCGACGTTGCATTGGACTTCACCACGCTCAACGACCGCGAACTTGTCGCACAGGTTATGGCCGGTCATCGCGACGCGTTCCGTCAGATCATGCAGCGCTGCAATCAACGCCTGTTCCGCATCGCGCGCAGTGTCGTCGGCGAAGACGCCGAAGCTGAGGACGTCCTGCAAGAGTCGTACATGCACGCGTATCGCAAGCTCGGCACGTTTCGTGGGGATGCGGCCTTGCTGACCTGGCTCACCAGCATCGTGCTCAACGAGGCGCGCGGCCGTCTGCGCAAGCGCCATACCATGGTTGGCCTGGAGCAGATCGACCAGGTGGCGGAGGACAATCGCGTGATCGCGTTTCCATCCAAGTTTGGCAGTGAGGATCCGGCGGTCGGTGCTGCGCGCGCGCAGATCCGGCATTTGCTGGAGCAGGCCATTGACGGCTTGCCGCCCGCGTTCCGTACGGTCTACATGATGCGCGAAGTCGAGGAGTGCAGCGTGGAGGAAACCGCCGCGC
>DAITPL010000185.1:0-2922 GCA_036833615.1 Rhodanobacter sp.
GCTCCATGCCGCGGTGCGAGTACATCTTTTCCTGGCCCAGCGCGCGTGGCGCCATGGCGTACAGCGAGCCGATGGTGATCATCGCCACCCAGCCGAGCGAACCCGAATGCACGTGGGCGACGGTCCAGTCGGTGTAGTGGGAAAGTGAGTTGACGGTCTTGACCGCCATCATCGAGCCCTCGAAGGTCGAGGCGGCGTAAAACACCAGCGACATCACCATGAACTTCGCCGCCGGGTCGGTCTTCAGCCGGTGCCATGAACCATTGAACGTGAACAAGCCGTTTGCCGCCGAACCGAGGCTGGGCATCAGCAAGATCAGCGAAAACGCCATGCCGACGGATTGCACCCAGTCGGGCAGGGCGGTGTACATCAAGTGGTGCGCCCCGGCCCACATGTATACCGAGATCAGCGCCCAGAAATTGACGATGGAAAAACGATAGCTCCACAACGGCTGCTGCGCCTGCCGCGGCACGAAGTAATACATCATGCCGAGGAAGCCGGCGGTGAGGAAGAACGCCACCGCGTTGTGGCCGTACCACCACTGCACCATCGCATCGACCACGCCCGAATAGATCGGGTACGACTTGAACCACGACACCGGCAGGGCGAGATTGTTGACGATGTGCAGCAGGCCGACGGCGATGATGAACGCGCCGTAGTACCAGTTCGCCACGTAGATGTGCTTGATGCGCCGGCGCGCCAGGCTGCCGAAAAACACCACGCCGAAGCTGACCCACACCACCGCGATCAGGATGTCGATGGGCCATTCCGGCTCGGCGTATTCCTTGCTCTGGGTGATACCCAGCGGCATTGTCAGCATCGACAATATGCACACCAGTTGCCAACCCCAGAACGTGAATTCGGCCAGGCGGCCGAATGCCAGACGTGCATGTCCGGTGCGCTGCACGACGTAGTAGCAGGTGCCCATCAGCGCCGAGCCGCCAAACGCGAAGATCACGCCAAACGTGTGATCGGGCCGCAGCCGGCTGAACGTCAACCATGGCAAGTCGAAGCTGAGTCCGGGCCAAGCCAGCAGGGCGGCGACGTACACGCCTGCCGACATGCCAATGACGCCCCAGACGGCGGCGGCCAGCAAGAACTGACGAACCACCTTGTCGTTGTAATGCTCGGTCTGTGGCATCCGGATTCCGGGCTGGACGCAGCGGAGACAAGTTGCGTAGTCTGGCCTATCTTCGTTGGCGCCGGCAAGCCACTGCGGCGATTGGTCGCTGCCTGCCGCGCGACGATTATTGAGGTCGATGCTGGCCCGTGAAAGCCTTTCACCGGCCGTCCTCGGGGCGTGCCTGGATGCACCCGGAAGCGCGGGCCATCACCCGGATTCCACCCGGTTGCGAGGGAGTGGTGCGGGAGCGACAGCGTCGTGATCGGTTATTCTTGACAGGTTCACGCGCGTGGGCGCGATTTGCCAGTCAGGTTGTCATTCATGAGTGTGATTGTTGCGCAGGAACCGCATGCCGCCGGGCCGGCCGGGCGTCGCCCCAGTGTTGCCGTGCAGATTGGCAAGGTTCGCGTCGGTGGCGGTGCGCCGATCGTGGTGCAGTCCATGACCAACACCGATACCGAGGACGCGGTCAGTACCGCGAAGCAGATTGCGGAGTTGGCGCGCGCCGGTTCCGAGCTGGTGCGCATCACCGTCAATACTCCCGCCGCTGCTGCCGCGGTGCCGCACATTGTCGAGCGGCTGGACATGATGGGAGTGAGCGTGCCGATCATCGGCGACTTTCACTACAACGGTCACCAGTTGCTCCAGCGCGAGCCGGAGTGCGCGAAGTTGCTGGCCAAATACCGGATCAACCCCGGCAACGTCGGTTTTGGTGCCAAGCACGAGAGCCAGTTTGCGCAAATCATCGAGATCGCGTTGCATCATGACAAGCCGGTGCGCATTGGCGTCAACTGGGGTTCGCTCGACCAGGGCATGCTCACCGCGCTGATGGACGAAAACGCGCGGCGTGCGGAGCCATGGGATGCCGGCGCGGTGGCGCGGGAGGCGTTGATTCGCTCGGCGCTGGATTCTGCCGCGCAAGCCGAAGCGCTGGGCATGGGGCGCGATCACATCATCCTGTCGTGCAAGGTTTCCGGCGTGCAGGAGTTGATTGCGGTGTATCGCGACCTTGCTGCACGCTGCGATTACGCCCTGCACCTGGGCCTGACCGAGGCCGGCATGGGTTCCAAGGGCATCACCGCCTCCAGCGCCGCGTTGGCGGTGTTGCTGCAGGAAGGCATTGGCGACACGATCCGCATTTCGTTGACGCCGGAACCTGGCGCCTCGCGCACCGGCGAGGTGATTGTCGCCCAGGAGTTGTTGCAGACCATGGGCTTGCGCGCGTTCTCGCCGCTGGTCACCGCATGCCCTGGCTGCGGGCGCACGACGAGCGAATTTTTCCAGGTGCTGGCCAAGACCGTGCAGGCGCATGTGCGCGAGCAGATGCCGTTGTGGCGGGTGAAATACGACGGCGTGGAAAGCCTCACGCTGGCAGTCATGGGCTGCATCGTCAATGGCCCGGGCGAATCCAAGCACGCGGACATCGGCATCTCGCTGCCGGGCAATGGCGAGGCACCGGCCGCACCGGTATTCATTGACGGCAAGAAAGCCATGACCCTGCGCGGCGAGCACATTGCCGAGGAGTTTGTCGGCATCCTGGATGACTACGTGGCCCGCAAATACGCCATGCGCGCCAGCTGAAACTTCGGTGCGATACGGGGCCGCGTGGGGGGTGCTACCGCAGGCCGCAACGTAATCCTGCGTCGATCGGCGAACCCCCAATGAGCTGCGCGGTACATCCCAGTGGCGAGCCGTTGTAAGGCGGGCACTGCCCGCCGCACTCGCACGGCACGCAGCGGCATGGCGGCAAGCCGGCGGGCAGTGCCCGCCCTACGGAGCTGCTGAGGCACATGGGCGAG
>DAITPL010000186.1:0-2905 GCA_036833615.1 Rhodanobacter sp.
ACGCCGGCCACACGCTGGTGATCAAGGGCAAGAAAACCGTGCTGCACCTGATCCCCTCGGGCATCCTGCGCGACGACGCGCTGTGCCTGATCGGCAATGGCGTGGTGCTGTCGCCGGAGGCGTTGATCGCCGAGATTGCGGATCTTGAAGCGAACGGCGTGGAAGTACGCTCGCGCGTCAAGATCAGTCCGGCGACGCCGCTGATCATGCCGTACCACATCGCGGTGGACAAGGCGCGCGAGATTGCTGCTGGTGGCAAGGCCATCGGCACTACCGGGCGTGGCATTGGCCCGGCTTACGAAGACAAGGTGGCCCGCCGCAGCGTGCGCGTGGCCGATTTGATGTACCCGCACGAGTTGCCGGATTTGTTGCGCACTGCCGTCGACTACCACAACTTCATCCTTACGCAGTGGTTGCACGCCGAGCCGGTCGATTACCAGCAAGTGCTGGACGACGCGCTGGCGTGGGGCGAATACATCCGTCCACTGGTGGATGACGTCGCGACCATCCTGCACGACGTGCGCGCCAATGGCGGCAGCATCCTGTACGAGGGCGCGCAGGGCGCCTTGCTGGATATCGACCATGGCACGTATCCGTATGTCACCTCCTCCAACACCACGATTGGTGGGGCGCTGGCCGGCACCGGCGTGGGCGTGGGTGATATCGATTACGTGCTGGGCATCTGCAAGGCGTACGCAACGCGCGTTGGCGGCGGGCCGTTCCCGACTGAACTCAACGACGACATGGGCGAGCTGATCCGCAAGCGGGGCATGGAATTTGGCGCCAGCACGGGTCGTCCGCGCCGTTGCGGCTGGATCGATCTGGTCGCGCTCAAGCGCGCGGTGCAGATCAACGGCATCAACGGGCTGGCCATCACCAAGCTGGACGTGCTCGACGAATTGGCGTCGATCAAGGTTTGTGTCGCCTACGAATACCGTGGCAAGCGCCGCGAGCTGGCGCCGCTGGACGCGGACGGCTGGGACGAGTGCAAACCGGTGTATCTGGAATTCCCCGGTTGGCAGGAATCCACCGCCGGCGTGCGTGAGTGGAACAAACTGCCGGCCGCCGCCCGTGCGTATCTGCGCTCCGTCGAGGAGCTGTCCGGCTGCCGTCTGGCCATTGTGGCCACTGGCGCGGATCGCGATGACACCATCATCCTCGACGACCCGTTCGCCTGAGCGTCGGGATGGTGTTGGGGGTGAGCACGGCGGGCAGTGCCCGCCCTACGAAGCTTCGGTATGGCAGGCAACCGCTGTTGTAGGGCGGGCACTGCCCGCCGGCTTTTGCCAAGAAGGCCCTTACTTGTGCAGCGTCGGCTTGGCTGTTGCCTTCGCGCGATCGCCGATCGGCAGACTGAGCGTCTCCTTGACTTCTTCCATCACGATGTAGCTTTTGGAATCGCGCACGTTCGGCATGGTCAGCAAGGTGCTGCCCAGCAGTTTGCGATACGACGCCATTTCCGAAATCCGCGCCTTGATCAGGTAGTCGAAATCGCCCGATACCAGATGGCATTCCAGGACATTGGGCAGGCGCAACGCGGCGTTGCGGAAGCCCTCGAAGATGTCTCCGGATTTGTACGCCAGGCTGATTTCGACGAAGACCAGCAGCCCCGCACCTACCTGTTGCGGATCAAGTCGGGCGTGGTAACCGGTGATCACGCCGTCGCGCTCCAGTCGGCGTACGCGCTCGGTGCACGGCGTCGTGGACAAGCCCACGCGTTCGCCCAGTTCGGTGAATGAGATACGGCCTTCTTCCTGCAGGACACGCAGGATGTGCTGGTCGATCTTGTCCAGTTCCCGCGCCCGCCCAGCCATGGAAGTTCCGTATTCGACGCCGTTGGCAGGGATTTTACGCGATAGATGCCACAAATATGGAAAATAAAACCAGTACGTCCTTTCTATACTCCGCGGATGACGTTCCTGTGACTCGAAGCGCAGGGAAACCAATGGCGGGGGAAGCGTGATGCGTATCTTGGTGCTGGGCAGTGGCGTGATCGGCGTTTGCAGCGCGTGGTATCTGGCGCGCGCCGGTCATGAGGTGACGGTGGTTGACCGTCAGGCCGAACCTGCGCTGGAGACCAGTCACGCCAATGCCGGGCAGATTTCACCCGGGTACGCCTCGCCGTGGGCGGCACCGGGGGTGCCGCTGAAAGCGTTGAAGTGGCTGTTCATGAAATACGCGCCGCTGTCGATTCGCCCCGGCCTGGATCCACACCAGTATGTGTGGCTGTGGCAGATGCTGCGCAATTGCACCGCCAGCCGTTACGCCGTCAACAAGGCGCGCATGGTGCGCTTGTCCGAATACAGTCGCGATTGCCTGGATGAGCTGCGCAAGGAAACCGGGCTGGACTACGAAGGCCGCCAGCTTGGCACCACCCAGTTGTTTCGTACCCAGGCGCAGTTGGATGACGCGGCCAAGGATATCGCCGTGCTCAAGCAATACGGCGTGCCGTACGAAGTGCTCGATCGCGCCGGCATCGTGCGGGTGGAGCCGGCACTGGCGGGTGTCGTCGACACGCTGGCCGGTGCGCTGCGCCTGCCACACGATGAAACCGGCGACTGCGAATTGTTCACTCGACGCCTGGCGGCACTGGCCCAGGCCGCCGGCGTCGAATTCCGCTTTGGCGTGACCGTCCAGCAACTTGAGCACGCTGGTGATCAGATCACCGGTGTGCGTATGGACGGCCAGACC
The DNA here is from genome assembly GCA_036833615.1 of Rhodanobacter sp. Lineage (GTDB taxonomy): Bacteria > Pseudomonadota > Gammaproteobacteria > Xanthomonadales > Rhodanobacteraceae > Rhodanobacter. The sequence continues at coordinate 2,692 of DAITPL010000186.1, forward strand.
GAACATGCCGACCGTTATGTGCTGGCGCTTGGCAGTTACTCGTCGGCCATGCTCGCGCCACTGGGCATCCGTTTGCCGGTGTATCCGCTGAAGGGCTATTCGCTGACCGTACCTATCACCGACGCGGCGATGGCACCCACCTCGACGATCCTGGACGAGAGTTACAAGGTGGCAGTGACCCGGTTTGATCAGCGCGTGCGCATTGGCGGCATGG
>DAITPL010000187.1:0-2649 GCA_036833615.1 Rhodanobacter sp.
TCGCCCAGCTTCGCGCTGGCTTGTTGTCCGTCGCCGCAGCAGCTTTTCGCGCGGCGTCGTCGCAAGCCAGGGTCTTCAGAGCTGGTAGTTTTGGGGCCGTCGGTTGTTCAAGCTGCGCGCTCGTCTGGCAGTCGTTGTCGCCCGAGCATGCTGCGTCGCAACCGTCTAACATCTCATTCAAGCGGACGGCTACGCCGCCGCTTAATTCCAGCGTTAGGCACGGAAGGTGCAGCACATGTCGCAGGTTCTAGCTGGTGTTGCGCTTGTAGGTTTCGTCGTCGCTTGGGTCACTGCTGTTATGGCTTGGTTTGCAACCATCGTCTTTGGCTTCAAGGCCATTCGGCGCACGCGCCCTGGCGTCAAACTTTGGGGGCGCGGCACAATGTGGAATCCCGCCAACGCGCTACTCAACTCCAACTTGCTCACTGAGGATGGCCTCCGATACCGGCGTAAATGCTTTCTGTCGGTCGGGGTCTTCATCGCTTGCGTTGCGATCCCTCTCTTGGTCGCAGCAGTTACAGGGCAACTCAAGTAGGCTGTTTCGCCTAACAATTCGTTCAAGGCGGACGGCTGCGCCGCCGCTTAACTCCAGCGTTAGCCAGACGAAGATCATGCGACCAATAGCAACAATAATATTAGCTTTCGCAATGGGCGCGGCCGCGGTGACGGCTCAAGCCAAAGATGCAATTACCCTATCGCTCTCGCCCAGCACAACAGATTTAAACTTTGGCGAATCTTTAACAATAAATGTTGCGGTAACTAACAGTTCCACAACACCGCGGTACTTAGACCGCAACGTTATCGGTCCGCTTCAGTACAGTGTAAAAACCACTCCGCCGCGCATTCTCTTCTGCGATATCTCAGATCCACCACCACCTCTGCCCAAACCACAAGGCGAGGAAGATTGGGTGTGGTTGCAACCGGGCAAGACTATGCATTTCACGCAACGTCTGTCCCAAAAAGACCTATGCATGTCGGTTCCAGGTACATACTATGTGTCTGCACTCCTCATCGGGTACATCGCCACGGAAGCGCAGCGCAAGAGCCGCGCGCTAGACGTCTTCTCATCTTGGTCTAAGCCAATCTCGGTTGTCATACATGCCCATTGACTCGCGGAAGCATCGTCTGGCTAACAACTCCGTAAGAGACTTCCGGTCAACCCCGGGCGCATGATGCTTTCGCCCTGGGCTTTCGGGCTACTGCCGGCCATCGTGTTGTCCTGTTTGCTGCGTACTGCGTGTCAGTGCTTCATGGGTACAACGAATGTCAGGCTGCATTTCCGTAATCGGTCTTGTTGAGTCGATGCCGCCGACTCGGACCACTGTATAAACCGCACCCGAAGACCTCTTTCGTTCATCGGACTGTCCGGTGCCCGGGGATCAGCCGACACACCGTTTGGACGTCCATCTAGTTAGTCAGGTTCTCTCCGGGGTGGTCTGACCTGTTGTCTACCGTGTCGCGCTGACGTTGAATCGAAACTCGGTTTTACGCCGCCTGCACCGTATGAGTTTGCTGGTGCATCGGATGCTGCAGGCAGGCACAGGGGTCGTAGTCGACGTCGTGCGCCAGCATCGCCCAGATCTGCCGGGCATGCTTGTTGGCGATGGCCACGATCACCTTGCCGAAAGGCATGCGTCCATCGAGGGTACGTATCCACAACTGTTCCAGCGTGGCCTTCTCAGTGGCCACGGCCTTCGCGCGCTGCAGACTGCTGCGGGCGCCCTGGATCAGCAAGGTGCGCAGGTAGGCATCCCCACGACAGCTGATCTCGCCGAGCCGCGCATGCCCGCCGCTGGAGTGTTGGGTGGGCACCAGGCCCAGCCATGCCGCCATCTGCCGGCCGTGTTTGAACTCGCGGGCGTTGCCGACCGTGGCCACCGCCGCATCGGCGGTGATCGCGCCGACCCCGATGACCGCGCGCAGCCGCACGCACTGCTCGTCATCGCGCGCGTGTATCTCGATGCGTGCATCGCACGCGTCGAGGTGCAGGCGCAACTGCTTCCAGTGCTCCGCCAGATCACGCAACAGTTCCTTGAACTCGGCCGGCAACCCGCTCTGCGCGTCCAGGTCAGCCAGCTGCCGACGCAGCGCCACGTCGCTCTGCGCCACGATCACCCCGAACTCCGCCAACAGGCCGCGAAGGCGATTGCCGATCGCCAGCGATTCGACCTTGTAGCCCTCGCGGGCTCGATGCCATGACAACCGCACCTGCTGATCGATCGATTTCACCGGCACGAAGCGCATGTTGCCCTGGCGCGCCGCCGTGGCGATCGCCTCGGCATCGTTGCGGTCGTTCTTACTGCGCGAGCTCTTGCGGAAGGGCGTCACGAACTGGGCGGCGATGATCCGCGGCTGTAGGCCGTACTCCAGACAACGCCGCGCCCAATGGTGCGCCCCGCTGCACGCCTCCATCGCCACCACCGTACCGGCCGGCAGCTGCGGCAGCCACACGGCAAAGGCATCGCGCCGCAGATCCTGCCGGTGCAACACGCGCCCAGGCTGGTCCACCTCGCACGCCGAAAACATCGTCTTCGCCAAATCCACGCCAATGGTTATAGTGCTCATGGAGACTTCCTCTTCTGCTGACGGTTGTGTCGCAACACCATCATGGCCCTCGAGGCCGAAAGGGGAGGAAGTCTCTTTTTACTC
>DAITPL010000188.1:0-2608 GCA_036833615.1 Rhodanobacter sp.
CACCAGCGATTCGCGCACCGCCCGCCGTGCCAGCGCGCGGCTTTGCAGCAAATGCACATCACCGGCCCCGGCGCGCTGCGACGGGCGCTTGGCAAACACGCCCAGCTGCAACTTCGCCCGCACGATCCGGCGCACGGCATCGTCGATCCGGGTCAGCGGGATCTCGCCGTCCTGCACCTGGCGCATGGTGTTGGCGATGAACGCGCGCCAGTCATCGGGCACCATCACCAGGTCGATGCCGGCGTTGATCGCCTTGGGGCAACTGGCATTGCTGCAGCCGGGCAGCTGGCCGATCGCATTCCAGTCGGACACGATGAAACCGGGGAAACCCATCTGGTCTTTCAACGCGCCGGTCAGCAGCGCGCGCGCACCGCTCATCTTGCCGTAATTGACGCCAGCGGCCACGTCATCCCAACTGTTGTAGGACGCCATCACGCTGAGCACGCCTGCTTCCAGCGCGCCAAAATAACCGGCGCCATGCACGTTGATCATGTCCGCCCGGCTGACCCTGGCGTCGCCCTGGTCCTTGCCGTTTGCCGTCGCGCCGTCGCCGATGAAATGCTTGGCCGTAGCCATGACGTTGGCGTCGCCGAAATCTCCTTGCAGGCCGGTCACGTAAGCGCGGGCATAAGCGCGTACCAGCGGGCCCTCGTCGGAGAAGCTCTCATAGGTGCGTCCCCAGCGTGCATTTTGCGCAACGGCAAGGGTCGGCGCGAACGCCCAATCCACGCCGGTGGCACGCACGGCGCGCGCAGTGGCTGCGCCAATTTGCCGGATCAAGGCCGGATCGTGTGTCGCACCCAAGCCGATATTGTGCGGAAACAGCGTGGCGCCAAACACATTGCTGTCGCCGTGCACCGCATCCGTGCCCCAGATGACGGGAATCTTCACGGCGGCATCAACGGCCATCGAAGCGTCGTAATAACTGTCCGCCAACGCCAGCCAATCCGCCACGCTGGCGTGCTTGTTGCCGTGGGGCCAGGAACCGCCGCCGTTGAGCACCGAGCCGATGTAGAACTGCTTGACCTCGGCTGGCGTGATCGACTTGATCTCCGCCTGGGTCATCTGGCCGATTTTCTGCGCCAGAGTCATGTGCGCCACGATGTCACGCACGCGCGCTTCCAGCTTGGCATCCACCTTCGCGTGGGACTTGATGGCTGGCCAGTCGGTGTAATGCGTCGGCACGAGTGCTTGCCCGGTAAGGGTGGCTGGGGTTGCAGCCACTGCCCCTACGCTACCGCTTCCGGCCAACATCATCACGATGGTGCAAGCCAGACCCGACCACCTTGTACCAACCATCGGTAACCCCCGCTCTGGACCATCAGCCGCGCCCGCGCCCGCCACATCACACGCGCCGTGCTGTCGCCGCACCGCAGCGCGACGCGAACGCCACCCCTGCGGCACCCAGGCGTCAGCCTACAGCTTGTGGTTGATGCCAAACAGTAGACCGCGTCTCCGAGCTGTCGCGTTCCGGCGGATGGGAAGCGGCCCGTTGGCAACGTGGCGATCTGCACGGTTTCGACCGCGCAGCCGGTTGACCTGCGGCGTGCCGACCGTCCCGGCCCACTTGGTCAACGCCCGGCGACGGCAAAACGGTTTGCCGGTTGGCAGGATCTGACGCGCCGGAGTTGGTTGCACAGGGCCGCCGACCTGGGACTGCCTGTTCATGAACGCATGCACGCCGCGTCGGCGATTCCGTGGCGCTGTCGTCACGTGCATTGACGCCCAATGAAGGGAAGTGGTTCCTCTGCGCCAGGGGAGTTTGACATGCCAATCCTCACGGAAGCTCCAGATGAATAACGAGCACGACATCGAGACGCTCAACAACCTGATCGAATCCACGCTGGACAGTGCCAACGGCTACGCCGAAGCGGCCAAGGATGCGCAGAGCGGAGAGTTGAATTCGTTGTTCCGGGCGCGTTCCGGCGAACGCCGCACGGCGGCTTCGATGCTGCAGCAGTGCGTGCGCCTGCTCGGCGGGCAGCCGGAAGACGAACCCGCGGTAATCGCATCCAGCCATCGCCTGTTCGCGAATCTGCGCAACAGCGTCAGTTCAGCCGACAGTACCGAAGTGGCGGACAGCGTCGAACGCGGCGAGGCCCACTTCAAGACCACGCTTGAAGACGCGATGCAGGACGAGAAAATCTCGCCGCACACAAGGACGGTGATCGAGGACGTCTATACCTCGGTACGCCACGGCCACGTGCGCACGCGCCTTATCAAACAGGCACTCCATGCTGCTGGCCACGCCAGCAACCGGCGCTGACTTGTACCTGGCAAGACGGGGGCAGCGGGATATGCCGATCATCGTGTGGCTGGCGCCGATGCAGGGCGGGCACTGCCCACTCCGTACCGGGCGCCGCGCAAAACCGAAAGCCGGAAAGCCGGCGGGCAGTGCCCGCCCTACGAAGCCTGGCTCGCGTGGCATGGTAGGTAGCTCGTGCCGTTGCAGGGCGGGCACTGCCCGCCGCTCCGTACCAGGCGCCACGCAAAGCCGAAAGCCGTAAAGCTGGGCAGGCGCCAGGTCCGCGCACCTGACTGCATCGACTGGTTTGGTGCGCCTGGCGGGATTCGAACCCACGACCCCTGCCTTCGGAGGGCAGTACTC
>DAITPL010000189.1:0-2566 GCA_036833615.1 Rhodanobacter sp.
CCCCTCAGGATGTGGGTGTTGAGGCCGGCAACCTTTTTGAATGCGTTGTCGCCTGTCACAAACACATGCCCTTCGCCCAGCTGGAGACAACAGGCCGCCTGCAGGGCGTCCGGTGTCTTCATGCTGTATCGCGCCCGGATCACGGTGGCCAGGCCAACGACGGTTGGCGTGAGCTCCACCCACAGAATGTCCGGCCGGGCAAAGAAGAAGTCATAGTCTGCCAACGTTTGGGTGTCGCCCGATTTCAGCGGCCCAACCCGGCATTCCAGTTGCGACAGGCGGCTGATGGCAATGCGCAACCCCGGTTTGCCGGTGGCCAGCGCCTGCAGCTGCCGGCGTATGCGGCGGGCGAACGGCTCACCGCCTTCGATGAGGTAGATCAGCGCGTTCGCGTCGAGAAACGCGATCACCAGTTGCGTTCCGCGCGCACGCGGCGGTCGATTTCGGCCTTGCCCAGCTCTCCCGCCGCTGCCGGGTGAGCGAGCAGCCACTGCAAAGCGGTCAGGTCGCCGGCGACGGGCTTGTTCGGGCGCAGCAGGCGTTCGTATTCGCGTGTCGACACCACTACCGCTGCCGGTCGATTGTGTTTGATGATGCGTACGGGGCCACGTTTGAGACCTTCTTCAATTGCCGCCATGCCGCGCCGCTTGAGCTCGGCAGCCGTGAGCAGATTGTCCATGGGGCGTCCTCAAGAGCCTGTTTCAGTACTGAAAATAGTACCACGGGATGCCGCGTGTATCCTGGCTTGACGACACCATCCGCCACGCTGCGACCCGATACGCCACTGCTCCTGCCCGCCGGACACATGCCGTACTGAACCCGCCATACCGGTGGTGGCGGCATGAAAATCGAGCATGTGTTTGATCTTGCCAGCTGCTCCCGCCGCGCACCTGCTCCAGGCGGGACCGACGACCTTGGCAAAAGCCGCACGTTGGTTCGGGGCATGCATCGACATGCCAATCCTATGGTTCATGCACGGCAGGCGCGGGCATCAACTCCAGGCGCAAGCCCGGGAAACGCTCGAAGTCGCGGTCGAAGGTGCCGAGGACCGCGCCATGTTCGATGGCGATCGCGGCAAGGTGCGCGTCGGTGGTGAGGTTGCCGGCGTGGCCGGCACCAATCAACAGTCGCGCCAAAAGTGCGCCGTGGCGATCGGTCGGGTTGAGCACGCGGGCGTGGGGATGGTTGAGCCAGTCATCGACCACGCCAAGCGCATCCTCCACTCCAAGCGGGTTGGGGAAAATGCCGGGCCGAGTGGCCAGCCGGATAAAGCCAAGCAGGGCGACCCAACTGAAGCCGATACCGCCCGGTTCGACGAAAGCGGCTTCCAACCATGCGCGTGCCGGCGGGTGCTGCGGGCTGTCGCCGTTGACGGCGTACAACAGCACGTTGACGTCGGGTGTTTTCACTGGCGCTGCGGCGCCTGGGCGCGCTGATCGTCCAACTCGCTGGCCAGCGCCAGCGCCTTGGTCAGATCCACGCGCGGGCGACCAAGCTGAAAAGTGCGCTGGCGGAATGGCTCCACGGCATGGTCTTGGCGGGCGAGACCGCTCCGCACGGCTTCGTTCAGCGCCTGTTTGAACGGCAGCCCGCGCTCGCGCATGGCCTGCTGCAACAGCACCGCTACATCAGGGTCGAGGGTGACGGTAGTTCGCATGACATCACTCGCATCATTGCCAAGGCATCATGATGCTATACGTTGCTGCTGCTGTAAAGTTCGGCGCAGGCGAAGGCTTCGTCGGTCGGGTCCCAATCCACATATGCTTTTCAACGCCCGGAACGTTGCGTGGCCAGCAACTTGCGCAATTCATCCACGCTGCCGTTGAGCCGGCCGCCGAAATTCAAGGTCTCCAGTTGCTTCAGCGCGGCGATGGCTTCTGCCTGGCGTCCCTGGGCGGCCAGCATGCGGACCAGGGTGATCTGGTACGCCGGCTCGTTCGGTCTGATTTGCACGGCTTCCCGGGTCATGCGCTCGCCCAGTGCGTGATCGTTCAACACGTTCCACGCGTAGTCGCCGTAAGTGGCCAGCAGGCGTGCACTGGGATTGGGGTGCGACAGGGCCGAGGTGAAGGCTTGCATCATGCGCGCCGGCGGCAAATCGCAATGGCCCTCACGCGCGCATTGGGTCAAGGCGCCGAGCGAACTCTCGTCCTGGATGCCAAGCGGGTGCGCCTTCAACTTCGCGCTCATGCTGTCCCACCAGGCATCCTTCAGTGGCAGATGCATGCGCGCATTCATGAAGATCAGCGCCTGCTCCGGCAGGATCGACGAACCCGGCAGCGCCGCCGCACGTTCCAGCGGTGCGTACACCAGTGGCGTAAAGGGCGAAGCCGGGTCGTAATGCGAATAGATGATGTAGGCGCGGCCCAGTTCGTACTGTGCCCGCGGGGATTGCGGTGCGCGCAGCGCCAGGTCCTGCGCCAGCCGTAGCGGGCTGCCCCATGTGTACGCGGTGAACGCCGTAAGCCCGACCCAGCACAACAGCAGTCCGGCCAGCAGCGTGTAACGCGGCAGGGCCAGGGGCAGGGAGTCGTCCGCCACGAATGCCGTTGTTGTTGGTGGGTGT
>DAITPL010000190.1:0-2558 GCA_036833615.1 Rhodanobacter sp.
CGGCTGGCGGCGGTGACGCGGGCGGAGGTCGAAGCCTTGCAGGCGCGCATCCGGCCGCACTTCCTGTTCAACAGCATGAACACGGTGGCGGCCTTGATCCGCGTCGACCCAACCGCGGCCGAACGCACGGTGGAGGATTTGTGCGAGCTGTTCCGCGCTGCGCTGGGGCAGCACGACCAGGGCGACGGCACGCTGGGCGAGGAACTGGCACTGGTCGAACGTTACCTCGCCATCGAGCAACTGCGCCTCGGCGGGCGCCTGCGCATCAAGCGCGAGCTGGATGATCTGCCGACCGCGTTTCCGCTGCCGCGCCTGCTGTTGCAGCCACTGGTGGAAAACGCCGTGCGCCACGGCATCCAGCCGCTGCGCGGCGGCGGCGAGGTCACCCTGCGCGGCCAGCGCGAAGGCACCGGCATCCGCATCGAGATCCGCAACCCGCTGCCGGACACGCCGCCCGTCGCCGGCAATGGGCATGGCCTGGACAGCGTGCGCCAGCGCATCGCCTATCGTTACGGTCCGCAGGCCACGGCGGAAGCCGGTCCGCAAGGCGCGCAGTTCGTGGTGGTGCTGCACCTGCCGGGGCAAAGCGCATGATGCGCGTGCTGATCGTCGACGATGAACCGCTGGCGCGCGCGCGCCTGGCGGCCTTGCTCGCCGAATGCGCCGAGGTGGAGCTCACCGGCGCGGTCGGTGACGGCGAAGCCGCACTTGGCGCCATCAGCGCCTCGCAGCCGGACGTCGTGCTGCTGGACATCAACATGCCCGGCACCGACGGCATGGCGCTGGCGCAGCGACTGCTCGGGCGGGCGCGGCCGCAAGTAATTTTTTGCACCGCCTACGACACGCACGCACTGGAAGCGTTTGCACTGGACGCGGTCGACTATCTGCTCAAGCCGGTACGTCTCGAGCGTTTGCGTGAAGCGCTGGCCCGCGCGCAACGGCGGCACGCCGACGCCAGCAGTGCACCGACGATTTACCTGCACGGACGACTGGGCGGCGAACAGGTGCGCATCGCGCTGGACGAGGTGATCTGCCTGCTCGCCGAGGAAAAATACGTCGTCGTGCGCCACCGCCATGGTGAATTGCTGATCGAGGAATCGCTGCGCCAACTGGAAGAAGCCTATCCCGGGCAACTCGCGCGTCTGCACCGCAACTGTCTGGTCCCGCCGGCGCGCCTGCTCGGGTTGAAAACCCTGGCCGATGGCCGCGTGCTGGCGCGGCTGGACAGCACCGATTTCACGCCCGAAGTCAGTCGACGCAATCTGGGCGCGGTGCGCAAACTGCTGCGTTTGGGGTGAGCGCGCGGAACGGCGCACACTGGCGCAATCGCGTGCCATGGCGCCCTGCCGGCACAAACCGCAGCGCTCCGCATGGCGCGCATTTGCCCTCCACCCGGCTTGCACGGACCGCCTGCTTTGCTGCGAGCTCACCCTTGGCGAGGAACGAACATGAGTCATGCATTCAAAGTGGGCGACCACGTGCGCTGGAACTCCGAAGCCGGTCACGTCAGCGGCAAGATCATCAAGGTGCACACCAGCGACACCGAGTACAAAGGCCACATGCATCGCTGCAGCGAAGCGGACCCGCAATACGAGATCAAGAGTGACAAGACCGACCACATCGCCCTGCACAAGGGCGCCGCGTTGCACAAGATGGAGTGAACGGTGAGCGCTGACGCCGCCACGCCCGTTGCCCACCACGGCGTGCAAAAGATCTGGACGATCGGTCACTCCACCCGCACGCTGGAAGAGTTCCTGGCCCTGCTCGACACGTACGCCATCGAGGCGCTCGCCGACGTGCGGCGCTTTCCCGGCTCGCGCCGCTATCCGTATTTCCAGCGCGACGAGCTGGCCATCAGCGTGCCCGCACACGGCATCGCCTACCAATGGTTGCCGAAGCTCGGCGGGCGCCGGCGCGTGCTGCGCGATTCGCCCAACGGCGCGTGGCGCAACGCCTCGTTCCAGGGCTACGCCGACCACATGGCCAGCGCCGAATTTGCCGAAGGCCTCGACGAGCTGCTCACCTTTGCCGCCGGCCGACGCACCACGCTGATGTGCGCCGAGGCCGTGTGGTGGCGTTGTCACCGCTCGATGCTTGCCGACCTGCTGTGCGTGCGCGGCATCGAAGTCATCCACATCATCGACGCGAAACACAGCAGTCCGCATCCCTACACCGCGCCGGCACGGGTTCTGGACGGCCAATTGACGTATGTGGCAGATGCGGGCGAACCGTTGCGGGCAAGCTGACGGCTGCTGGCCACCACCGCGCAACGCCATCAGTGACAATCCGGCCACCGGCCTGGGACACCGGTGACGACCGCGGCCGCCATGGCGCATCTACGCCACGCACACGCAAGCACCACCACTCCCATGACTACGCCGCCCTGCGGCTTCCAGCCCTGCTGCGCTATGCTCGATCGCTCACTCCGGAGACACGGATGACCCCGCGACATGGCCGCCCTGCCGCCGTCGTTACCCGCCCGCTCTCCGGCGACAACCAGTGCAGGCGCGAGGTACCGTGGTGAACGACGACGCAAGGGACGATCCGGCGAATCTGGA
>DAITPL010000191.1:0-2515 GCA_036833615.1 Rhodanobacter sp.
GTACCGTCACGGGACGTGGCCCAACAAGCAGCTGATGGGCTCAATCGCTCCCGCGCAAACGCAACGTGAGACCCTTGAGGAAATGGCGCAGCAACTGATCGCCGCACGGGCGAAAGTTCTTGTGGCCGGACTGGCGGAACAACGCGCTCATCTCCGGCTTGGAGATGGGAAAGCCGGCGGCTGCCAGGATCTGGTGCATGTCCACATCCTTCAGCTCGAACGCCACGCGCAGCTTCTTCAGCACCACGTTGTTGGTGACATGCTTTTCCAGCGGGCGCGGTGGGCGGCTCTCATCCCGGCCACGACGATCCACCACCAGACCATCCAGGAACAAGGCAAGCACCCGATTGCTGCACTCCACGCCGCCAGCCTCACCTTCCTTTTTCAGCAGCGCCTGCACTTCGTCCCGGCTCAATACCACGGACGGCTCGGCCAACTGGATGATCGCGGCCACGCGGGCGTCGCTGAGGTCGAGCATGTAGCGCACGGCGCGCAAGACATCGTTGTTGATCATGGCCGGTCCGACACTTCATCTGGAAACCCGTCATGCTACAGCGCGCATGGCCGCAACTGCGTGGCAATCCACTGCGCCGGGGCCGGCAGCGGCCAACCATTGAACCGCGCGGCACCCGCCCCACTTGAAAGAAGGTCCGCTCGAGTCGGCCGGAATGCTGCACCACCAGCCCAGCCACGTCTTCCACCGCAAAACCGGCACCATGGACGTCAACACCACGCCAGCCGCCTGGTCATCGCTGCATATGCTGTCCACCCCACCGAAAACTCATGAGCGATCCTGCCAGCACCATCCGTCCTGACCGCCATCTCGGTGCGTTGCGCCAGCTCTGGCCGTTCATCAAGCCCCATCGTGCGCTGGCTGCCGGCTGGCTGCTGTTTCTCGCGCTGTCCTCCGGCGCCACGCTGGTACTGCCGCTGGCGGTGCGGCACATGATCGACCAGGGCTTCAGCAGCGCGAACGCGGCAGCGATCAACAACACGTTTCTGGCATTGTTCGGTGTCGCGCTGGTCCTCGCGTTCGCCACGGCGGCCAGGTATTTCTGCATTACCCTGCTCGGCGAGCGTGCGCTCGCGTCGCTGCGCCAGGAGTTGTATGCGCATGTGGTGCGACTGGACATCGGGTTTTTCGAACGCAGTCGCGTGGGTGAGCTGATCTCGCGACTGGGCACGGACACGGAAGTGGTGCAGGCGTTGATCGGCTCCGGCATTTCCGTGGCGCTGCGCAGCGCGGTGATGTTGCTCGGCGCCAGCGCAATGATGGTGTGGACCAGCCCGCACCTGGCCGGGTTGACCGCGCTGGTGATCCCCGCGGTGATGGTGCCGATCCTGCTGTTCGGCCGGCGGGTGCAGAAGTTGTCGCGGGCAAGCCAGGATCGCTTGGCCGACGCGGCCGCGCTGGCCAACGAAACGTTGAACGCCGCGCCCGCCGTGAAGGCGTATGCGCGCGAAGGTATCGAGAGTGAGCGTTACGGCGGTGCGATCATGCGTGCCCTGGACAGTGCGCGGCGGCGCATCGGCATGCGCGCGCTGCTGACCGCGGTGGTCATCGTGCTGTTCTTCGGCGCGATCACGCTGGTGCTGTGGGCTGGCGCCCGCGACGTGCTGGCGCACACGATGGCCGTCGGCGTGCTCGGCCAGTTCGTGTTGTACGCGGTCTTCGCCGCCGGCTCGGTCGCCGGGCTGTCCGAAGTGTGGGGCGACGTCATGCGCGCGGCCGGGGCAATGGAGCGCATCGGCGAGCTGTTCGGCGAGCGCGCGCAAATCACCAGCCCGGCCCAACCGACGCGCTTGCCGCGTCCGGTACGCGGCGCGTTGCACTTCGCGCACGTCAGTTTCCATTACCCGACCCGGCCGGATACCGCCGCCCTGCGGGATTTCGAGCTGGACATCCAGCCCGGTGAAACCGTGGCTTTGGTCGGGCCATCCGGCGCCGGCAAGAGCACGGTGCTCGCGCTGCTGCTGCGCTTCTACGACCCGCAAGCCGGCCGCATCACGCTGGACGGCGTGGATTTGTGCGCACTGGCGCTGCCCGAACTGCGTGGCGCCATTGCGCTGGTGCCGCAGGAAACGGTGATTTTCGGTGGCACGGCCGCGGACAACATCCGCTTCGGCCGGCAAGACGCCAGCGATGCGGAAGTGCGTGACGCCGCCCGTGCCGCCGAAGCGCACGAATTCATCAGCGACATGCACGATGGCTATGCGGAAGAACTCGGCGAGCGCGGCGTGCGCCTGTCCGGCGGCCAGCGCCAGCGCATCGCGATCGCCCGCGCCATCCTGCGCGACGCGCCGCTGTTGTTGCTGGACGAGGCCACGTCCGCGCTGGACGCACAATCCGAAGCGGCCATCCAGCAGGCGCTGGCGCGCCTGGAACAAGGCCGCACCACGCTGGTCATCGCCCATCGCCTGGCCACCGTGCAGCGCGTCGACCGCATCGTCGTGCTGGATGGCGGCCGCATCGTGGCGCAAGGCACGCACGACAGCCTGCTCGCCGAGGGCGGCT
>DAITPL010000192.1:0-2463 GCA_036833615.1 Rhodanobacter sp.
TCATCTTTTCTTCTTCCGTACCCGGCAGGAAGCCGATGTCCTCGCCGACGGAAACTGTGGCGCGGGTCATGATGATCTCGCGGTAGCGTTGTTGGTCCATCACTTGCGCCAGGCCCGCGGCCAGCGCCAGCAAGGTCTTGCCGGTACCGGCGTTGCCGAGCAGGGTGACAAAATCGACGTCCGGATCCATCAGCGCGTTGAGCGCAAAATTCTGCTCGCGGTTGCGCGCGCCGATACCCCAGACGTGGTGGTTCGGGTGCGAGTGGTCATCCAGCAGCACCAGCGTGGCGGCTTGTGCCTCCAGGCGCAGCACGCGCAGCTCAACGGCGTTCTCGCCAGGCAGGTACAGACACTGGTTGGGAAACCATTCCTCGTCTTCTTGACGTTCCAGTTGATAGAACGTCCGGCCATGGTCGTTCCATGAAGTCACTTCGGGGTGCCGATCCCAGAAATTCTCCGGCAGCTCGGCAGCGCCGGTATACAGCAGCGAAAAATCATCCAGGGCGCGATCGTTTTCGTAGTCCTCGGCGACGATGCCGTAGATGCTGGCCTTGATCCGCAGGTTGATGTCCTTGCTGACCAGGATGACCGTGCGCTCGGGATTCTGGTCGCGCAATTCGATGGTTGCCGCCAGGATCTGGTTGTCGGCCTTGCCGTGGCCGTTGGTGGCGCGTTGCTGGAAGTACAACCGGCCGACCTCGTTGCCGCGCTTGAGCTTGATGCCCTGCGGGTTGGACAGCTCGAGTCCGTCGCGCAGATCCCGCTGCTTGCCATGCTCGACCAGTTCGTTGAGGAAGCGACTGACCTGGCGGCCATTGCGCGAGACTTCGGAGGCGCCTTTCTTTTTTTCGTCGAGCTCCTCCAGCACGGTCATCGGGATGAAGACATCATGTTCTTCGAAATGGAACAGCGAGGTGGGGTCGTGCAGCAGGACGTTGGTGTCCAGGGCGTAGATGCGCTTGCTTCCGGTCATGCGGAAGAATCCTCGCAGGCAGGTGGTGGTGGGGCGCGGCCTGGCGCCGACCGCGCAGGGAAAGTCATCGCGTGAAGCCTGCTGCGGCGCAGGCTGCGGGTGTGGTGGCAGCTGCAGCCGTCACTGGCTCGCAAGGGCATCCAGCACCGCTTGTGCGTGTCCGGCCACTTTGACGTTGCGCCATTCCTGGCGCAGCTTGCCGGTCGGATCGATCAGGAACGTGCTGCGCACCACGCCAAGGTGGTGCTTGCCGTACAGCACTTTCTCGTGAATCACGTCAAATGCGCGGCACCAGGTTTCGTCCACGTCGGCAATCAACGGAAACGGCAATGCCTGCTTGCCGGCAAAGTTGGCGTGCGATTTTGCCGAGTCGCGCGAGACGCCGATGACTTGTGCGTGATGCGCGAGGAACTGCGCATGCAGATCCCGGAACCCCTGGGCTTCGGTCGTGCAGCCGGGCGTGCTGTCCTTCGGATAGAAATACAGCACTACCCACTGGCCCTTGCAGCTGGCGAGTTTGAACGTGCTGCCGTCGCCGGTCGTGCCAGTGAGCGCGGGCACGCGCTTGCCAAGGTCCGGCATCAGGCGACTCCGCCGTGGCCGGATGGCAGCCCAAATTGGCTTGGCCGCTGCGGTGCGGTGACGTGAATAACGGTGCGTTGCCGGGTGCTGCACACGTTGGGTGTCTCCTGTGGGTGGAGTGACACCAGATTAGCGCGTGTGCAGCGGTGGAAAACAGCCCTTGCCGGAACGCCGCGATCGGACCATCCTCAGAATTTCACCGGGTCCATGATGGCATCCAGATTCAGTCCGTCGCACAGCTCCAGAAAATCGTCGCGCAAGGCGGCGATGTGGATCTCCGGCGGGATGCCAATGGTGAATTGCGCCTGGAACATGTCTGCACCGGTTTGCATCGCCTGGTAGCGCGTGGAGTTGAGTTGTTCGACACTGATCTCGTGTTGGCTGAAAAACTCCACGATGCGCGCGACGATGCCGGGGCGATCGGCAGCCACCACTTCCACCAGATACGGCAATTGATGCGAGCTGGCCTCGCGCGGGCCGGTGCGATAGTGCACCAGGCGCAGGCTTTCGTCGCGCGCCAGCTTGGTCAGCGCGGTTTCCAGCTTCGCCAGTGCGTCCCAGGCGCCGCAGGCCAGCAGCATCAACGAGATTTCCGCACCGATGGTGGACACCCGCGACTCGGCCAGATTGCAGCCGGCGTCGGCAATGCGTTTGGACAATGCCAGCAGCGGTGACTTGGCGGTCGGCGCGAGGGCGTGAATCAGCAGTTGGGTATCGGCGCCGACGCGCGCGGGGACGGAAGTGGGTTTCAAGTGCTTGTGCCTGCAGCGGGGATTCCGCGTCATGCGGAAATGGCAGATTACTCTGTTCGAGCTTACTTGCCCGCCGTGCGACGCGGCAAGTAACATGCGGGGCTTGTCCGAGGCCAAACCCGTGTTGAGTATTCGTGGAAGTATCTGTGCCCTGGC
>DAITPL010000193.1:0-2409 GCA_036833615.1 Rhodanobacter sp.
AGCCGGCGGGCAGTGCCCGCCCTACAACAGCACCACCTGCAACCCGGGCTTCGTAGGGCGGGCACTGCCCGCCGTGCGGCGGCACCGGGTGCGTGTCGGTCTTGAATCAAGGCGGCACATTCCCCATTCTTCGGGGGTCGCGTGCGGCGTGTGGCGGTGTTTGTGTGCAGCCAGCGCCGTGTTGCTCCACGCCATCGCCTACTTCAAGGATTGTTGCCATGAACCCCACCAAACATAGTCGTCTGCTGATCCTCGGATCGGGTCCGGCCGGCTATACCGCTGCGGTGTATGCAGCGCGCGCCAACCTCAAGCCAACCATGATCACCGGCCTGGCCCAGGGCGGCCAGCTGATGACCACCACCGACGTGGACAACTGGCCCGGCGACGTGGAAGGCCTGCAGGGCCCGGCGCTGATGCAGCGCATGGCCGAGCACGCCGAGCGCTTCCACACCGAGATGATCTTCGACCACATCCACACCGCCGACCTGAAACAACGCCCGTTCCGCCTCACCGGCGACTCCGGCGAATACACGGCGGATGCGTTGATCATCGCCACCGGCGCCACTGCCAAATACCTCGGCATCGAAAGCGAGGAAAAATTCAAGGGCAAGGGCGTGTCCGCCTGCGCGACCTGCGACGGCTTTTTCTTCCGCGATCAGGATGTGGTGGTGATCGGCGGCGGCAACACCGCCGTCGAGGAAGCGCTGTACCTGGCCAATATCGGACGCAAGGTCTACCTGGTGCATCGCCGCGACAAGCTGCGTGCCGAGAAGATCATGCAGGACAAGCTGTTCGAGAAGGCCGCCGCCGGCAAGATCGAGCTGGTGTGGAACCACACCATCGATGAAGTGCTCGGCGACAACACCGGCGTCACCGGCGTGCGGGTGAAAGACGTCAACTCCGGCGCCACCCGCGACATTCCCGCCACCGGCTTTTTCGTCGCCATCGGGCACACGCCGAACACCGGCATCTTCGCCGGCCAGATCGACATGCGCGACGGCTACATCAAGATCCGCACCGGCCTCGACGGCATGGCCACCATGACCTCCGTACCCGGCGTGTTTGCCGCCGGCGACGTCGCCGATCACGTGTATCGCCAGGCCGTGACCTCCGCCGGCTTCGGTTGCATGGCCGCGCTCGACGCCGAGCGCTGGCTGGACCAGCAAACGCCAGCGGGTTGATGGTCCGGGCCGGCGTGCACGCACCGTCTTGGTAGGGCGGGCACTGCCCGCCGGCTTTTGCGTTTTCGTCCCGGCACAAAAAAACGAAGGGCTGGCGGGCAGTGCCCGCCCTACAAAGGCACCCACCGCGACATCGCAGTCGCAGCCAGGCTCTCGCTTCGCTGCTTCTTTGCCGCGGTGTGGACGAGAGCTGGCGGGCAGTGCCCGCCCTACGAAGCGAGGCATGGTGGGTGATTGCGTGATCGTGATCACACTAATCGCGCGCTGAGTGCTGCTGGTTTCGTTGCTGGCACGCGCGGGTGCGTGGTTGGTACAAAACGTGCCTGTGCAAGTCGGCATACGGGGAGGAGTTCACCATGTTGCGCCAGCGCGTTGCCAACGGTTTCACGTTGATTGAATTGATGATCGTGGTGGCGATCATCGCCATTCTTGCCGCGATCGCCATCCCGGCGTATCAGGATTACGTCATTCGCGCGCAGGTCACCGAAGGCATGAGCCTGGGCTCCGGCGCCAAGGCCGCGGTATGGGACTTCGTGGCCAACACGGGGCGCTTCCCGGCCAGCAACAAATCCGCCGGGCTGGCCAAAAACACTTCCATCAGCGGCAGTTACGTTTCCAGCGTGAACGTGGCCGGCGGCAAGATCACCGTGCTGTTCCAGGCCGCGCAAGCCAACGCCGCGATCAACGATGCCAGCAAGTTTCTGGTGCTGTCGCCAATCACGCATGGCGGGAGTATTGCCTGGAGCTGCACCCCAAGCACGCTGAGTGGCAAATATCTGCCCAGTTCCTGCCGCAGTTGAATCGGTGCGGCCGGCATTTGGCCGCACGTCGATTCGTGACATAGCTGCCGTACTGCGTCACTTGCTGACGCGACAGGTCAGGCCCGACCGGCAATGCTTGAAGCAGCTCGCAGTTTCACGCATGGCAGCGCCCACGACCATTGCGAACTTCTGCCACCTTGCGCACAATCGGCGCGGCTGCCATGGCAGCAGGGGCTTGATTCGCAACGGTTGGCATGCAACGTGCTCTTTTTCCCCCGAGCTTCCTGGTCGTCACTGACCACGAGTGTGGGGACCGGTCCAGTACAAGGGACTTCCGGGGCCGGGGCTCAGGGGCAGCAACACGGTTGGCTAACCACTACAGAGGAAACATCAATGAAGATGACACAGAAAGGTTTCACCTTGATCGAACTGATGATCGTGGTTGCGATCATCGCGATCCTGGCGGC
>DAITPL010000194.1:0-2346 GCA_036833615.1 Rhodanobacter sp.
TCCAGCACTTTCTTGTTGGCCGCCGCTTCGCCCACGCCCATGTTCAGCGTGATCTTGGTGATGCGTGGAACCTGCATCACGTTCTTGTAGCCAAACTGCTTGGTGAGCTTGGCTACTACCTGGTCTTTATAGAAACTTTCAAGGCGCGTCATGATCGTGTTCCTTACGCGTCCACGACCTCGCCATTCGAACGGAACACGCGGACCTTGCGCCCATCATCGAGCGTTTTGGTACCGACGCGTTCACCCTTGTTCGTGGCGGGGTTGAACAGCTGCACATTGGAGAGATGGATCGAGGCTTCACGCTCGACGATGCCGCCAGCCTGGTTGGCCTGCGGATTCGGCTTGGTGTGCCGTTTGATCAGGTTCACGTTGGAAACGACTACGCGGTCATCGCCAACACGCAGCACATCGCCGCGTTGACCTTTGTTCTTGCCGGCAATCACGATCACGTGATCACCCTTGCGGATATGTTTCATGGATAAACTCCGCTCAGAGCACTTCAGGCGCAAGCGAAACGATCTTCATGAACCGTTCGCTGCGCAGCTCGCGCGTCACCGGCCCGAAAATACGGGTGCCGATGGGTTCGAGCTTACTGTTGAGGAGTACCGCTGCGTTGCCGTCGAAACGGATCGACGAACCATCGGCACGACGCACGCCCTTGGCGGTACGTACCACCACGGCATTGTAAACCTCGCCTTTTTTCACCTTGCCACGCGGGATAGCGTCCTTGATGGCAACCTTGATGACGTCACCAATGCCTGCATAGCGGCGTTTGGAACCGCCCAGCACCTTGATGCACATCAGCTGCTTGGCGCCACTGTTGTCAGCCGCCGAAAGCGTGCTTTGTGTCTGGATCATTTTCGCACCCTCCCTTTAGCCGTTTGCACGAGTGATGATTTCGACCACGCGATGATGCTTGGTCCTGGACAACGGACGGCACTCGGCGATGCGCACGAGATCGCCCTCGTTCGCACCCACATCGTTCTGCGCGTGCAGTTTGGTCGAGCGCCGGATGGTCTTGCCCAGCAGCCAATGCTGCACCTGGCGCTCGATCAGCACGGTGACGGTCTTGTCCATCTTGCTGCTGGTAACCCGCCCTTCAAGGGTGCGCACCTGCTTCTTGCTGTCTGTCTGCGGCTGTGCCGCCTGATTGGTGTTTTCGCTCATGTCCGCCGTCCCTTACTTCTTGCCGCCGAGCACGAATTTCGTGCGGGCGATGTCACGCCGAACGCGGCGTAGCTGATGCGGCTGAGTGAGCTGGCCGGATCCTTTCTGCATACGCAGATTGAACTGTTCCTTGCGCAGATCCAGCAGATGCTGCTGCAACTCATCCACCGACTGCGTCGTACTGATTTCCTTGACTTTGGTAGCCATCACATCACCGCCCTGGTTACAAACTGCGTCTGCACCGACAACTTGGCGGAAGCCAGGCGGAACGCCTCGCGTGCAGTGACCTCGGGAACCCCTTCGATCTCGTACAGCATGCGCCCCGGCTGCACGTTGGCGACCCAGAATTCGACACTGCCCTTGCCGGCGCCCATACGCACTTCAATCGGCTTCTTGCTGACCGGCTTGTCGGGAAACACGCGAATCCACAACTTGCCGCCGCGCTTGACGAAGCGCGTGATGCAGCGTCGTGCCGCTTCGATCTGGCGCGCGGTAAGTGCCCCGTGCTGGATCGACTTCAGGCCGAACTCGCCGAAGCTGACCAGATTGGAACATTGCGCCAAGCCGTCATTGCGACCTTTGAACTGCTTGCGGTACTTGGTACGTTTTGGTTGCAACATGGCAACTCTCCTTACTTCGCGTTCCGCTCGCGACGACCGTCACCGGTATCGCGTCGCGAATCGTTACGACGACCTTCGCCACCTTCGCGGCGCGGCTGCGAGGACGGCTCGTCCTTCGACTCCTGCGAGGCCGCAGCCAGATCGAAGACTTCACCTTTGTTGATCCACACTTTCACGCCAATGATGCCGTACGTCGTGTGTGCCTCAGCCAGGCCATAATCGATATCCGCACGCAAAGTGTGCAGCGGCACCCGGCCCTCGCGGCTCCACTCGGAACGGGCGATCTCGGCCCCGTTCAGGCGCCCTGACACATTGATCTTGATACCCAGCGCGCCCAGGCGCATCGCATTGCCGACCGAGCGCTTCATGGCGCGGCGGAACATGATGCGGCGCTCGAGCTGCTGTGCGATCGACTCGGCCACCAGCTGTGCATCCAGCTCCGGCTTGCGCACCTCGTTGACATTGATGTGCGTCGGCACGCCCATCATGTCGCTGACTTCCTTGCGCAGCTTCTCGATATCCTCGCCCTTCTTGCCGATCACCACGCCCGGGCGGGC
>DAITPL010000195.1:0-2344 GCA_036833615.1 Rhodanobacter sp.
TTGCGCGTGTCACGCTGGCTGTTTCGCTTGCGACCGGATTACCTGTTGCGTGTGGTTGGCGACTCGATGCGCGACGAGGGCATTCTCGATCAGGATCTCGTGGGCGTGCATGCCACGCCGGTGGCGCGGCATGGTCAGGTGGTTGCCGCGCGCATTGGCGGCGATCGTTTCACCATCAAGCGGCTGTACTGGCAAGGTGATGTGATCCGCCTGTTGCCGAACAGCCCGGGCTATCAGCCGATCGATCCGGACCCGGGGGAAGACTTTGCCATCGAGGGTCTGTTTGCCGGCCTGTTGCGGGGCAGCCGATGAGCGCCGTGGTCGCCTTGTCCGGCTTGTTTGATGCCCGGAAAATCTGGCGTGGACGGGCAGCGCCGGTTCCCGCCGGCGACCAACCCACTGGCTGGGCTGCGCTGGATGCCGTGTTGCCCGCTGGCGGCTGGCCGGCGGCGGCGTTGTCGGAAATCCTGTTGCCGGCAGATGGCGTGGGTGAATTGCAACTGGTGTTGCCGACGCTGGCGCGACTCACGCAGGGTACGCGTCCGGTGGTCGTCGTGGCGCCGCCGTACGCGCCGTGCGTGGCCGGCTGGCGTCAGCACGGCGTGGACATGCGCCACGTCGAGATCGTGCATGCCGACAGCAAGGATGTGCTGTGGGCGACGGAGCAGTGTCTGCGTTCGGCCAGTTGCGCTGCCGTGCTGGCATGGCCGCAGCAGGCCGACGACCACGCGTTGCGGCGACTGCAGGTGGCGGCGGACAGTGGCCACGCGCTGGCCTTCGTGTTTCGCGCGCGCCGGCATCTGGCCCAGGCTTCTCCGGCTGCACTGCGGCTGGAGCTGGAGGCCCTGCCGCAGGCCCGGGTGTGGGTGCGCAAATGTCGTGGCGGAGCGGTGCCGGCGCAACCGGTGGCGCTCGGCCGCGCCCTGCATTGATGGTGGCCGGGCATGCTGTGGGCCTGTGTATTGCTGCCGCATCTGGCGCTGGACGGAGTCCTTCGACAACGTCCGGATGATGGTCCGCTGGTGCTGGTGGCTGGCGGCGCGAATGCGCGCACGCTGGTCGCGGTCAACGCCGCCGCGCGCGAGGCAGGGTTGCGTGTCGGCCAGCGCCTGATTGCCGCGCAGGCGCTGCTCGCCCACTTCGAGGTGTTGCCGTACGACACGGCAGCCACCGAACGCTGGCAGCGTTTCCTGGCTGCCGTGGCGTATCGCTACAGCTCCGAAGTCAGCCTGCTGCCGCATGCGCTGGTGCTGGAAATCAGTCGCAGCATGGGGCTGTTCGGTCCGTGGCCACGGCTGGCAGCGATGTTGCGCGCAGACTTCAGCGCGCTGGGCTTTCGCCAGCGCATCGCGGTTGCGCCCACGGCGCATGCCGCCTGGGTGCTGGCAAGCATCGGCGACGGGCAGGCGGTGTTGACCGGGGCCGCCTTGCGCCCGGCGTTGCAGCGCGTGAGCGTGCACAAAAGCCACTTGCCGGACGCGGCAGCAGAAGCATTGCCGGGCATGGGCATCCGCACGCTCGGCCAGTTGCTGAGCCTGCCGCGCGACGGGTTGCGCCGACGTTTTGGCGCGGAGTTGCTGGCTGCGCTGGATCGACTCACAGGTGATCTCCCCGCCGGGCTGGACGCCTGGCGACCGCCGGACACATTTGATCTGCGTATCGAGCTGACGCATGAAGTGGAAAACCTCGGCGCGCTGGTTTTTCCGCTGCGGCGCATGACGAGTGATCTGGCCGTCTATCTGGCCGGGCGTGACGGCGGCGTGCAACGCTTCGTGTTGCAGCTGGAACATCGCGATAACCCGCATACCGAGGTGGTTGTCGGCTTGCTCGCGCCGGAACGCGATGCCGGCATGTTGTTTGAACTGGCGCGCGGGCGGCTGGAACAAATCCGGCTGCCTGCCCCGGTGCTGGGCATGCACCTGCTGGCGCGCGATTTGCCGCCGTTCGTGCCGGCCGGACGTGACTTGTTTGACGAACGTCCCGCCCATGCCTTGCCCATCGAACAGCTGCGCGAGCGCCTGCGCGCGCGGCTGGGTGATGAAGCGGTATATCAATTGGGCAGCACGACTGATCCGCGCCCCGAGCTGGCGCAAACCGTTGCCGCTGGCGCTGACGCAACGTGCGAGCCCCAGCCGCGCCCAAGCTGGTTGTTCGCGCGACCGTTGCCGCTGCGTGGCGCGCCACCGCGGATCCTGGCAGGTCCCGAGCGGCTGGAAACCGGCTGGTGGGACGGCGGTGAAGTGTGCCGCGATTACTACGTGATCGAGACCTCGCTGGGGCAACGCGCATGGGCGTTTTGTGCGCCGGGCGAGCAGTCGGGCTGGATGCTGCACGGGTGGTTTGC
>DAITPL010000196.1:0-2339 GCA_036833615.1 Rhodanobacter sp.
TAGCGGCTGGCGACGTTCACCGTCAACTGCCTGGCGAACGGCAAGTCCTTCAGCAGGGGCGCCTCGACTTCGGCGTAGTACTCCTTGACATTGTACGAGCCGCCGGTCGGGCCAGACGACAAGTTGGTGCTGATACCGGCCTGGCTGAATGCATCCGGCACGAACTCGCCGGATTCACGCCGATACTCGAAGCCCGCGGCAAAGCTCAGATCACCAGCCGGCAACGCAAAGATCGGGCCGGTGAGGTTGGCGGTGTAATCCACCGTGCGGGTATTGCCGGTGTCGTGGTAGAACGGGAATAGATAGGCCTGCAGCGTCGGATCAGACAGCGAGTTGGGACCACTCTGGCTGGCGGGGATGAACGGATTCCACGGTACGCACGAACCAGGGGCACTGCCGTACGGGAGCGCATTGTCCGGCCCCGCGCCGCAAGTGACCAAGCCGGTACCCGAGTCGAGGAACGACGGTCCAAGCGCGCCGGTAAGCCCGATCAGACTAAAGTCACCATGCTGGATCTTGAGCAGATCGTTGTTGTTGACGAAGCCGCCGACATCCCAGTTGTAAGTGCGCTCGCCAATATCGAAGCTGCCTTCCAGCGTGCCGGAGAAGCGATAGGTCTGCAGGTCGTTGCGCGTGACACGCGGCACTTCCCAACCACGGCGGTAGAAGTCGATCTTCTCGCCGGTCGGGTTGAAATAGCTGTCCGGCGAGAGGCCGATCGCGGTCACATCGTCCGGCAACGTGAACGGCAGGTAAAACGCCGGCTGGAACGGATAGCCGGCCACCTGTTGCGTGGTGCTGCGCTTGTTGTACAGGAAGTCACTCGAGAACTTGATGTTGTCGGTGATGCTGTAGTCACCGCTGACGAACAAGGAGTGACGCTCGATGCCGGTATTCAGCATCATCGCCTCATTCGTGTTGGTGCGGTCATTGGTACCGCCACCGGCGCCAGTGTTGTGCCAGTCAGCCGGGTTGGCTGGGTTGCCACCCGGATTCAGGGCGCACAACCCGGACGAACAATATCCGTCCGGCATGAAGAAGTTGCCTTCCTTCGAAACGATCGACCAGCCTGCAGTGGGGTGGCGACTGGTGCTGGGGAACGCGCTATACGGGCGGTTGCGCGCCCATACCGGATCTTCCTTCGAGTACTCGGCGGTGAACTGCACCGAACCACGGTCGCTGTGCGCGCCCATGGTCATGCTGTAGGTCTGCTTGTCGCCATCGCCCTGGTCGTACTGACCGACGTAGGCACTGGCTTCGGCGCCGTCGAAATCCCTGCGCGTGATGAGGTTGACCACGCCCGCGATCGCGTCGGAACCGTAGATTGCGGAGGCGCCATCCTTCAGCACTTCAACGCGGTCAATTGCGGAGATCGGCACCTGCGACAGATCCTGCAGGCCGTCGGTGGTCGTGCCGAGGCGCTTGCCATTCAAAAGCACCAAGGTACGGTTGGCGCCAAGATTGCGCAGATCGATGTAATAGCCGCCGACAGCTTCGCCGGAAGCCAGGACCGAGGCACGACTGATTGGCGGCGTACCAGCCTCAGGCAGGTTCTGCAGGATATCGGCCACCGAGTTGAAGCCCTGACGCTGGATGGCAGCGCGATCCAGCACGATGATCGGCTGTGCCGTTTCAAAATCGACGCTGCGGATGCGCGTACCGGTCACCGTGACCGCTTGCAGGGTCTTCGCTTGCTCCGGGGCAGCCTGGTCGGCACTGGCCGGGGCATCCTGCGCAAACGCGCTACCGGCCAGCGCAAATGCACCAACCGCCAAGGCGGCTTGCACTGCGGTCGTAAGTTTGTTCGTGAGCAACTTCATATGGGGACCTCTCTACCTTTTGGTTACTTGACCAATCAACCCCTCCAGTCGCGACATCGTGTCGAACAGCGATTGGGGGGACGTCTGAAAGCGGCCCGGGGAGTACATCGGTCGGCAGGAAATAACGGGCACTGGTTGGACGTTAGCGAAAAGAACAGCAAAGCGCAACGATTCCGTAACTTTTCATTGGGCGGCATGCGCGGGGAAAACGGACAGCCGACGCACCGACCAAAATCACGGGCAGCTCGGGCAAACTTTGGCCCAGCCTAATCACCCATGCGCGGGGTGTCGCCCGCGCGGCTCGATCGTTGTGCGGCGCGCCCTGGGCCGTCCCGAACCGGGTCGCGTGCGATAAAATCGCGCCGCCTTTCGCCCTGCGTATCAGGCGGGGCCAAGTACCTTGAATCGTCGAACCCTCAGCTCCTGCGACATAACGCCGCAAGGGGCTTGGATTCCTGCAGCGAGCTCGGGTCAGGGCGAAATTCGCGCCGTTTGCGCGGAATCACGCCAAGCCGATGC
>DAITPL010000197.1:0-2290 GCA_036833615.1 Rhodanobacter sp.
TTGACGTCCGGCGGCGAATCTCGAAAGCGCGGCGGGCAGTGCCCGCCCTACGGAATGTGGCGGTTTCGCGACGGACCCGCCCTACGTGGGCACTAGCCGGGGTTGCCACGTTGGTGGGCGTGGTTCTTGCAACGTTTTGACCCAAAGGCAGCTCGCCAGGCAGCAAACTGAACGATGTGCGGTGTGTCACGTCGGCTGACAGCGGTTAAAAAATAGTAATGACCTGACCACTCAAGTGCGGTAGATTCAACCACGTAAGGGGTACAACGTGAACCAGATTATGGCATCGCAAATTCAACCGACGTTCGCCGGCCTGTCGGGCATGGCACGGCGTCTGGTGTCCGAGGGCCTGCTGCCCGAGCCGGACGTGCGCAAGGCCATGGTTGACAGCACCACGCAAAAGTCGTCATTCATGGCGTGGCTGCTGGATCACGAGCTGGTCGACAGCGCCCAGCTGACCCAGGTTGCCTCGGCCGAGTTCGGCATGCCGATGCTGGACGTCAGTGCGCTGAACCCCGCCACGATGCCGCTGAACCTGCTCAGCGAGAGCTTGATCGGCAAACACCATGCGTTGCCGCTGTTTGTGCGCGGCAAGCGCCTGTTTGTCGGCATCTTCGATCCAATGCAATCACACGCGCTGGACGAAATCCGCTTCAACTCCAACTGCACGGTGGAGACGATCCTGGTTGAACGCGGCTCGTTGCTGCGGGCGATCGACAGCTCGCTCAGCGCCATGCGCAACGAGATGCCGGTGATGGGCTCGACAGCGCTGGACGGGCTCGACCTGGAGGTGGCCGACGAGGAGAAGGAATCCACCGGCATCGACGCGGCGACCACCGACGACGCCCCCGTGGTGAAGTTCGTCAACAGCGTGCTGCTGGATGCGATCCGCCGTGGCGCGTCGGACATCCACTTCGAGCCGTTCGAGAGTCAATACCGGATCCGCTTGCGCATGGACGGCATGTTGCGGGCCGTGGCCAGCCCGCCGCTGAAGCTGGCCAATCGCATCTCCTCCCGCCTGAAGGTGATGGCGCAGCTGGACATTGCCGAAAAGCGTGTACCGCAGGACGGGCGCATCAAGCTCAACTTGTCCAAGACGCGTTCCATCGACTTTCGCGTGAGCTCGCTGCCGACGCTGTTTGGCGAAAAGATCGTGTTGCGTATCCTGGATGGCTCGTCCGCCAAGATGGGCATCGAGAAGCTGGGCTACGAACCGGACCAGCAAAAACTTTATGTTGACGCGATCCACCAGCCGTACGGCATGGTGCTGGTGACCGGACCAACCGGCTCGGGCAAGACGGTGTCGCTGTACACCGGGTTGAACATGCTCAACACCGACGAGCGCAATATTTCCACGGTGGAAGACCCGGTGGAAATCCGCGTGGAGGGCATCAACCAGGTGCAGCAGAACGTGAAGCGCGGCATGACGTTTGCCAGCGCGTTGCGTTCGTTCCTGCGCCAGGATCCGGACGTGATCATGGTCGGCGAAATCCGCGACCTGGAGACGGCCGAAATCGCGATCAAGGCGGCCCAGACCGGCCACATGGTGTTGTCCACGCTGCACACCAACGATGCCGCCCAGACCATTGCGCGCCTGATGAACATGGGCATCGCGCCGTACAACATCACCTCGTCGGTCACGTTGATCATCGCCCAGCGCCTGGCGCGCCGGCTGCATGACTGCAAGAAGCCGATTGATCTGCCGCCCGAAGTATTGCTCAAGGCCGGTTTCACCCAGGCGGATATCGACGCGGGCCTGACCCTGTACGAAGCTGGCGGTTGCCCGGCCTGCAACGAGGGTTACAAGGGACGCGTGGGTATCTACGAGGTCATGCCGATGCTGGAAGAAATCCAGCGCGTGATCCTGAAAGGCGGCAACGCGCTGGAAATTTCCGACGTGGCACGCGCGGCCGGCATCAACGACTTGCGGGCGTCGGCGCTGCTGAAGGTCAAGCACGGCCTGACCAGCCTGACCGAAATTGACCGCGTGACCACCGATTGAGGTGCGATCCGTGACCCTCGGCGCGTCCAACTTGCGCGCAGTGCCACGGTTTGCGCCGCAGGAAGTAGCATAGAGTTGTACTTGAGCCTGCGTGCCGCGCCGTTGTGCACGGGCACGGACTGAACCATTGGGGAGGGAGTTGCGAATGGCTACGGCTACTGCAAGCACCAACAAGGCGCGGGCGCTGGGCGCGCAGCGCGCTGAAGTCAGCCGTCTGACCACGTACGACTGGGTGGCACTGGACAAGCGCGGCAAGCGCATGAAGGGCGACATGCCGGCGAAGAATGC
>DAITPL010000198.1:0-2238 GCA_036833615.1 Rhodanobacter sp.
GCACCGCGATCACGTTGAACAGGAAGATGGTGGAGATCGCGAACGCCGTGTCGTGGTCATCCGCGCGAATGATCGGCGTGGCGGCAGCAATCGCCGAGCCGCCGCAAATGGCCGTGCCCACGCCAATCAGGATCGCCAGTTTGCCGTGTACGCCAAGCCAGCGCCCGAGCAGCCACGCGGTGATGAAGGCGACGGTCATCGTCACCAGCGTCACCGACAGGGAGGCGAAGCCGGTCTTCGCCACCTGATCCAGACTCAGCCCGAACCCGAGCGCGATGATCGACCACTGCAGCACTTTCTTGCCGGCAAACGCGATGCCCGGGAGGCAGCGTGCGGGCGGCGTCACCAGGTTGCGCACGATGATGCCGAGCACGATGCCGATGACCGGGCCGCCGATCAGTGGCGCGTAGCGACCCAGCACCAGGGCCACCACGCCGATGACCACCGCAAGCAAGAGTCCGGGGGCGAGCAGGCGCGTGGACGTGCCGAGTGTTGTTGATGCCATGCGCGCCTCCGAAAAGTTGCGCCATTGTGCGCGACGCAATCAATCAGCGAAACGTTGACTAACTGCCCGGCGCACGAGCGGGTGCCGGTTGCGTCGATGGACCGGTGTTCAGTGCGGTGCTCGAGGCGCGTCTGTGGCTGACGCTGCACCGCCGGCATGCATGCCGCCGCCGCATCCGCTGGCGCATGCGCGAGCTTGGCGGAGGAGGCATCGGGATGGCGCTGCGCACCGCTGCCCGCGATGTGGCGCGCGGGATGAAACTCCATTGCCGCGAGGTTGGTGAAGCGGTACTGTCTCCAACGAGTCGCGTTGACGGTTTTCCGTGCTGTCGTTCGGGATCCAGCGCATACGGGAGCGTCGCCCCATCAGTGAAACGCAAACCATGACGGATACGGCTGCTACCGGCACCCTGGAACAGGCACTGGCTCACGCCGAACGCCTGCTGGACAGCGCTCCGGAGTTGGCGGTTGAACAACTCGATGAAATCCTGGCGGTTGTCGGCGAGCATCCGGCCGCATTACGGTTGCTGGCGGCGGCGCGACTGATCCAGGATGATATCCCGGGCGCCCTGGCCATTCTCGAACCACTGGCGCGCACGCAGCCGCAATGGGCCATGGTGCACCTCGATCTGGGATTGGCGCTCGGGCGCTGTGGACGCGGGCAAGACGCGATCGAGGCGTTGCGCCAGGCGGTGGCGCTGAAACCTGACCTGCCGCAGGCGTGGCGCGCCCTCGGTGACCACCTGATGGCGGCGGGTGAACAGGATGCTGCTGACGCCGCGTACGCCAATCATGTGCGCTATTCCACGCACGATCCGCGTTTGATGGGCGCTGCGCTGGCGCTGGCCGAAAACCGCATCCCGGAGGCTGAAGGCTTGCTGCGTGAGCATTTGCGGCAGGCGCCGACCGACGTCGCCGCCATCCGCATGTTCGCCGAGGTCGCCGCCCGGCTTGGTCGCAACGACGACGCCCTGCATCTGCTCGAGCGCTGTCTGGAGCTGGCCCCCAGCTTTCATGCGGCCCGCCAGAATTACGCGTTGGTCCTGCATCGCAGCAACCAGCCGGAACAGGCGCTGGTCGAGATCCAGCGCTTGCTGGCGACCGCACCTGACCACCCTGGTTATCGCAATTTGCAGGCGGTGGTGCTGTGCCGTATCGGCGACTATGAGCCCGCCATCCGCATCTACGCTGATTTGCTGGAACGCTACCCGGACCACGCCAAGGTGTGGATGAGCTACGGCCATGCGCTGAAAACCGCCGGACATGCAGACCGCGCAATCGATGCGTATCGCCGCAGTTTGCAACTCGAACCGGCGTTCGGCGAGGCGTGGTGGAGCCTGGCCAATCTGAAGACCTTACGCTTCAGTGCCCAGGACCTGACCGCCATGCGTCAGCAGCTGGCACGCACGGACCTGGCTGCCGACGACCGCCTGCACCTGGAATTTGCCATCGGCAAGGCGCTGGAGGACGCACGCGAATACGCTGCGTCATTCCGACACTATGTACGTAGCAACGCGATCCGCCGCGGGCAATTGCGCTACAACGCTGACGAAACCAGCACGCGCGTGCGGCGGGTCTGCGCGCATTACACCCGGGAGTTCTTTGCCGCGCGCGCCACCATGGGCTGTGCCGCACGCGATCCGATTTTTGTCGTCGGCCTGCCGCGTGCCGGCTCCACGCTGATCGAGCAGATCCTGTCCAGCCACAGCCAGGTCGAAGGCACGATGGAGCTGC
>DAITPL010000199.1:0-2198 GCA_036833615.1 Rhodanobacter sp.
GATGGATCAGTCGGATACACCGCTTTGCCATTGCGGCATGCTCTGACGCCATTCCTGCTGGCTGAGCTTGCCATCACTGTTGGTGTCCATCTTATCGAACGTCTTGGTGCAATATGCGGAAAAGCCAGGCTTGGAGACGGAGCCCTCATGGTCAGGGTCCATCGCGCTCCACTGCTGGTCCATTCCGCGATGATCCATCCCGCCGTGGCTCATCTTTGAATCAGCCGTTTTATCACGGCCCCCTCCAGATTGGCCCATTTCGTCGTGGTTCATTCCAGCGTTGCCGGTGTCGGAGTGGAGCATTCCCGTCATGCCGGTCTGCCACTCACTCTGACTCACCACGCCGTTCTTGTCGGCGTCCAATTTCACGAACATTTTGTTGCAGTGGTCCATGTACTCGTCTCTGGAGGCCGATCCATCATGGTCGGCATCGATGGATTGCCATACCCGTGATCGTTGTGTGTCGTTGCCAGCCTTACCGCTCGACATGCCGTTCGACTGCAAGGACTGCGGGTGCAGAATGTTCGGGGTCGGCTGTGTGTTCGGCGTCGACTGCGCAGTCGACTGCGCAGATGCCGTCTGACCCATTGCCATGCCGCAACCCAGGGCCATCGCTACGATCAGTGCTTTGTTGAGTTTCGTATATAACATCAGTTGACTCCACCAATGAGTATCGCGATTGACGCTCGCAGTGCCCAGTCAGGACAAAACGCATCAGTAACGCCCGTGCCTGGCACGTTCTGCGGTCACACTGGCACTCAGTGGATGAAGATGCAGTGAGCGGTTGCGTCAACACAAAAGTGTCTGAGCGACGCACTCGATTCGATGCACGCCAATGCGCAGCCGTGTGTTGCTGCGCGCCATCGAAGCGGTGATTCACGGTCGGCGTCTGACGCTGATCGATCTGGCGCGCTCGTGGCCGGGCGGAGCGCGTGCGTGCGCCGCTCAAGGCACTGGATCGGCTGTTGGGAACCGCCACCTGCATGCGGAGCGTGAACATATCTACAAGGGCATGGCTCGTTGGCTGGTGCGCAGCAAGCAGCCCATCATCGTCATCGATTGGTCGGATCTGAAAGAGGACCGAAGTTGGCATCTGCTGCGTGTGGCGATTCCCGTAGGTGGCCGTTCGCTGCCGATTCTGGACATGGTGTTTCCCGGCGGACAGCAAGGCTCACCGAAGGCTCAAAAGCTGTTTCTGCAACGTCTGGCGCAAGTACTCCCCGATGACGGGTGTCCGATACTCGTGACCGATGCGGGCTTTCGTGGACCGTGGTTCCGAGTGGTCGAAGCGATGGGCTGGCAGTGGCTCGGACGCTTGCGCAACACGACATATCTCAAACCCGTCGACGCGCCCAATGAGCCCGGCCAGTGGGTGACGTGCAAAGCCATGTATACCTTGGCGACGCATGCGACGCGCGGCGCGTAGCAAGCCATTGACGTCGCGTGTGGTCCTACATGCCAAGCCGCCCAAAGGACGCAAGCATCGCAATCGGCGAGGCATGCCGGCGCGAAACTCAAACAGTCGGCAGAACGCAAAGCGTGAGAGCGAGCCATGGTTGCTGGTGGCCTCTCCCTTAACTAACGGGGTAAGAGCCCCTTATCCGGGATCCCATCACCGGGGAATGTGAAAACGGGGCCAGGTGCACTTAGTTGCCGCGGTAACTGAACCTGACGCCGTTTTAGTCGGTTCGCCGTCTCCGACAGCAGCAGGCGGCACCGCGGTACGGCCATGTCACGGGCTTAACGGCCCGACCGGCACGATGCTCCCGCGTCCTCCCCGACCACGGAGCTGCCCATGAACCCTTACCTCAATTTCCCCACCGGCGACTGCAAGGCCGCCTTCGATTTCTATCAGCAGGTGTTCGGTGCAAAGTGCCTGTTCTCCACGACCTGGGCGGAGTCGCCGATGGCCGACCAGGCGCCGGGTGGCGATGGCAGCAAGATCATGCATGCCACGCTGCAGTTTCCCGACGGATCGCTGCTGATGGGCGCGGACTGCCCGCCGGAGTACGGCTCGTCTTTCGGCGGGTTCTCACTGTCGGTCAACGCCCCCGACGTGGCGCAGGCGGAGCGTACTTTTGCCAGCATTTGCGCAGGCGGCAAGGTCACCATGCCGCTGGAGAAGACATTCTGGGCGGAACGCTTCGGCATGTGCGTGGACCGCTTCGGCGTGAGCTGGATGGTCAACTGCGAGATGA
>DAITPL010000200.1:0-2179 GCA_036833615.1 Rhodanobacter sp.
GCTGGCGCGATGCGCGCGCTGACCCGCGCGGGCGTGTTCGGGTTGGTTTCTTTCGGCGAGCGGTTGTAGACCACCGAGGCAATGGTGATCAGCAAAAATGCCACCAGAACCAGCAAGCCGATCATGATGGCGAACTGTCGCGCAGTGGTCTTGTCTGACTTGCTTGTGGGACGACTCACACACGTACTCCTGTCAATGGCAACGCGGCAAGCCCCAATGGCCGCCCCGGTATGCCTGAATCGACGCCTGTTGCAGGGTTGGCGGCCGGGCTTGCGCCTGTGGTCGCGCGTTGGCGTTGCCCCGGCACTGCCCGGCCACGCACTGGCGGGCAGACAACGGCTGTCGATTATAAACGAAGCGCGCGGCAAGTTTCAGTATCGCTGCGCGTGGTGCGCGGTTGGCCGGGCCGCGGGGCGGTTGCGCGCAGCGGAAGCACGGCCCGCCCTGTGCCATCGGTCATGCCTCGTCTGTGTCAACCGGCATTGTCCAAATCCGTTGCATTACCCCTATGCTTCGTCCGCGATGAAGCCCACGCCGGTGCCGCTTGTCAGTGGCGCGGCGGCCCTCGCAAGCAATGCCGGATGCCGTGGTGCTGGCATCCCGGAAAGCCGTGTCACTGGAGTCTCAGGAGCTTTGCATGTCGCGTTTCTGGAAGATCGCGCTGGTGGCCATAGCCGTGATCGTGGTGGCGGCGGTGGGTTACCGCGTATTGCACAAGCCCGCGGGCGGCACCGATGCGTCGGCCAAGGGTGCCGATGGCGCGGACAAGGCGCCCGTGCCGGTTACCGTGGTGCCGGTGGTCAAGCAGAACGTGCCGGTGTATCTGACCGCACTGGGCACCGTGCAGGCATTGAACACGGTGACCGTGAACCCGCAAGTGGCGGGGCAATTGCTGAGCCTGGACTTTGTCGAGGGCCAGCCGGTGACCAAGGGCCAGGTACTGGCGCGCATCGATCCACGCACCTATCAGGCCGCGTATGACCAGGCCGTGTCGCACCAGCGTCAGGATGAGGCGCAGCTGGCCACGGCCCGCAGCAACCTGGCGCGCAGCGGCGACCTGGCCGCCAAGGGCTACATCTCCAAGCAGGATCTGGACACCCTGCGCAACACGGTCAACCAGCTGCAGGCCACGGTGGCGGCCGATGCGGCCAGCGTGCGCGACAGCAAGGTGCAACTGGATTACACCCGGGTGTTGTCACCGATCGACGGCCTGGCCGGCATTCGCGGCGTGGATCCCGGCAATGTCGTGAGCACTTCGACGGCACTGGTCACGCTCACCCAGTTGCACCCGATCAATATCATGTTCAGCTTGCCCGAGCAGAGTCTGGAAGTGGTGCGCAAGGCCGTGCAGGCCGATCCCGCCGCGCTGCAGGTGTCGGCGCTGGACAAGACCGACGCCCATCCGATTGCCACCGGCGGCGTGCTGCGGGTGATCGACAACCAGATTGATGCCAGCTCCGGCACGTTCCGCCTGAAGTCGGAATTCCCCAATGCCGGGAATGAGCTGTGGCCCGGGCAGTTTGTCAACGTGCAGCTGCTGGTCAGGACGGTCGACGGCGGCCTGGTGATCCCGGCGCAGGCCGTGGGTCGCGGGCCGGATGGCGACTACGTGTATCAGGTGCAGCCCGACAACACGGTCAAGATGCAGCCGGTGGTGATTGCCGGTGAGGTAGGCGACAGCCACGTGATGATCGGCAGTGGCCTGAAGGCGGGTGAGCAAGTGGTGACGGAGGGTCAGTTCCGGCTGAAGCCGGGCAGCAAGGTCAAGACGCTCAAGCCTGGCGAGGTGCCCGCGGTACCTACCGCTGCCGAGCTGGAGCAAGCCAAGCAGAAGGCGGCCAGGGGTGGTCGACGCGGGCGCTGATCGTCGTCGGCCGGCGTGGCGCAACGTGACACCGGTAGCCAGCCGCGCGCAAAGCACCGGTGAAGCCTGCGGCTGAAGCCGCCTCAACACGTTACGGATAGTCATGGGATTTTCGACCATCTTCATTCGCCGACCGATCGCCACCTCGTTGCTGATGGTGGCGGTGTTGTTGCTCGGCATCCTCGGCTATCGCGAGCTGCCGGTGTCGGCGTTGCCCGAGATCGAGGCGCCGAGCCTGGTGGTGACCACGCAGTACCCGGGCGCCAGTGCCAGCACCATGGCGGCGCTGATCACCACGCCGCTGGAGCGCAACCT
>DAITPL010000201.1:0-2105 GCA_036833615.1 Rhodanobacter sp.
CGGGCACTGCCCGCCAGCTTTTGCTCCTGCCGTTGTTGGTGCGCAACGGCGGGCAGTGCCCGCCCTACGAAGCGCGGCGCA
This sequence comes from Rhodanobacter sp., assembly GCA_036833615.1. GTDB lineage: Bacteria > Pseudomonadota > Gammaproteobacteria > Xanthomonadales > Rhodanobacteraceae > Rhodanobacter. The sequence continues at coordinate 82 of DAITPL010000201.1, forward strand.
GCGAGTGCCGGGATGGGTACCGTGCCGCGCCACGAAGCCTGCCACGGCGCGGCAAGCGCCGGGATTGCGACCACGCGCTACTGCATGTGCAATCAACCCTTATCTACAACAGGAAATTTGATGCGCGCGTACCTTGACCTGCTGCGCCACGTGCTGGAGCACGGTGCAGAAAAATCCGATCGCACCGGCACGGGAACGCGCAGCGTATTTGGCTGGCAGATGCGCTTTGATCTGGGTGCCGGATTTCCCCTCGTCACCACCAAGAAATTGCATGTGAAGTCGATCGTGCACGAGCTGATCTGGTTCCTGCGCGGAGACACCAACATCGGCTATCTCAGGGAACACGGGGTTGGCATCTGGGACGAGTGGGCCGATGCCAATGGCGATCTCGGCCCGGTCTATGGCCGCCAGTGGCGTGCGTGGCCAACCGCCGATGGCCGCGTTGTCGACCAGATCGCGTGGGTAATCGAGGAGATCAAGCGCAATCCGGATTCCCGGCGCCTGCTCGTCAGCGCATGGAATGTCGGCGAGCTGCCGCAGATGGCCTTGCAGCCATGCCATGCGTTGTTCCAGTTCTACGTTGCCAATGGCAAGTTGAGTTGTCAGTTGTACCAGCGCTCCGGCGACATTTTCCTCGGGGTGCCGTTCAACATTGCCAGCTACGCGTTGCTTACGCACATGGTCGCGCAGGTGTGCGGGCTGGAGGTTGGCGACTTCGTGCATACGCTTGGTGACGCCCATCTCTACAACAACCATGTCGAGCAGGCGCGGCTGCAGTTGTCGCGCGAACCGCGCGCATTGCCGCGGTTGCGGCTCAATCCCGATGTGCATTCGATCTTCGACTTTCGTTACGAGGATGTCGCGGTCGAAGGTTATGCCCCGCATCCGGCCATCAAGGCCCCGGTGGCGGTGTAGCGGCGGGCCGCGTTTCCGGGCGGGTTGTCGATAGAATGCGTGACGTCTGCTTTTCCTTGCCCGCGGAGTGTTCATGGCCATCTCGCTGATTGCAGCGCTCGACGAAAACTTCGCCATTGGCCGCGGCGGCCGACTGCCGTGGCATCTGCCCGATGACTTGCGCTGGTTCAAGCGGCTCACCATCGGCAAACGCGTGTTGATGGGCTACAACACGGCGTTGTCGATCGGACGCGTGTTGCCTGATCGCCCCAACCTCGTGCTGACGCGTCGGCACAACGCACCGTTTGTCGGCCAGATCACCGTACGCTCGCTGGACGAGGCGGTGGGTGACGACGACAGCGCCGCGCTGATGGTGATCGGCGGCCAGATGGTTTTCGCCGAAGCCGCTTCACTGGCGCGAAACATGTACCTGACCTGGGTCAGCACAAAGATCGACGGCGCCGATACCTTTTTCCCGAATATTCCGTTCAGCGAGTGGACGGAGCTGTCGCGCGTGCATCACCCGGCTGACGCCCGACACGCGTGTGCGTTCGACATGGTCGAGTACCTGCGCAAAAGCTGATGCCCGCCACGCCGCTGATCCATGTCCTGGCGGGGGTGCTGTTCGATGCGCAAGGCCGTGTGCTGTTTGCCCAGCGCCCGGTCGGCAAGCATCTGGCCGGCCAGTGGGAATTCCCCGGTGGCAAACGGGAGCCGGGCGAAACGCCAGCGCAAACCCTGGCGCGTGAGCTGAGTGAAGAACTGGGTATCGCCGTGCTGCATGCCGAGCCGCTGATCGCGGTGCCGTGGCACTACGGCGTGTGCCACCTGTTGCTGGATGCCTGGCGCGTGTGGCGCTGGGATGGCACGGCCCGCTCCGCCGAAGGGCAGGCGCTGCAGTGGTCGCTGCCGGACAGGATGGACGCGTCCACGCTTACCGCCGCCGACCGGCTGGTGCTGGCGGCGTTGTTGCAAGCACCTTAGCCACGGCAGAGCCGGCGGGCAGTGCCCGCCCTACCAAAGCGCGGTTCGAGCCTCGATCCAAGCCCGGTATGGCTTGCACCGCCCACCGCCGCACCACCCAAGGCCAGGCTTCGTAGGGCGGGCACTGCCCGCCGCACCACCACCCA
>DAITPL010000202.1:0-2057 GCA_036833615.1 Rhodanobacter sp.
CTGAGCCAGGCCCGCGCGGGCCTGAAAAAGTTGCCGCAAGTCATGCTCAATGTGCGCGCCGATGGCGCACGCGAAGCGTTGCACGGCACCCAGGTGCAGGGCGCGCTGGCGCTGGCGGAGGAAACCCTGCGCGGACGTGGGCGGGTGGTGTTGCGCGCGTCGGGCACCGAGCCGGTAGTGCGCGTGACCATCGAAGGCGCAGATGTCGACGAGGTGCAACAGCTTGCCGCGCAGCTGGCTGCGGTGGTGAAGTCCGCAGCCGGTGAGCACATTGCGGAGGCGTCATGAAACGGGTTCCCACGCTGGATATCCGTCGCTACCAGAGCGACCGTGGCGCCTTCGTCGCGGAGCTTGGCGCGGCCTATCGCGAGTATGGTTTTTGCTGCATCAGCGGACACGGCATTGCACGCGAACTGATCGATGGAGCGTACTCCGCGTTCCAGCGATTTTTTGCGCTGCCGACCGACACCAAGATGAAGTACCACATTCCCGGCAGTGGTGGTGCGCGTGGTTATACGCCGTTCAAGGTGGAAACTGCCAAGGACAGCCAGTATGCGGATCTGAAGGAGTTCTGGCATATCGGCCGCGACATTCCACGTGACTCGCCGTTTGCCGGGTTGATGCCGCCGAACCTGTGGCCGGCGGAAGTGCCGGACTTCAAGCAGTACGGCTACGGTTTGTATGAGGCGCTGGATGCGCTGGGTACGCGGGTGTTGCGCGCACTGGCGCTGCACATCCAGCAGCCGGAGAATTTCTTCGAGGACAAGACCAACATCGGCAATTCGCTCCTGCGTCCGCTGCATTACCCGCCGATCACCGAAGACAACATCCCCAACGTGCGGGCCGGCGCGCATGAGGACATCAATTTCATCACCTTGCTGGTCGGCGCCAGCGCCGAAGGGCTGGAAGTCCTCAGTGACGGCGAGTGGCTGCCGATCACCACCGCCGGCGATGCCATCGTGGTCAACATCGGTGACATGCTGCAACGGCTGAGCAACAACGTGTATCCGTCCACGACCCATCGCGTGGTCAACCCGAACAACGCCAATGCGCGCAAACCCCGCTACTCGGTGCCGTTCTTCCTGCACCCCAATCCGGACGTCGTGCTCGACCCGCTCGATTCGTGCATCACGCCGGACAATCCGCGCCACTACGACACCTCGATCACGGCGCACGAATACCTGCAGCAGCGCTTGCGCGAGATCAAGCTGATCAGCTGAGCTCGCACCGCAACTGGCGACGCCGCGCCCCGCTTCGTGCGGGGCGATCCGCAGGCCAGCGCAGCGCCGCTGGCAGGGGCCGCTGCGGGGCGGGTGTGGGCCCGACGACAACATGATGCCCCGCGTCGACAATCACGCGTCAGCCGGCTCGTGGTTTGCCGCGGCGATAACCCATCGGTAAGCTCAGGTTTTGACCACAGCGAAACTCACCATGCGCAAGAAACTCGTCGCCGGCAACTGGAAAATGCACGGCAGTCGGTCCATGGCCGCGTCACTTGTGGACGAAGTGGTAAACGGCAAGCCGGATTCCATCGATGTCGTGGTGTTCCCGCCGTTTCCCTACATTGCCGAGCTGGCTGCACGCCACCACGGTGCAACCGTCGGACTGGGCGCGCAGGACGTCAGCGAGCATGACGGACAGGGTGCCTACACCGGTGAGGTGTCTGCGGCCATGCTCGCCGACATCGGCGCCGAGTGGGTACTGGTCGGGCACTCCGAGCGGCGGCAGTACCACGGCGAAAGCGACGAACTGGTGGCGCGCAAATTTGCGGCGGCGCGTGCGGGTGGCTTGACGCCGATCCTGTGCGTGGGTGAAACGCTGGCGCAACGCGATGCCGGGGAAACCCAGGCGGTGGTGGCTCGCCAACTGCAGGCGGTGTTGACCTTGAACGGCGTGGCGAGCTTCGACACTGCGGTAATTGCCTACGAACCGGTCTGGTGCATTGGCAGCGGCCGCACGGCCACGCCAGAACTGGTGCAGCAAGTGCACGCGTTCATTCGTAGCCAACTGGAAAAGGAAGATGTTATGATTGCCCGTCTGACCCGACTGCTTTACGG
>DAITPL010000203.1:0-2033 GCA_036833615.1 Rhodanobacter sp.
CGGCAAGCCGGCGGGCAGTGCCCGCCCTACGGAGCTGCTGAGGCACATGGGCGAGTATCGGGGATTCAGGGCAACCCGGGTCGCGGTGGCGGCACGGCATGCAACGCGCTCAGCAGGCGGAAACCCGGACGCCACACGGCTGCAACAATTGTGGCGTCAGGTCCGCCCAGTTGCCGACACGCCCCGGCAGCTTGACCAGTCTGGCTACTTCGTCCAGGAATTCCCGGCGCGGGATTTCTTTGGCACCCAGGCTCAGCGTGTGCGGGTTCGCCACTTGCGTATCGATCAGCGGGAAGCCCATCGCGTGCAGCAGCTGGGCCAGCGCAATCAACGCAATCTTCGAGCCACCGCTCTCGGCGCTGAACATCGACTCGCCGCAAAAGAGTTGCCCGGCCGCCACGCCATAAACGCCACCGACCAGACGTTGTTCGTCCCACACTTCCACGCTGTGCGCGTGTCCCAGCGCATGCAGGCGAACGTAGGCGTCGATCATGTCAGGAGTGATCCAGGTGCCGCTGTCGTGGACACGTGGCGCGGCACAGGCACGCATGACGTCGGCAAACGCGTGATCGATGGTAAGCCACCAGTGCTTGCCGGCAAGTTGGCGGCGCAGGCTGCGGTGGATATGCAGGCGTTCGGTGTGCAGCACGCAACGCGGATCGGGTGACCACCACAAAATAGGCTCGCCGGCGCTGAACCAGGGGAAGATGCCGCGCCGGTAGGCGGCCAGCAGACGCGTTGGCGACAGATCGCCGCCATACGCAAGCAAGCCGTTGGGTTCATCCAGCGCGTGGCCCGGCGATGGAAATGCTTCGGGCAAGTTCGCGTCGAGTAACGGCAGATGGATCATGGTGGTGTCGGTTCGTGGATTGCGTACGGGCCGTGCCTGTTCAACTCGTCTGCGTAGGCGTCGACTGCTGCCCGCTCGCGCACGAGTGCTGCGGCAACGGCAGCGTGGAAATCGGGGTTGACCAGGTAGTGTCGCGAGCTGGTGCGCGCCGGCAAAAAGCCGCGTGCCAGTTTGTGCTCTCCTTGAGCACCCGGTTCGAAGCGTTCGAGCTGCTCGGCAATGGCGTAGTCGATGCCGCGGTAGTAACACAGCTCGAAGTGCAGCCCCGGTTGCACCACGCAGGTGCCCCAGTAGCGCCCATACAACACCCGGTCACTGCGCAGAAACAGCGCCATGGCGACAATGGTGGTATCGCGTCTTGCCAGTGCCAATTGGGTGCCCAGGTCGAGGTGTCCAAGTTCGCGGAAAAATGCCGCGCTCAGTGTCGCCTGGTTGCCCTTGGCGTCAAATGTGGCTGCGTACAGGGCGTGTACCTGCTGCCATTCCATGTCGCTCAGGCTGGCACCGTCACGCCATTCGATGGCCAAGCCGCTGGCCGCGACCTGGGTGCGTTCGCGCAGGATGTTCTTGCGTTTCTTGTGGGCAAGCGTGGCGAGAAACGCCGGAAAGTGTCGGTAGCCACGGTTGTGCCAGTGAAACTGGATGTCAGTACGCGTCAGCCACGCGTGTGGGGCAGTGTCCGTGGCAAACGCACTCAGTTCGGACGGCTGCAGGAAGTTGGCGTGAATCGAAGACAACCCCAGTTGCTCCGCCTCGTTTCGCATCGCCGTCACGAGTTGCTGCTGCAATTCAGGAGTGCGGGAATTGGCGCCGGCCAGCAGCCGTGGGCCCGGCACGGGCGAGTAAGGCACGGCGTTGAGCAGCTTCGGGTAATAGCGGCCGCCGGCCCGCTGCCACGCGTTGGCCCAGCTGAAGTCAAATACGTATTCGCCGTGGGAATTGGTTTTCAGATACAACGGCGCAGCAGCCACGAGCCGGTCGCTTGCGTACAGGGCGAGATGGTGTGCCTGCCAGCCCCATGCCGAACGAATGCAGTGGTCGCGCTCCAGCGCGGCCAGGAATGCATGTGCAACGAAGGGGTTGGCATCCGGGCGCAAGGCATCCCACGCGGCGGCGGGAATGTCGGTAATACGAGCATGAAAGCGGGCGGTGAGCATGAGAACCGTGCAGGTTACTTCACTTG
>DAITPL010000204.1:0-2019 GCA_036833615.1 Rhodanobacter sp.
AACGAGCTGATCATCCGCCGCATGAAGACCGGCGTGCTGCTGGTGGACGACGTCAACCACATCCACCAGATCAACGAGTCGGCGTGGATGCTGCTGGGCAATCCGAGCGCCGAACAGCGCGACCTGGGCCAGCTGGCGCCGGAGCTGTCGCGCCGGCTGTATCACTGGGTGACGTCGGGCAAACTTGACGAAACCGCCACCCAGCTCGCCGATGGGGTGCCCGAGGTGATACCACGCTTCACCCGGCTCGCACCCAACGACGACTCGCACGTGCTGATCTTCCTGGACGACACCTCACTGTTGTCGCGCCGCGCGGAAGAACTGACTTTGACCTCGCTGGGTCGCCTGTCCGCCTCCATTGCCCACGAAATCCGCAATCCGCTCGCCGCGATCCGTTATTCCGCGCAACTCCTGGCCGAATCGAAAAGCATGGACGGCACCGACCAGCGCATGGTCGAGATCATCAACAATCACTGCATCCGGCTGAACGAGATCATCGAAAACATCCTGCAACTGTCGCGACGCGAACGCTCACGGCCGGAAACGCTGGATCTGGACCGCTGGGCCCAGGCCTTCGTCGAAGAGTATTGCCAGGACAACGACATCGGCGCGGATTCGCTGCGCGTGATCACCAACAGTCCCTTGCCGGTCGCTGCCGTGGCCGATCCCCAGCAACTGCAGCAGGTGGTGTGGAATCTCGTGCAGAACGCGTTGCGCTATGGGCGCATGCCCGGCGAACCGGCACGGGTCATGGTGGTGACCCGGCAAGGCGAGCACGGTGTACCTGTCCTGGAAGTCATCGATCGTGGCCCCGGCATTGCGCCGAAAGTTGCCGCGCAGATTTTCGAGCCGTTTTACACAACGCACGAATACGGCACTGGCCTCGGCCTGTACCTGGCGCGGCAAATGAGCGAGGCAAATCAGGCGGCGCTGGAGTATGTGCGCGTGGCTGGCGGCGGCAGCTGCTTCCGCTTGATCCTGACCCCACCAGCGCACAACGTCATCGAGATCGGGGAACCTGCGCAGCCCCTCGCGCGTTGACCTTTCTCCGTGCCCTAGTAACCTGCGTAATATCTCCCAGCTTGGTCCACGGAAACTCATGACTGCACAGACCGTTCTGGTCATCGATGACGAGCGCGACATTCGTGAACTGCTGACCATCACCCTGGGTCGGATGGATCTGCAGGTGGACGCCGTGGGCACCGTCGCCGACGCGCGTACGGCGCTGGCCGAACGCGCCTATGACTTGTGCTTCACCGATATGCGCCTGCCCGACGGCAACGGTCAGGAGATCATCGAGCTGATCGCGGAAACCTGTCCGGATACGCCGGTGGCCATGATCACCGCGTACGGCAACGTCGACGCCGCGGTCAATGCGCTGAAAGCCGGTGCCTTCGATTTCGTGTCCAAGCCGGTGGATATCCAGATGTTGCGCGGGCTGGTACGCAGTGCGCTGCGGCTGGCCGACGAGCGGCGCAATGACGGGGCGACGACCCGGCCGGACGCCAGCAGCAACCGCCTGATCGGCGATTCCAGCGCCATGGAACAGGTCCGCACGACCATCGCCAAACTGGCGCGCAACCAGGCGCCGGTCTACATCGCCGGCGAATCCGGCGTGGGCAAGGAACTGGTGGCACGTCTGATCCACGAGCAAGGCCCACGGGCCGGCGGACCATTCGTACCGGTCAATTGCGGCGCGATCCCGTCGGAGTTGATGGAAAGCGAATTCTTCGGCCACCGCAAGGGCAGTTTCACCGGCGCCGGTGCGGACAAGGAAGGTCTGTTCCAGGCCGCCCAGGGCGGCACCCTGTTTCTCGACGAAGTTGCCGAACTGCCGCTGCACATGCAGGTGAAACTCCTGCGCGCCATCCAGGAAAAAGCCGTGCGCCCGATTGGCGGCCACGACGAAATCCCGGTGGACGTGCGCATCCTTTCGGCCACGCACAAGAATCTGGGAGAGCTGGTGGAACAAGGCCAATTCCGCCAGGATCTGTTCTACCGCATCAACGTGATCGAACT
>DAITPL010000205.1:0-2019 GCA_036833615.1 Rhodanobacter sp.
ACCTACATCAACGGTTTTCACGACACCGCCAATTCCATCGCCACGGTGGTGGCGACCAAGGTGTTGTCGCCCGGTCAGGCGGTGCTGCTGGCGGCGGTGACGAACTTGTTTGGTGCGCTGATGGGTACCGCCGTGGCGGCCACCATTGCCTCGGGCCTGCTCAACGCCGGCGTGGTGGACATGGGGCCGCAGCTGATCATTTGTGCGTTGCTGGCGGCCATCATCTGGAACCTGATCACCTGGTGGCTGGGCTTGCCGTCCAGCTCCAGCCATGCGCTGATCGGGGCGATGATCGGTGCGGCACTGGCGCTTTCCGGCAACCACATGGATTCAGTGATCTGGGTCGATGGCGGCTGGTTCACCGGCCTGGGTGTGGTGCCCAAGGTAGTGATGCCGATGATTTATTCGCCCATTGGTGGCTTCGTCCTCGGCTTTGTGCTGATGGGCCTGCTGTATGCGGTGCTGGCCTGGTTTGCCGAGCGCCGTGGCTGGCTGCGCCGGCTCGGCCGTACGTCGTTCGTCAATGGTTTCTTTGGCAAGGCGCAGATTGCGTCGGCAACCGCGATGGGTGTGGCGCACGGCATGAACGATGCGCAAAAGAGCATGGGCATCATCGCGCTGGCACTGGCCGGAGGCACGGCAGCGCATGAGTTTGACCAGCTGCCGCAGTGGCTGGATTTTCTGCAGATCACCGAGGATGCCGGTGGCGTGTTCATCATCCCCACCTGGGTCAAGGTGATGGCGGCGCTGACGATGGCGGCCGGTACCGCGGGCGGTGGCTGGCGCATCATCAAGACGCTTGGCCACAAGATGGTCAAGCTGCATCCCATCAACGGTTTTGCTGCCGAGACCAGTTCCGCAATGGTCATCTTCGCAGCTTCCACGTTTGGTATCCCGGTGTCGACCACGCACATCGTGTCGACCTCAATCATGGGCGTAGGCGCCGCCAAGCGCTTCAGCGCCATTCGCTGGACCGTGGTCAAGCGCATGGTGTGGGCCTGGGTGTTGACCTTGCCGGTAACCGCGGCGCTGGCGTACGGCCTGGTGCTGATTGCCGAGTGGATCGTATAGCGCGGTTACAACGCGTCCGTATCACGGGCGATAAGTTGCTCCAGCTGGTCGCCGAGCGAGCCAAGCTCCAATACCAGTCGATCGAGTTCCGCGTTGTCCATCGAGTCGTACGGGCGGTTTTCGCACAAGTGCAGGTATGGCGAGCCGTCCAGATCCTCCACGGCGAGAAACCCGGTGCGCTGCTGCCAGTTGAAGCGCAGGCAGCGTGTGGCATCGATGCCGTCCAGCGGCCCCACCGGCGTGGAAATCCGCAGATAGCGCCGCCCGGCTTCATCCTCCAGTTCGGCCAGATACACACCTTGCGTGCGCTGTTGGCGCAGCGGCAGATCGAAACTGAGCAGGTACGGGTCGTTGCGCCGCAGTGCGTGCTGACTACCCAAATGCGAACGCACGGCTTCGAAATGCTGCATGGGGTGACTCCCGTGATGGCCTGCGCCTACTCTGACACGTCTGCGCCGTTGCGGCGCAGCCCGTTACGATGGGGCAGGCGACGCCCGGTGAATGCAGCGTCGAGTCTCCGTGAGGTTGGGCATGCACGATAGCCATCGACGGATTTACGCGGCCATCGCGGCGATTCCGCGTGGTCGCGTTGCCAGTTATGGTGCGATCGCGCTGCGCGCCGGGCTGCCCGGCCGGGCGCGACTCGTCGGCAAGTTGCTCGGCGCGACGCCGGAGGGCATGACCTTGCCCTGGCATCGCGTGCTGCGCGCCAGCGGCCATATTGCGCTGACGCCAGGCAGCGCCGGCTTTCGCACCCAATGCCGGCTGCTGCGGGCCGAGGGCGTCGAAGTGCACAACGGGCGCGTGGCGTTGTGGCGGTTCGGCCTGGACGCGGATCTGGATCGCGTGCTGTGGGGCATGCCGGAGACTTGATGGATGCGGGATATGTGGCCAACCGCGGCTGGCGGGCAGTGTCCGCCCTGCAACAGCATGCGACCGCGTACCTGC
>DAITPL010000206.1:0-1990 GCA_036833615.1 Rhodanobacter sp.
TGTGTGCAGGCGCAATCATACGTTTCGACGCCACCCCGCGCCCGGGCGATTATGCTCAAACCTTTTCAACGGCAGGAAAATCATGGGCCAGCAGATCAACATTCCCACCGCCGGCACGCATTGCATCACCGCGTATCTGGCCAAGCCCGAAGGCAAACCCAAGGGCGGCATCGTGGTGATCCAGGAAATCTTTGGTGTCACCGAACACATCCGCAACGTGACCGACCGCTTTGCCGCGCAGGGCTACACCGCGATTGCGCCAGCGTTCTTCGACCACCTGGAAAGCGGGGTGGATCTCGGCTACGACCGCGCCGGCTATGCCAAGGGCAAGCAACTGGCGACCGAGCTGGGCTTTGACCTGGCCCTGCAGGATGTCACCAGCGCCGCCGAGTCCATCAACTCGGCGGGACGGATCGGCGCGGTGGGTTATTGCTGGGGCGGCACGGTGGCGCTGTTGTCGGCGCTGCGTCTGGGAATGCCCGCGGTGAGCTACTACGGCGCGCGCAACCTGCCCTTTGTGCACGAGGTACCGCAGGCGCCGGTGATGTTCCACTTTGGCGAAAACGATCCGAACATCCCACCCGACGCCGTGGCCAAACACCGCGCCGCGCTGCCACAGATGGAGGTGTTTACCTACCCGCATGCCGACCACGCGTTCAATCGTGATGGCAGTTCCGCGTACCACGCGGCGAGTGCCAAGCTGGCAATGCAACGCACTCTGGCATTCTTCGACCAACATCTCGCCAGCGCATGAGCAAGGTATTCACGCTTGATCCGCGCCTGGCTGCCGATACCGTGGCCGTCACCCGCCTGCCGCTGTGTGACGTGCGCTTGATGAACGACGCGCGTTTTGCGTGGCTGGTACTGGTGCCGCGCCGCGTCGGCATGGTCGAGATCAGCGACCTGAGCGACACCGAACAAGCTGCGTTATGGCATGAATCCCTGCTGGCGGGCGCCGCGCTGCGCGCGACGTGCCAGTGCGACAAGCTCAATCTGGGCGCACTCGGCAACATCGTGCGCCAGCTTCATGTGCATGTCGTGGCGCGGCACCGCGACGATGCCGCGTGGCCCGGGCCGGTCTGGGGTCATGGGGTATCCATCCCCTACCCTGCCGGCTCCCTGTCGGCGCGAATATCAGCACTGCAAGCCCAGCCCTGGAGCTGACATGACCGGCTCCAGGGCCCGGTCATCCTTCGGCGATCAATACTGCCGCGACGGGTCGTAGCTGCCGTGGCTGGCATCCCGATCCTTCGAGTCATCCTGGATGGGCTTGCGTTCGTGGCTGTCTTCCAGCTGCCGTGCCTTGGTGTCCTGCGGGTTGATCTCCTTCAGCGTACCGTCGTCGTCGTAGTACACGCGCATGCCGTAGTCGAGCTGCATCCGCGCCATGTACTGCAGGTGCTGCTTGCGGATCTTGGACTCGTCGCTGCGCTCCAGCAGGATGGTTTTCGGCAATTTGCCCTGATCCTTCAGATAGGCAAAGTGGCTGCCGGTATCCATTGCCGAGAGCACGGCGCCATCGACCAGGAACTGCCCGTCCTTGTACGCCTTGATCGTCGCGTCAAACTGACCTTGCATGCTGGCGGTGGTCACTTCACCCTTGGTACCGAACATCGAACAGCCGGCAACCAGCACGCTGCCACCCAACAGGACGGCCATCACCGTGCCTTTGAGAAGTATGGAAAGTCGGATCATGGTGTCTCCTGGGCAGTCGGCCATTGAATGCGAAGTGTAGTGGCGAGTCGGTCGGTACGGCTGCGGCAAACGCACGCCATTCAGCCAACCGGATTCATGCGCGCGGCAGCGTGACGCCGGTTTGTCCCTGATATTTGCCCGCGCGATCCTTGTAGCTGGTGGCGCATTCCTCGTCCGCCTCCAGAAACAGCAATTGCGCGACGCCCTCGTTGGCGTAAATCCTCGCCGGCAGTGGCGTGGTATTGGAAAACTCCAGGGTCACGTGGCCTTCCCATTCCGGCTCCAGCGGCGTGAC
>DAITPL010000207.1:0-1950 GCA_036833615.1 Rhodanobacter sp.
GCACGCGTTGGCCCCGGAGCGGGTGCAACGCTGCGACGCCTGCCACGACACAAATTGTTGTTGAGGAGAATTCAACCCATGACGTCATCCACACCACCGCTGGCAGTCATCGTCGGTGTCGGCCCCGGACTGGGCAGCGCATTGGCTGTGCGTTTTGCAGCCGGCGGTTACGCGCTGGCGTTGCTCTCACGCAACGAGCATTCGCGACAACCCGCGTTGACCCAACTTGCAGCGCACGGGCATGCAGGGACTGGCCATGATTGCGACGCCGGCGACCCGGCGAGCGTGGCTGCGGCCTTTGCGCGCGTGCGCAACGCCCAGGGCCAGCCTTCCGTGCTGATCTACAACGCGGGCATGTTCCTGCAGGGCGGGATCCTGGAATTGGACCCGGCACGTTTCGAAACGGCCTGGCGGGCGAACTGCTTTGGAGGATTTCTGGCCGCGCGCGAAGTGCTGCCGGCAATGCTCGACGCAGGTGGCGGGACGATCCTGTTCACTGGCGCAACGGCTGCGTTGCGGGGTGGCGCCAGATTCGCCGGCCTGGCGGTCGGCAAGTTCGGGCTGCGCGCGCTGGCGCAAAGCACGGCACGCGAGTTTGCGCCGCGCGGTATCCACGTCGCGCACGTGGTGATCGATGGCCGCATCGATGCACCTGCCGCACGCGCTCGTCAACCCGACGCAGGCGCGGAAAGCTTCCTCGATCCCGCCGCCATTGCCGAAAGCTACTGGCAGCTTTGCCAACAGCCACGCTCGGCCTGGACACTGGAACTGGATTTGCGCCCGGCCGTGGAAAAGTTCTGAGCGTCGGCGCCTGATTGCAGCCACTTCGAAGCCGAAATGGCCGCGGGAGTGCTCAGGCATTCCTGAAGTACCCCGCGTCGGGTGACTGATGTCAGGCGTTCCGCACCGCCGGCGCGGGCATGCGCGCAGGCGGACGCACATCCGGCAGGAACACCGCGAGCAGCCCGAGCAGCGGCAGGAACGCGCACAGCTGATACACGAACTCGATACCGAACTGGTCCGCCATGCCACCGAGCACTGCGGCGCCCACACCGCCGAGACCGAACGACAACCCGTAGAACATGCCCGAGACCATGCCAATGCGGTACGGCATCATGTCCTGCGCATACACGATGATCGCCGGAAACGCCGACGCCAGCACTGCGCCGATCACCACGCTGAGTCCCACCGTCCACGCCAGGTCCACATGCGGCAACAACAGCGTGAACGGCGCAATGCCGAGAATCGAAAACCAGATCACCTGCTTGCGGCCAATGCGATCGCCGATCGGGCCGCCAACCAGCGTCCCGGCTGCGACCGCCATCAGAAACACCGCCAACAAATTGGTCGCCGTCGTCATCGACAGGCCGAAATGATGCATCAGGTAAAACTCGTAATAGCTGCTGATGCTGGCCAGGTAAAAGAACTTCGAGAACATCAGCACCATCAACACGCCGACCGTGCGGTGCACCACCCGGGCTGAATACAGCGGCTGGTCCGTTGGCAGACGTTTCCTGACCCGCTCGTTGATGTGGCGGCTGTACCAGCGGCCAACCTGCAACAACACGACGATCCCCAGCAGTGCCACCAGGCCGAACCAGCCGACATGGCCACGTCCGAATTTCAGCACGATGCCCGCGGCCAGCAACGGTCCCAAGGCTTGCCCCAGATTGCCGCCGATCTGGAACACCGATTGCGCCAGTCCGTATTTTCCACCCGATGCCATGCGTGCAACGCGCGACGATTCGGGGTGAAACGTTGCCGAGCCACAGCCGATCAGCGCCACCGAGAACAACAAAATCGGATAGGTTGGCGCCACCGCCAGCAGCAGCAAGCCGACCAGGGTGCAACACATGCCGATTGGTAGCGAATACGGCAGCGGCTTCTTGTCGGTAACCATGCCGACCACCGGCTGCAGCAGCGAGGCGGTCAGCTGGAAGGTCAGCGTGA
>DAITPL010000208.1:0-1943 GCA_036833615.1 Rhodanobacter sp.
CCCATGCCGATCACGCTGCCGCGTTCCACCACCACACCCTCCACCACCTCCGAACGCGCGCCGATGAAGCAATCGTCTTCGATGATCGTCGGCGCCGCCTGCAACGGCTCCAACACGCCGCCAATGCCGACGCCACCGGACAGGTGCACGCCAGCACCAATCTGCGCGCACGAGCCAACCGTTGCCCACGTGTCGACCATGCTGCCGGCGCCCACATGCGCGCCAATATTGACGTAGCTCGGCATCAGTACCGCGTCCCTGGCGATATGCGCACCGCGCCGCACCAGCGCACCGGGCACGACGCGCGCGCCAAGCTGCTGCAACTCCACGTCATGGCCATGCCTGAAGCGCAACGGCACCTTGTCGAACGCCAGCGCCGCGCCGCCATCGATCACGCGATTGTCGTTGAGGCGGAAATACAGCAACACCGCCTTCTTCAGCCATGCGTTCACCACCCAGCCGCCATGGCCATCCGGCTCGGCCACGCGGCGCGCGCCGGATTCGAGCAGATCGAGCACCTGCTCGACCGCAGGTCGCAACTGATCCTCGATTTCGGAGATGGTGAGCGCGTCGCGCCGGGCAAACGCATCGTCAATCAGGGTTTCAATGGCTGGCATGAGGATTCTTTGCTGGTAATGAACAGCGCCACGCCGGGCCGCGTGGCGAGCTGCCAAGGTTACCTGTTTCACGCCGCGACTTTTACCTCGGCTGCGCTGCCCCATTGCCCTCCGCGCCCGCAGGCAGTCGCGGCAATGCGACAGAACGCGAACAAGTGCAGCACGCGACCGAAACTTCCCTGCTCTCCCGGACAAGCCAATGGGCGTCCGGACAAGAAACAAACCCGACAGTGCCAGGCGACGCATCCTGCCGCCAACCGCGCCCGCCGCAGGTTGGCAACGGCACTTGCCTGGAATCTGCGCTGGCGACTGCGAGCCAGTCTGTCGCCGCGAGAACTCAACCTGATTCGCTCTTCGCAGCATCACGCTGGGTGCGCACTTCACGTTTTGACCGGCGACGCCATCGCGCTCAGTCCTTGCGATAGTTGGCCGGCAAGCGGTTGTGAATGGCGGTGGCAGCGATCGCCGCGTGTCCGACCGCGACACTGATCTGGTTGAGCGCCAGCACCACGTCGCCGATCGCGTACAGGCCATCCACGCTGGTCTGTTGCGTGTCGTCCACGCGCAATGCGCCGTCCTCGGCGCGGGCGCCGAGTGCGGTCGCCAGCTCCGACTGCACGACCTCGCCCAGCACCGGGTACACCGTGTCGAACACCATCTCGTCGTGCTGCGCAAAACTCACGCGACAGGTCTTGCCTTCGTGCCGCAGCCTGCGCGCCACCGGCAGCAGCGCGACCCGCGCCGCACGTCCCTGCGCGAGTTGCTCCGCACTGGCGACACCGGGCTGCGCAAGGATCACGCTGACCTGGCGCGAAAACGTGCGCAGGAACAACGCGTGGCGCAACGCGGAATCCAGCGGACCATAGACCGCGATACGTTCGTCGCTGGCCTCATAGCCATCGCAGATCGCGCACAGCCGCACCACACCCGCATCAATGGCGGCCTCCAGATCGTCGATCGGCGGCATGCTGTCGACGATGCCGGTGGCCAGCAGCACGCAGCGCGCACGCCAGTGCCGCTCGCCGGCGTGCGCGACAAAACCGCGATCCTCGCGCTCCAGTTTGTCCACGCGCACATCGACGATGTTTGCGCCATATGTGCATGCTTGCGTACGCAACTTCTCCAGCAGCTGCACACCCCCCACGCCAAACGGGAAGCCTGGACAATTGTGCGTGGTCGGTATCCACCGCGCGCGACTCGCGCCGGCATCGAGCACGACGATGTCGCGGTGGAAGCGTTGAAGATACGTCGCCGCCGTCAACCCCGCCGGCCCCGCACCGATGACGATGCAGTCAAGCACCGCACCGCTGCCGTCGCCGGCGGCAC
>DAITPL010000209.1:0-1921 GCA_036833615.1 Rhodanobacter sp.
CCGCAGGTTGTTCAACGCCCAGCACCAGTTGTGCGCGGAACGCTTGCAGCTGGCCCAACGCCGGCATTGACCGCGGACCGCCCGCGCCCGGAGATTTCGTGGACAGGCCTGCTGCAGCCGGCGCGCCCTCCCCACACGCCCGACCGAAGCGCCGCGAACCGCCGCTTACTCGCGTCTGGCAGTTTTTTGTCCCGCGCAGGCGGCATGCCGAAAGCAATCCAGCACGTGGTCGTTGATCATGCCGGTGGCCTGCATCAACGCGTAGCAGATCGTGCTGCCGACAAAGCGGAAACCGCGCTTCCTCAGCGCCTTGCTCATGGCATCGGACGTGGCCGTAGTGGCCGGTACCTCACCGCTGTTGCGCCAACGATTGAGCAGCGGCCGGCCGTCGACAAACGACCATAAATAGCCATCCAGGCTGCCGAATTCCTTGATGACATCCAGTGCCACCCTGGCATTGCCACGCGCCGCGGTCACCTTCAACCGATTGCGGATGATGCCCGGATCAAGCAGCAGTTGTTCCAGCTCGCGATCCGTCATCGCCGCCACGCGCGCAATGTCGAACTGGTGAAACACCTTGCGGTAATGCTCGCGTTTGGCCAGCACGGTGCGCCACGACAGGCCGGCCTGCGCGCCTTCCAGCACGAGAAACTCGAACAGGCGTTGATCATCGTGCAGCGGCGTGCCCCATTCGTGATCGTGGTAGGCCTGCAGCAAGGGATCGTTGCCAGCCCAGCTGCAGCGGGGTTGCTCCGTGGTTGACGTCATGGTCTGCACAAGTGATGGATACCCGCTGATGGTACCCACGCAAGGCCGTGGACGCAGCTAGACTGGCGCCTTTCGTGCCGCCATTACCCATGCCATCGTCCCTCTCATCCTCTCGCGGCGCGCTGTTGGCGCTCGGCGTTACCGTCCTCATCTGGGCGTACAGCTGGGTGGTGATGAAGCAGGCAATGGCCTACGCCGGGCCGCTGGACTTTGCCGCGTTGCGCTACCTGCTTGGCGCGGGCGTGTTGTTTGTCGCGCTGCTGCTCAGCGGCAAGTCACTGCGTCCGCCGCCGTTGTTGCCTACCACGTTGATCGGCCTGTTCCAGACCGCCGCATTCCAGGGTCTGGAGCAGTGGGCGTTGATCGGTGGCGGTGCCGGTCACGTGGCACTGCTCGCTTACACCATGCCGTTCTGGGCGGTGTTGCTGGCGTGGTGGCTGCTGGGCGATCGCCCGACCGTGCGCCACTGGCTCGGCCTGACGCTGGCAGCGGTCGGCCTGCTGTGCATCATCGAGCCGTGGCACACGATGGGCAGCTTGTTGAGCACGGCGCTGGCGATTGCCGGTGGCGCCACCTGGGCCGCCGGCACGGTGCTGAGCAAGCGCATGTTTCAGCACCACTCGCCGGAGCTGTTGAACCTCACGGCGTGGCAGATGCTGATTGGTGCGCTCGTGCTCGGCGGCGTCGCGCTGGCCGTACCGCAACGCACGATGGTGTGGAACTGGCCGTTCATTGCCGCGCTGACCTACAGCGTGGTGCTGGCGTCGAGCCTCGCGTGGTGGTTGTGGTCGATCGTGCTGCAACGGCTGTCGACCACCGTGGCCAGCGTGTCCAGCCTCGGCGTGCCGGTCACCAGCGTGTTGCTGGCCTGGCTGATCCTGAGCGAGCGCCCGTCGGCCATGGAACTGTTCGGCATCCTGCTGGTGCTGCTGGGACTGGTGGCCATCAGCGGCGTCGGCGCCCGACAGCGCTGACCCTGGCGGTGTGCGCAGCTTGCATCCGCCAGCAAATAAAGACGCGCCCTACGGATCTGCAGCTCCGTAGGGCGGGCACTGCCCGCCGTTCTGCGCCCAAGCGGGGCGCAAGAGGCGAGAAGCCGGCGGGCAATGCCCGCCCTACAACAGCGCCGGTACTGGCCACGCCACACGACCCA
>DAITPL010000210.1:0-1908 GCA_036833615.1 Rhodanobacter sp.
AGGTCAACGGCGGTAGCTGGAGCACGCTCCAGAGCAGCGCGGCGACCAGCAAGGCGATCAGCGGCAAGGGCAATGGCAGCTATGGTTACCGGGTGCAGGCGTGCAACGTGGGTGGCTGTGGGCCGTGGAGTGCGGGCAAGACGGTTGCGGTGAGCAAGCCACCGGCGATGCCGGCAACGGTCACCGCGCCGAGCTACATTCATGGCACCAGCTACTACGTGACATGGACGGCGGCGGCGACGGCGACTTCCTACAACGTGCAGCGAACCAACCTTGATCAGGGCGTCACCACCATCGTGGCCACGACATCGACCACCAGTGCGTTGATGCCGTCACCCACAGGCATGAACCTTCTGCAATACGCGGTGCAGGCCTGCAATGCAGCCGGCTGCTCGGCGTTCCGGTCCGCGTCCAACACCACGCAGACCGATCCGCCAGGGCCCATTCGGTGAGGAGCATGGACATGACTATTCTGTCAAGGATGCAAGCTCGGGGATCGGCTACCCATTGGCTGTTGGTGTGGCTGGCGTTTGTCTTTGCCGTGCTCGGTGCACCGACGCAGGCGGGCACGGTGACGTATGTGTACACCGATGCGCAAGGCACGCCGCTGGCCAAGGCCGATGCCAACGGCAACATCATCGCGACGTTCGACTACGCGCCGTACGGCGCGCAAGCGCTTGGCACGCCACCGAGCGGGCCGGGGTATACGGGGCATGTGAATGACCCGGATACCGGGCTCGTATACATGCAGGCGCGGTATTACGATCCGGCGGTGGGGCGGTTTTTGAGTGTGGATCCGGTCGGGCCAAGCCCAGGGGATTTGTTCAACTTTAACCGATACGATTACACCAGCAACAACCCGATCAATCATATCGATCCGGATGGCCGTCAGAGCACTCTGACAGCAGGCATGTGGACTGGTGAAGCCGTAATGGCTAGTCAGTTCCCTCGGCAGGTTCAACGCCTTAACGAGATAAACACAGCCCAAGCAAAGCTTACCAGCGGAGGAATAGCCGCCACTGCGGGAGGGGATGCTGGTGGCGTGGTGAAGGCCGTCATTGCGTTCGGCAAGGCGTTGTCGGGTTCACCTAAGACCGAGCTAATTCAGCGGGGGATGTCAAAAACGGAGCTCAAGGCGACGCAGGATACCGGGCTTGTTCGAGGAGGTCGGCCTGGAACGCATTACGCGAGCGATGCGGTTAATTCGTCGGCTGGACGCGCTCAGCAACGGTTAGCGCTGCCGGGTAAACCTGAAGTGCGAGTTACATTGAAAGTTCCTGAAGGACGTTTTTCAGCGCCAACTCGCGTTGAACGGAACTTCAACATGCCCGGAGGTGGAATGGAACGTACTGCCACTGGCGACGTGCCAGCCACTGTTGTCCGAACAGATAAGATGCAACAGTGATTCCAATGCGAATTTCAATCATGCTCAGCGATCCGTGGGATCTCGGCGAAGCCTTGAAGTGGCAACCGCTCCGAGGCGAACTATTGCAAATGACACATGATGAGCACGGAGGGAAAGCGCTTATCGAGCTGGACGAAAGCATGACCTACCGCGATTCAGTGTGTCGCTACGTCGTTGCTTCTCCTCGCCACAAAGGAAGCAAAATCGAGGAGCTTCAGAACGGTACGAAGGTATCTTGTGCGATGGCCGGGATACCGGATGAACAAGCCAAGTCTAGTGCGGCGATGGACATAAGTAATTGGCGAGGTAAAGTGGCCTTCATTGGAGATATTGAGCCAATAACATGAAAGCGCTATCCGCACGTCGGATGATACATAGGTATTGATGGACTCCATTCGCCCCTCGAAGATCGGTTCAATGGAGCGGACAAACATCGTGACAGAGGGTACAGGCGTGCAACGTGGGTGGCTGTGGACCATGGAGCGCGGGCAAGACGGTTGCGG
>DAITPL010000211.1:0-1812 GCA_036833615.1 Rhodanobacter sp.
GGGGGACTTGCTGCGCCCGCCATGGTAGCGGTAGCCAAGCGGCATTTCGTCCCGCGTTGGACTGACTCGTGTGGTACGCGATTCCCTCCTATGGTTTGCGCATTGGAAGAGATCCCATGAGCACCCAGCGCTTCGCCCAAGAACTCAAAGAGGACGGCGTGCGGCAGGTGCGCGATCAAAAGTATTCGGCGGCGGTTGCCGCCCACCCTGGTAACCGACGGAAGCGCTCCGACCGAGCAAGACTGCCCAAACGCCGCGCTGCGCGTGCCGTGAGCGGAGCTCTAACGCAGCAGCAGCAATCCTGCCAGCAGCACGCTCGCGGCAAAGACGCCAGCCAGCACATCGTCGATCATTACGCCCAAACCACCCTTTACGTAGCGGTCAAGCCAGCTGATCGGCCACGGTTTCCACACATCAAACAACCGAAACAACGCGAAGCCGGCGAGTATCGCCAGCCCCAGTGGAATGTGCCCGGCCGGAAGCAGGCCAGGCATCAGCAACGGCAGCAGCGCGATCCACTGGCCGATGAACTCGTCCCAGACGATGCTGCGGTGATCGGCCACGTGCAGCGCGCGACCCGCCACACCACAGGCCCACACGCCAACGCCAAAACCAACCAGCAATACGAGCACATACACCGGCAACGCCAACTGACGCAGCAACAACCACGGCAGCAGCGCGGCCAGCGAACCGCACGTGCCCTGTGCGAGCGGCCCCAGACCGGAACCAAAACCGCATGCCAGCCAACCCGCCGGCGTCGCCAGCAAGGCGTGACGCTGATCCGCACTCAACGTGGTCCTGGCACTCATGCAAAATGCTCCCAGCCCTGCATCTTCGGCGTCAGCCACTGCCCTTGCGCATCGCGCACACGCACGCCGTCACCGGCGACGATGTGGCCAACCCGGGTGACCCCGCAGCCGACCCGACCAAGATCGGCCAGCGCCTGTTCCAGCTGTGCCGGCGGGACGGTGAAACACAGCTCATAGTTGTCGCCACCGCCCAGCGCAAACTCCAGCGATTGCGCTTCGCCATGCAGTTCGCGCAACGCGGGCGAACGCGGCAGCAATGGCGCGTCAAGTTCCGCCCCCACCCCGCTGGCGACGCAGATATGTCCAAGGTCGACGAGCAGCCCGTCGGAAATATCGATGCAGGCGCTGGCCAGCCCGCGCAGCGCAATGCCGGCAGCCACGCGCGGTACGGGCCGGGTCAGGCGCTCGATCAACGTTGCGCGCAATGCCGCGCGCGGTGGCTCGTCATGCGGCGGATCGCGCAGCGCATACAAGCCGGCAATCGCATCACCGAGCGTGCCGGTCACCAGCACGACATCGCCGACTTGCGCACCCGTACGCGGCAATGCCATACCCGGCGGAACGAAGCCATGTACGGCGACGCTGATGCTCAAGGGCCCGCTGGTGGTATCGCCACCGACCAGGGCAACGCGATGGCGCTGCGCCAGTTGCGCAAAGCCGTCGGCAAAATCTTGCACGAATGCCGCATCGGCGCGCGGCATGGTCAGTGCCAGCAAGGCCCACGCCGGTGTGGCGCCCATCGCGGCCAGATCCGACAGGTTGACCGCCAGCGCTTTCCAGCCGAGATCCGCAGCTGCGGTGCCCGGCAGAAAATGCACGCCCTCGACCATCGTGTCGATCGCCGCCACCAGTTCCTGGCCGGCCGGCACGCGCAGCACGGCACCGTCGTCGCCAATGCCGATGGGCACGTCAGCGCGCGGTGCGCACGTGCGTGCGCGAAGCATTTCAATCAGGGAGAATTCCATACCCATGGCGTGCTGCGGTAGCCGTCCTGCTCAGCGGA
>DAITPL010000212.1:0-1738 GCA_036833615.1 Rhodanobacter sp.
CCGGCCACCAGCAGCATCAGGAACATCGGCTCGGTCAGCACGCCGCGGACGATGGTGAGCAGGCCCTTCGGCTTGCTGCCTGGCAACAGGTTCGGGCCGTGTTCGGCCAGCCGCCGCGCCGCTTCGGCCGGGTCGAGCCCGGGACGGCTGGCCACCTGGGGTGGTCGTGCTTCGCTCATGCGTCGGTCCGCTGGGCACCTCCGCCGGTATCGCTGCTCAACGGCAAACCAGCACCGGCACGTCGCCGTTGAGAATTACCTTGTGCGTCTCGCTGCCCAGCAACAGGCGGTCAAAGCCGCGCCAGCCATGCGAAGCCATCACGATCAGGTCGCACCGCTGCGTGCGGGCAGTGCCGACGATCACGGACCAGGGTCGTGCATCGGTCTCGTAGCTGCTCTCGCAGGGGACGCCCGCGGCCTGCGCGCGCTGGCGTACGTCGCCCAGATAGCGCTCGGCATTGGCGATGGCCTCCCGGGTGTAGGTCGGCTCGTTGGCCTGGATGATCTCGGTGAAGTAGACCGAAGCGGGGAACGGCGCGATCACGTGGAACGCGTACACGCGGGCTCCCAGCCGGGCAGCCAGCTCGATGCCGGTATCGACCGCGCGCAGTGACAGCTCGGAACCGTCGGTGGGCAGCAGGATGTGCTTGAACATGGCGAAGTCCTCATGGCGACGGGATCAACCTACATTGAGTTGATCGGGCTTTGAGTTGATCGAACTCAAGTCCCGTGCACGTCCACCGCCCCAGACTGTATTTACCGGCCACGCCGTCGCCGTCATGACCTGGGGCGCGGGGCTTGGCGCAGGCGTCGACGGCGAGTGCCGCCGGTGAAATCAGCATCCGGCGGCACCTGTTGCGGTCGGGCGCAGGAAGTGGGGCCTGACGTGCCCGGCGCGGCGCGCGTCAGGCCCGGCATGCAGATGGCCAGTGCATGCTGTCAAGGTAGCGCAGGCGACGTGAAGTGCGTCCACCCATCACCGAGATTGTCCATGAGCTGGAAAAGCACTGCCGACCGCTACGGTTCCCTGTCCATCGGCATGCACTGGTTGATGCTTGCGTTGCTGATTGCCGTGTACGCCTGCATCGAGTTGCGTGAATTCTTTCCGCGCGGCAGCGACCTGCGCGAAGGGCTGAAGACGTGGCACTTCATGCTGGGCCTGAGCGTATTCGTGCTGGTGTGGTTGCGACTGGCGATCCGCGTCGTTACGCGGGCACCACGCATGTCGCCGCAAGTCCCGGGTTGGCAGCGGCAGCTGGCCGGATTGATACACACGCTGCTGTATGTGTTTTTCGTGGTCATGCCGGTACTTGGCTGGCTGACCTTGAGTGCGGACGGCAAGGTGATTCCATTCTTCGGTCTGGAGCTGCCCGCGCTGGTCGGGCCGGACAAGGCGTTCGCCAGCTCGGTCAAGGAAGTCCATGAGACGATTGGCACGATCGGTTACTACCTGATCGGCCTGCATGCCGCAGCGGCCCTGTATCACCACTATTTCGTGCACGACGACACCTTGCGACGGATGTTGCCGGAGCACGGCAAGCCGCGGCAGTGAACGCTGCTTGAGTTGCATTGAGGAGTTTGCGCATGCGGTAGGGCGGGCACTGCCCGCCGTCTTTTCGCTACGCTGACGTACGCTTCGCGCGTAGCGGACCACGCGTCCTTTGTTGAGTTCGGCGGGTGGTGCCGATGGGGTCGGCTTGATGCGGAGCCGGCGGGCAGTGCCCGCCCTACGGAGCACG
>DAITPL010000213.1:0-1635 GCA_036833615.1 Rhodanobacter sp.
GGTAACTGCCGTCTGCGCAGTACGATGCGACGGACATGATCGAGACCGACCAGTTGACCCGCTGTTATGGCAACCTGACCGCGGTGGATGCGCTGAACATCCGCGTCGAGCCGGGACAGGTACTGGGTCTGCTCGGCCCCAATGGCGCGGGCAAAACCACGGCCATGCGCATGATCGCCGGCTTTCTGGTGCCAAGCTCCGGCACGGCGCGGGTGTGCGGGCATGACGTCAGCCACGAGCCACTCAAGGCCAAGCGCGCACTCGGTTATCTGCCGGAAGGGGCGCCGAGCTACGCCGAAATGACCGTGCATGAGTTTTTGCAATTCATCCAGCGCATGCGCGGCATGCACACGGAAGCCGGCCGGCGGCGGTTCGACGAGGTAGTGCAGCAATTGCAACTGGAGGAGGTGCTGGACAGTTGCATCGACACCTTGTCCAAGGGCCTGCGCCGACGCGTGGGCCTGGCGCAGGCCATCCTGCATGATCCCCCGGTGTTGATGCTCGATGAGCCCACTGATGGCCTGGATCCCAACCAGAAGCACGCCGTGCGGCGCCTGATTGACGTCATGGCACGCAATCGCACGATCCTGATATCCACCCATTTGCTGGAGGAAGTGCACGCGCTGTGCAATCGCGTGGTGATCATCGCCCATGGCAAGTTGCTCGCGGATGCAACACCGGTGGAGCTCGAGCAGCGCTCGCGTTATCACGGCGCGGTTTCTTTCAGCGCACCGGGCAGCGGCATGACGCAGGAGATGCTGGGTCGTCTGCCCCAGGTGGCGGCGATCGAGGTGGACGCGCTGGATGGCCGCACCACCGTGTTTCCCAAGCCGGGCGAGCGGGTTTTCGAGGCGGTCGAGCAGCTGTTGCGCGAGCAGGGTCTGCAGGTATCGGAGATCCAGCTTGAGCGTGGCCGCCTGGATGAGGTGTTCCGCCAGATCACGGCCGACGGTGCGGAGCGTACTGTTGCCCTGGAGCACCACGCATGAGTCCGGTCATCGCCGTCATGCGCCGCGAGCTGCGCAGCTATTTCGTCACCCCGGTGGCTTATGTGTTTCTGGTGATGTTTCTGGTGGTCAGCGGCATCCTGACGTTCTACGTGGGTGACTTTTACGAACGTGGCCTGGCTGACCTGCAGCCGTTTTTCATCATGCACCCGTGGTTGTATCTGATCCTGGTACCGGCCATCACCATGCGCATGTGGGCAGAGGAGGCCAATGGCGGCACGCTTGAGTTGCTGCTCACCTTGCCGTTGACGTTGTGGCAGGCGGTGGCGGGAAAGTTTCTTGCGGCCTGGGTATTCATCGGCCTGGCGCTGGCGCTGACGTTCCCGATCTGGATCACGGTCAACTACCTCGGAACACCGGACAACCCGGTGATCGTGGCCAGCTATCTGGGCAGCTGGCTGATGGCCGGCACGTTTGTCGCCATTGGCGCATGCCTGTCGGCGCTGACCCGCAGTCAGGTGGTGGCGTTCATCCTCACCGCGCTGGTGTGCGCGTTGCTGATTCTGGTCGGCCAGCCGCAGATCGTGGATTTTTTCCATGACACGCTGCCGCGCAAATTGATCAATGGCGTTGCGCATCTGTCGATGCTGCGTCACTTCGAGGCGATTGCCCGCGGTGTGCTGGACGT
>DAITPL010000214.1:0-1603 GCA_036833615.1 Rhodanobacter sp.
TTCGTGCGTGATCCGTTCGGGCCCAAGGCGCGCTTTGACTGGGACGAATACCGCGCGGTGGTCAAGGTGTTCACGCGCATGCTGGACAACGTGGTGGAGATCAACGGCCTGCCGCTGGCCCGGCAGCGCGAGGAAATCGCGTCCAAGCGCCGCCACGGCATGGGCTTTCTCGGTTTGGGCTCCACGCTGACCATGCTCAAGCACCGCTATGGCAGCGCCGAGGCGGTGGCGTTTACCGACGAAGTGTCGCGCGAGATGGCACTCGCCGGCTGGGAAGTGGCGCTGGAGCTGGCCAGGGAAAAAGGCCCGGCACCGATCCTCACCCAGGACTTCACCGTCACCGGCGACATGCTGCGCAAGCGCCCGGAAATGCGCGCGGATGGCTACAAATTGGGTGACAGCATCCCCGGTCGCGTACTGCACGCCAAATACTCGCGTTACATGCAGCGCATTGCCGGCGTGAAACCGGAACTGGTCGAGGCCCTGGCCGCAACCGGCGCGCGCTTCACCCATCACAGCTCCATCGCGCCCACCGGCACGATCTCGCTGTCGCTGGCCAACAACGCCAGCAACGGCATCGAGCCGAGCTTCGCGCACAGCTATTCGCGCAACGTGATCCGCGAAGGCAAGAAGTCCAAGGAAAAGGTCGAGGTGCTCAGCTACGAGTTGCTCGCCTATCGCGCGCTGATCAACGCCGAGGCCAAGCCCGCGACCGATGACGCCGAGAACAAGCTGCCCGACTACTTTGTCGCCGCCGACGACATCAGTCCGAAGCAGCATGTGGACATGCAGGCAGCCTCGCAAAAGTGGATTGACTCGTCCATTTCCAAGACCGCCAACGTGCCCACCGATTACCCGTACGAAGACTTCAAGAACATTTACCTGTACGCGTACAAGCAGGGCCTGAAGGGGTGCACCACGTTCCGCTTCAATCCGGCGGCGTTCCAGGGCGTGCTGGTCAAGGAGTCGGACCTGGCCAACACGCTGTACCGCTTCGAGCTGGCCGATGGCAGCGTGCTCGAACTGCCCGGCAACGAAGAGGTGGAATACGACGGCGAAATGCATTCGGCCGCCAATTTGTTTGATGCGTTGAAGGAAGGGTATTACGGCAAGTTCTGAGGCGATGGCCGGTAATCCCGGCCCACCGGTGAAGGTTGAACAAAGGCGGCACCCAAGTCCGCCCGCAGCAAGCCGCTTCCATCGCGGTCAAGTGGTCCACTGCCAGCAAGACGGCGTGCAGGCAACGGCTCCCAGTGGTGCTGTCGCCGGCCGTCGGCAACACGATGGTGCATTGCATCCGGTTCGGCACGGTGCCGGGCCGGGTGCACTTTCCACCGCACGCCCCCTCATCCCAGTACCACCTTGCACAGAAGCACACTCATGGCTACCAAGATCGATCAAAAAATCACCGGCTACAGCGTGGTCCAGCCCGATGACAAGCGCGATGCCGCGTCGGCTGCCGCCAGCACGTCCAAGGCGCCGCCGATGGCCGAGGTGATCCAGATGCACGAGAGCCTGGAGCGCCCGGAAACCCTGGTCGGCTCCACGTTCAAGATCAAGTCGCCGCTGTTCGAGCACGCGCTGTACATCACCATCAACGACA
>DAITPL010000215.1:0-1537 GCA_036833615.1 Rhodanobacter sp.
AGCCGGGCAAGTCCAATCATAGGGCTGAAGTGTCTACCAGAGCCGGGCAAGTCCACAGATTAGCTTCAAAAAGCGATTAGCTCATGCCACCCGGATCACAAACTCGCTTGCGGTAACCTTCGGCCGCACGGTTCGCAGTTCCCTTTGCATCTTGAACAAGCCGTATCCGTACACGTCCTGGCCAAGTGGCACCACGCATCAGGCGCTCAAACCATCGGCAGCTTCAACCCCCGCTCCCTCGCACACTCCACAGCAATCTCATACCCCGCATCCGCATGCCGCATCACGCCGGTGCCCGGATCGTTCCACAACACTCGCGCAATCCGCTTGTCCGCCTCAACCGTGCCGTCGCACACGACCACCAAGCCGCTGTGTTGCGAATACCCCATCCCCACTCCGCCGCCGTGATGCAGCGAGACCCACGTGGCGCCACCGGCGACGTTCAACATCGCGTTGAGCAGCGGCCAGTCGCTGACGGCGTCGCTGCCGTCCTTCATGGATTCGGTTTCGCGGTTGGGTGAGGCGACGCTGCCGGAGTCGAGGTGGTCGCGGCCGATGACCACCGGCGCTTTCAGCTCGCCGTTGCGCACCATTTCGTTGAAGGCGAGGCCGAGCTTGTCGCGCTGGCCCAGGCCGACCCAGCAGATGCGTGCGGGCAGGCCCTGGAAGCTGATGCGCTCTTTCGCCATGTCCAGCCAGTGGTGCAGGTGCGGGTCGTCGGGGATGAGTTCCTTGACCTTGGCGTCGGTCTTGTAGATGTCTTCCGGGTCGCCGGACAGCGCGACCCAGCGGAACGGGCCGATGCCGCGGCAGAACAGCGGGCGCACGAAGGCGGGCACGAAGCCGGGGAACGCGAACGCGTTTTCGCAGCCGACGTCCTGCGCCATCTGGCGGATGTTGTTGCCGTAGTCGAACGTCGGGATGCCTTGCGCGTGGAAGGCAAGCATCGCCTCCACGTGGGTCTTCATCGACAGCTTGGCGGCGCGCGCGGTGCCGACCGGGTCGCTCTTGCGGCGTTCGAACCACTGCTCCAGCGTCCAGCCTTGCGGCAGGTAGCCATTGACGGGGTCGTGCGCGCTGGTCTGGTCGGTGACGGCGTCGGGCCTGACGCCGCGGCGCACGAGTTCGGGCAGCACGTCGGCGGCGTTGCCGAGCAGCGCGATGGATTTGGCCGCGCCGGCCTTGGTGTACTCGGCGATACGTGCCAGCGCGTCATCCAGATCGGTCGCCTGTTCATCGACGTAGCGCGTCTTCAGGCGGAAATCGATGCGCGACTGCTGGCACTCGATCGCGAGCATGCATGCGCCGGCCATCACCGCGGCCAGCGGTTGCGCTGCACCCATGCCGCCGAGGCCCGCGGTGAGGATCCAGCGCCCTTGCAGGTTGCCGGCGTAGTACTGGCACGCCATCTCCACGAAGGTTTCGTAGGTGCCCTGGATGATGCCCTGCGAGCCGATGTAGATCCACGAGCCGGCGGTCATCTGCCCGTACATCATCAGGCCCTTGCGATCGAGCTCGTTGAAGTGTTCCCAGGTCG
>DAITPL010000216.1:0-1465 GCA_036833615.1 Rhodanobacter sp.
CCGCCGGGCACCGACTGACTGCGGGCAGCGTGTTGCTGCAAACGCGGCATTTGGCCATCCATATCGATGGCCGATGGCTATGGCAGGATCTCGACCTGACCCTGCACGCGGGCGAACGGCTTGGCATCACCGGCCCGTCGGGCAGCGGCAAGACGCTGTTGTTGCGCACGCTGGCGGGACTGGAGCCGCTGCAGTCCGGCACGCTGGTGTTTTGCGAACGCGCGCTGGTGCAGTGGTCGATGCCGGCCTACCGTGCGCGGGTGGTATACGTGCCGCAACGCCCGGCGCTGCGCGAGGGCACGGTGGAAGCGGCACTGCGCGCACCGTTTGCATTCCGTCTGCGCCGCGCGCAGGCGTTTCCGGAGACGCAGGCACGCACCCTGCTGCAGGCGGTCGGACGCGACGTGGGTTTCCTGCGCCAACGCGCCGAACGCCTGTCCGGCGGCGAAGCACAAATCGTGGCCGTGTTGCGCGCCTTGCTGGTCGCACCCGACGTGTTGCTGCTGGACGAACCCACCGCGTCGCTCGACGCCGGCACCGTCAGCGCGATCGAGCAACTGCTCGCACATTGGCTCGACGCATCACCTGGTCACGCATTGGTGTGGACCAGCCATGACAGCGCCCAGTTGGGGCGCGTTACCAGCCGCGTGCTGTCGCTGCAGTCCGCGTCATGAGTACGGATTACATCAACCTCGGCAACTGGCAGCTCGTGTTCGCCGCCGTGCTGATTCTGGTCAACGTGGCCATCTCGGTCTGGCTGCGCCTGGGGTTGGCGAAGACGCTGCTGGTGGCCAGCGCGCGCATGGTCGTGCAGCTGCTGCTGGTCGGCTTCATTCTGCAATCGGTGTTCGAACTGGAGACGCCGCTGCCGGTGCTCGGTATCGGCCTGGTGATGTCGGCGCTGGCCGGCATTGCCGCCGTGCATCGCACCAAACGGCGCTTCGCCGGCGTGTACCGGGACAGCGTGGTCACCGTGCTGGGCGCCGCGTTTGTGGTCACCGGCGCCGGCGTACTCGGCATCCTCGACGTCTCGCCCTGGTACGCGCCGCAATACACCATCCCGCTGTTGGGCATGGTGCTGGGCAATATCCTGAGCGGGATATCGCTGGCACTGGACCGCTTCATGGAAGGCGTCGCGGCCGGCGCCGGCATCATCGAGAGCGACCTGGCACTCGGCGCCACGCGCTGGGAAGCGGCTCACCTGCTGCTCAATGACGCCTTGCGCACCGGCATGATCCCGACCATCAACTCCATGATGGTGATGGGCGTGGTCAGCCTGCCCGGCATGATGACCGGCCAACTGCTGGCCGGCGCCGCGCCCGCCGACGCAGTGCGCTACCAGATCGTGATCATGTTCATGATCGCCGCCGCCACGGCACTGGGCACACTGGGCGTGATCCTGCTGGCGTACCGCAGGTTGTTCAACGCCCAGCACCAGTTGTGCGCGGAACGCTTGCAGCTGGCC
>DAITPL010000217.1:0-1207 GCA_036833615.1 Rhodanobacter sp.
GGGTGGTCGAGGCCGCCAGCAAACGCCTGCAGGGGTTTCCCAACGTGCAAGTGCGCCACGGCGACATGCACGCATTGCACATGGGCAAGCAACGTTTCGATCTGGTGCTGATGCTGCACGCACTGACTTATGCGGAACATCCACCCCAAGCCGTGGCCGAAGCCGCACGTTTCCTGCGCCCGAGCGGCCGTCTGCTGGCGGTCACGTTGGGCAAGCACGACCACCGCGCCGTGGTAGAGCCGTTCGACCACCGCAACCTGGGCTTCCGCAGCGAGCAGTTGGCGGGCTTCGCCAAGGCCGCCGGGCTGCAGGTGATCAGCTGCACGCGTCTCAGCCGCGAACGCAAGGCGCCACATTTTGAAGTCATCAGCCTGCTCGCACGCAGGCCATGAGCGTCAATGCATTACCGCCGGTCACCGGCCGGGTCCCTTCGCCGCGCGTACTACGCCCAACACAACATTCCCGCCTCAGGCAACCATCGAGAACCGCCCCATGAGCACCCTGCCCTGGCTACATCCGGACCGCGTCGCGTTGCTTGAGCACGCGCTGCTGCAACGCATCCTGATCATCGACGGCGCCATGGGTACGATGTTGCAGGCCGCGGCGCTGGACGAAGCCGGCTTTCGCGGCGAGCGTTTTGCGGACGGGTTCGACCGCCAGGCACCCGCCACCACCGCGAGTGACCGGCCCGGCGGCTACGACCTGAAAGGCGACAACGACCTGCTCAACCTGACCCAGCCAGCCGTCATTCGTGGCGTGCACGACGCTTACCTGCAGGCCGGCGCAGACCTGGTGGAGACCAACACATTCAACTCCACCCGCATCAGTCAGGCGGATTATCACCTGCAGCATCTGGCAGCGGAGTTGAACCGCGAAGGCGCGCGCATCGCCCGCGCCGCCTGTGACGCAATGACAGCCGCCACTCCTGGGCAACCACGCTTCGTGATCGGCGTACTCGGCCCCACCAGCCGCACTGCATCGCTGTCCCCCGACGTCAACGACCCCGGCTTTCGCAACGTCACGTTCCAGGAGCTGGTCGACAGCTACACCGAAGCGGCCAGTGGCCTGATCGACGGCGGCGCGGACGTATTGATGGTGGAAACAATCTTCGACACGCTCAATGCCAAGGCGGCCTTGTTTGCGCTGAGCGAGCTGTTCCACCAGCGGGGTGCGCGTGTGCCGCTCATGATTTCCGGCACCATCACCG
>DAITPL010000218.1:0-1184 GCA_036833615.1 Rhodanobacter sp.
TGGGTGATGATGCAGCCCTCGTGCTTGTGCACGTACTCGATCGGGTCCTCGATGGTGATGATGTGGCCGCTCGAATTCTGGTTGCGATAGCCGATCATCGCCGCCAGCGAAGTGGATTTGCCGGTACCCGTGCCGCCGACAAAAATGATGATGCCGCGCTTGGTCATCGCCAGTTGCTGGACTACCGGTGGCAGGTGCAGCTCCTCGACGGTCGGGATCTTCGACTCGATTCGCCGCAACACCATGCCCACACAATTGCGCTGGTAGAAGCACGATACGCGGAACCGGCCGACGCCCTGGGCGGAAATCGCAAACTGGCATTCGTGGGTCTTCTCGAACTCCTCGCGCTGCCCGGGCGTCATCACATTCAGCACCATGTCGCGCGACTGCTGCACGCTCAGCGGGCTCTGCGTCACCGGCACGATGCGCCCTTGCACTTTCAGTGACGGTGGTACGCCGGTCGTGATGAACAAGTCGGAGGCCTTCTTGTGCACCATCAACTTGAGGAACGAGGTGAAATCAAAGTCGCTCATGGGGTGTGCCCTCGAGATAGCGGAGCGGAGACGTGCCACGGGAAACGGGGGTCAATGGCAAGGATGCGCCAAACGTCAATAACAGCAAGCCCGACCATGACACTCCCTTCTCCAACGCTTACTTGAACAGGTCCTTGCTCTTGGCGTAGCCGGATGCTTCGTGGCGCGACACCACCCCACGCTTGACCAGATCCTGCAGGCACTGATCAAGCGTCTGCATGCCGAATTGCTGGCCAGTCTGGATGGCCGAGTACATCTGCGCCACCTTGTCTTCGCGGATCAGGTTGCGGATGGCGGGAATGCCGACCATCACCTCGTGCGCGGCCATGCGCCCGCCGCCCACCTTTTTCAGCAACGACTGCGACACCACGGCGCGCAACGACTCGGACAACATCGAGCGCACCATCGGCTTTTCGCCGGCGGGGAACACGTCGATGATGCGATCGATGGTCTTGGCCGCCGAACTGGTATGCACGGTGGCGAACACCAGGTGGCCGGTTTCCGCGGCGGTCAGCGCCAGGCGAATGGTTTCCAGGTCACGCAACTCGCCAACCAGGATGAAGTCCGGGTCCTCGCGCAACGCCGAGCGCAACGCTTCGTTGAAGCCCAGCGTATCGCGGTGGATCTCGCGCTGGTTGACCAGGCATTTTT
>DAITPL010000219.1:0-1147 GCA_036833615.1 Rhodanobacter sp.
GCGGCAACGTGACCTTGGCCGTACCCAGGGATTTGGCCGGTACGTGGTAACCGTTCTCCGCATCTTCCGGCGCGCCCCACTGGGTCACGAAATTGTCCTGCACGCGGATCACGGCGAGCCCGTCGAAGTAATGCTCGCGCACCAGCGTGCGGATGTTCGCCGCGTGCAATGGCGTGAAAGCCGGTGCCAGCTCAATCACCACGCGGCCGCTGGCCAGTTGCATGACCAGGAGGTTCTGCGGGTCGGGGCGACGCCATTCGGCGGGTGTGGACTGGGCCAGCAACTCGCTGGCGCTCGGGGAGGGCTTGCTCTGCCCGGCGGCGATCGTAGGCGGTGACAACAGGCAGCTGGCCAGGGCCAGTGCGGCGATGAGACAGTAATGACGCATGGCGGTCCCCGGCAGCGAACGAATGAACGAAGCGATCCGACTGCAACTTAGCAGAGGCGTGGCGTGGAGCTGTTGGGGCATGACTTCCGGCCCGTGCACTAGTGTCAAGTTCACACTATCGTTCACTCCATTCAAGATGGGCAGGGCGGGCAGGCCAGTGGACGAAGGCGCCATCCAATTGAAAAAGTTCCAGAAAGAGCTTTCCAGCGGCACGGTGGCGCTGGTGCTGCTGGCCGTGTTGAGCCAATCGCGGCACCCCCTGTATGGCTACCAGATCGCCAGGCAACTGGAGCCGGTGGGCGAGGGAGTTTTGGCTGGCAAGCAAAGCGCGCTGTATCCGGTGCTGCGCAATCTTGAAGCCGCAGGGTTGCTGGCCAGTGAGGTTGAACCTTCGGTCAGCGGCCCGCCCCGTCGCTACTACCGCATTACCAGACCCGGGCGCGAAGCATTGCGCGCGTGGACCGCGGCATGGATCGCCACCCGCGATTCCGTCGACAACGTCTTGCAAGGAGGGGTGTCATGAATACGCCACACACCATCGCCGAATATCTCGAGCAGCTGCGCACCGCCTTGCGCGGTGCCGACCCCGCGCTGGTCCAGGACGCGTTGTACGACGCGGAGGAACACCTGCGCGCCGAGCTGGCCGACCAGCCGGAACGCAGCGAGGCGGCGATGCTGGAACACGTCGTTGGCAGTTACGGTGCACCGGACGAAGTGGCCGATATCTATCGCGACCAGGAGATCAAGATCCAGCGCGCG
>DAITPL010000220.1:0-1017 GCA_036833615.1 Rhodanobacter sp.
TGTCGCGGACTGAGCCTGGCTGATTTGCGTGAGCTGATCAGCGCCGGCTTGCACAACCCGAAATTGGGTACCACCGGGCCACAGCAAGACCTCACTTATCTGCGCGGACGTATCGCGCTGGCGCAACGGCAACCCGACGCGGCATTGGCTGATTTCACCAAGGCGCTGGATCTGCAGGTGCGACCGGGCATGGCGCTGCAAGCCGCCGCCACCCTCGGTGCCGCAGGCTATCCGGCGCAAGGTCTGCAGCTGCTGGATCATTACCGGCACGTGGAAAAAAACGTGACGCCACCCGGATTTGGCATGCCGATGCTGCACGCGTGGGTATTGGCGCGACAAAACTACTGGCCGCACGAACTGGAGCACCTGCGCCAGCAGCTCAGCCTCGACGCGGCAGCCAACAACGCCAATACTGCGCGTTCTGTCACTGACCCAGGCCCGGCTCGCTGATGCGTCTTTCTCCATCTCGTTCGTCATGGGTGCCATGGCTGCTGGCGGCTGCGCTGCTGCTCACGGTCGTTGTCTACTGGTCGGGATTGCACGGCGGCTTCCTGTTCGACGACTTCCCCAACATCGTCGACAACAAGGGCGTGCAACCAACCGAGGCCAGCGTGCCGTCACTGGTGCGCGCTGCCTTGTCCTCCCCCGCGAGCGAGTTCAAACGGCCGCTGGCCTCGTTGAGTTTTGCGGCAAATTATCTGGCTGCCGGCCTCGATCCGTTCTGGTGGAAGCTGACCAACCTGCTCATCCACTTGTTGAACGGACTGCTGGTGTTCTGGCTGGCGCGGATGCTGTTGCGCCTCGAGTTGCGCCAAACCGGGCGGTCTTCTCCCGTAGGCGCGCAGCGCACAAGCGAGAGCACCGCGGCTGAAGTCGTTCCCAACATACGCGACCACACAACCACGCACCCTGGCATCGTCGCAGCGCTGATTGCCGCCGCATGGATGCTGCTGCCCATCAACCTGACCGGCGTGCTGTACGTCGTGCAGCGCATGGAGAGCATGGCGAATGCGTTTG